>VBNH01000031.1 GCA_005878095.1 Gammaproteobacteria bacterium | reverse complement strand
GCATCGATGCGCGTGCGCTCGCCGGCGAACAGCGCGCCGTAGCTCACGCGGCTGCCGGGCTGGATGAGGCGCGTGGCCGGCAGGTCGGCCGCATTCATGATGAGGTTCGGCGCCAGCTCGGCAAAGGTGCCGCCCTGGTCGGGCCGGGCGATCAGCACCCGGGTCACGCGCAGGTTCGCCGCCCCGATCGAGAGCTGCGAACCCACGTGCCCGCCGACCGCCGCGAGCAGCTTCGAGCCCGGCCACGCCTCGCCCGGAGCGGGAATGCCCGCCGCGGGTGAACCGCGCGCGAAGGGCTCGCCGGCGACCAGCACGCGGCCGCGCAACGGATAGCCCGCGCTCACCGCCGCCACGCTGGTGAGCTGGCTCGCCTCGCCATTGAACACCACCGAGAGCAGATTGGTGCTGCGCGCGGAGCGCAGCCCGCGGCGCGCGGCTTCCGTGAAGTACGCCTCGGGGAGCGGTTGCGGTGAACCCAGACGGATGTCCGCCGCCAGCACCGCGCTCGCCTGCAGGGCGACCGCGGCGCTGATGCGGCTGACCAGAAACCCGACGCCCGTGAGGGCTGCGACCGCCACCGTGAGCGCGAGCAGCAGCACGCCCAGCTCCCCCGAGCGCCACTCGCGCGCCAGCGTACGCAGCGCGAGCCGCAGCGCTTTCACAGCACCCGCCCCGCTTCCATCTGCACCATGCGGGCACAGCGTGCGGCGAGCTCGCGATCGTGCGTGACCAGGACCAGCGTCGTATTTGCGTTGGCATTGAGCTCGAACAGCAGCTCCCCGACCCGCGCGCCGGTGACGGTGTCGAGATTGCCGGTCGGCTCGTCCGCGAACAGCACCGCCGGCTGGGTCACGAACGCCCGGGCAAGCGCCACGCGTTGCTGCTCCCCGCCCGAGAGCTGCCGCGGGTAGTGGCCGGTGCGCTCCGCGAGGCCGACGCGCCGCAGGGTCTCTGCGGCCGCGCGCCGCGCATCGCCCCGTCCCGCCAGCTCCAGCGGCAACATCACGTTCTCGAGCGCGGTGAGCGCCGGGATCAGGTGGAAGGACTGAAACACGAACCCGACGCGCTGCGCCCGCAGCCGCGCCCGGCCGTCCTCATCGAGCTGCGTCAGATCCTGCCCCTCGAGCAGCACGCGCCCGCGCGTCGGCACATCGAGCCCGGCCAGCAGCGCCAGCAGCGTCGATTTACCCGCGCCCGAGGGCCCGGTCACCGCGATCGACTCGCCCGCCAGGATACCGAGCGACACCTCATCGACAATGGTCAGCGAACCTTCCGGACTGCTAACCTGCTTGCAGAGGTTTTCTGCCTGGAGGACGCGGTTGCGGATCATCGGCGCCTGGGCGCTGGGCTTGGGGTTGGTGTTCATCGCGCTCCAGAACGCGGTGGCCTCCGACCACACGATCCTTGTGCTCGGCGACAGCCTGAGCGCCGCACTCGGAATCCGGCCGGAGCAGGGTTGGGTTGCGCTGCTCGCGCAGCGACTTCAGGCACAAGGGTACGGGTACCAGATCGTCAACGCCAGCGTGAGCGGCGAGACCACCAGCGGCGGCCTCGAGCGCCTGCCGCGGGCGCTGCAGTTGCACCAGCCGGGAACCGTCATCCTGGAGCTGGGCGCCAACGACGGGCTGCGCGGGTTGCCGGTGAGCGAGACTCGCGAGAATCTCGCGCGCATCGTGCGCCTGTCGCAGGCGGCCGGCGCCCGGGTGCTGCTGGTCGGCATGCGCATTCCACCCAACTACGGGCCGCACTACACGGAACAGTTCGCGCGCGTGTTCCCGGAGCTGGCAAACCAATATCATCTGCCACTGGTGCCGTTCCTGCTGGAGAGGGTGGCCCTCGATCCGACGCGCATGCAGCCGGACGGCATGCACCCCAACGCCCTGGGCGAGCCACCGGTTCTCGATACACTCTGGCCGTACCTGAAGCCACTCCTCAAGAAAAATCCTCGAAACGGGGGACGTTGATGGACAGAATCTGGCTGAAGTCGTATCCGCCCTACGTGCCCGCGGAAGTCGACCCCGCGCAGCTGCGCTCGCTGAAGCAGCTGCTGGAGGAGACCTGTGCAAAGCACGCCGAGCGCGTCGCCTTCATCCAGATGGGCGCGCAGCTCACCTACCGGCGGCTCGATGAGCTCACGCGGGCCTTCGCCGCGTGGCTGCAGCAGCAGGGGTTCAGGAAGGGTGATCGCCTCGCCATCATGCTGCCCAATACGCTGCAGTATCCGATCGCGATGTTCGGCGCGCTGCGCGCCGGCCTGATCGTCGTCAACACCAATCCGCTGTACACCGCGCCGGAGTTGCTTCACCAGCTCTCCGACTCCGGGGCCACGGCGATCCTGGTGCTGGAGAATTTCGCGCACGTACTGCAGAAAGTGCTGCCCGACACCCAGGTGAAGCGGGTGCTGGTGACCGCCGTGGGCGATTTCCTCGGGTTCCCCAAGTCACTGATCGTGAATTACGTCGTGCGCCACGTGCGCCGGCAGGTGCCGAGCTGGAACATCCCCGGCGCGACATCGTTCAAGGCGGCGGTCACGGCCGGACTGCAGCAGCCGCTCGCACCGGTCGACGTCGGTCCCGACGATCTGGCCTTCCTGCAGTACACCGGCGGCACGACCGGCGTCGCCAAGGGCGCCATGCTGTCGCACGGCAACGTGAGCACCAACGTGCTGCAGGCCGAGGCGTGGCTCGGGAAGCGCTTCCAGGAGCCCGCGGTGCTGATCACGGCGATTCCGCTCTACCACATATTCGCACTGTCGGCGAACTGCATGCTGTTCGCACGCCTCGGCTGGAAGAACGTGCTCATCACCAATCCGCGCGACCTGACGGCGCTGATCGCCGACATGCGCAGATACCCCTGCACCTTCATCAGCGGAGTGAACACGCTGTTCAATGCGCTGCTAAACGCGCCGGGGTTCGACAAGCTCGACTTCAGCCGTTTGACGGTCACGCTCGGCGGCGGCATGGCCGTGCAGCCTACCGTCGCGCAACGCTGGAAGGAGGTAACCGGCGACACCCTGACACAGGCGTGGGGCCTCACCGAGACCTCCCCGGCCGCGTGCATCAATCCCCCGGACGAGCCGTTCAACGGCTCGATCGGCCTGCCCATCTCCTCGACCGAGATCGCCATCAAGGATGACGCCGGCAACGACCTCGCGCTCGGCCAGGCCGGCGAGATCTGCGTGCGCGGCCCTCAGGTGATGCGCGGTTACTGGAATCGCGCCGATGAGACCGCCAAGGTGATGCTGCCGGGGGGCTGGCTGCGCACCGGCGACGTCGGCCGCATCGACGCGCGCGGGTTCGTGTACATCGAGGACCGCAAGAAGGACATGATCCTGGTCTCGGGCTTCAACGTCTATCCGAACGAAGTGGAAGCCGTCGCCGTCACACACCCCGGGGTCCTCGAAGCCGCCGCGGTGGCGCAGCCCGACGAGCACTCCGGCGAAGTCGTGGCGCTGTTCGTGGTGCGCAAGGACCCGTCGCTCACCGAGAAGGACGTCATCGACCACTGCCGCAAATCGCTCGCGGCATACAAGGTGCCGAAGCACGTGTACTTCAGAGCCGAGCTGGCCAAGACCAATGTGGGAAAGATCCTCAGGAAGGCGCTGAGAGAGGAACTACTAGCGAAGGTCTAGTGACGCACGGGATGCAGCCAGCGTTGTTTTGAGGCTATGTACGCGTAGGCATGAAAACCGGCTCGCACCGTTCCGTTTGCGCCCCCTCTCAGGGACCGTCGTGCGCGCCTTGACTCGAGCCAGTCGTTAACGGTTCTCAATAACGTTCGGCCTTGAATCTGAGTAAATCTCTGGAAGGCCGTGATGTGTTTACGCGGAAGATCAGGCACTTCCGCAATGCGCTCGATTAGTGGCTCCAAGTTTCGGCGTTTATTTACATTTTGCCCAACAGTCTCCAAGAGGGTCGCAAGGGCTCTCGCCGCATACTGCAGCACAAGGGGATCGCATGCAGATATCACGGCCACGTCGCTCGTGGGTTTGTACAGACCCCGTCCGCAAGGCACTACTAAGCGAAGCGCTTTAAGGCGTCGCGCAACCTGTGCGGCGTCCTTCCGCCCCTGTTGGAGCCGAATCAGCGCCTCGACACTCGGTGCTCGTCCGAGAAGGCGAACCGCCTTTGGAACTGCTCTGGCATTAATGTACCGGCGGTCGCGATGCCAAGCGTCTAAGACGAGCGCGGCGATCACGAGACCTCCGGACCCCGCCTGCTGTCCCAAACGCACTTTAGCTTCTGCCTGCTTCAATGCACGAGTGCAAATGGCCAAAAGATCCGTGCCTCGGATTCCGCCAGCCAACATCAGGTCAAAAATCCCTACGAGCACGTTCGAGTAATCGAGTTCAAGCCGCCTCGAGAACCTGGCAGTCATGTTGAGCCCTCTGCTCCAATGCTTAGCACCTAGCGCGTCCGCGACTCTCAGCTCGTGCTTTGAGTTCTCTCTGCTCGGTTCTCAGCTAGCAAGACCGTTATCGTGAAAGAGTATGCCGATTTCACCCTTCTTTTTGGCACTGTGACTTGTGTACCCAGAGAATGACCGAGACCCTCAAGCATCGCCTTCGCGCTTGAGGCGCATCGATCACGTACGATTGCCAAATCGACCTCGGTCTCCACGGGAAGGCTGAGTCGGTGAATTGACGAAGCCGCTCTTGGGCGCGCTTTGGTCGATGCGATTCTAATCCCGTCAACCAGGGCGGGCAGTACTGGTGACAGGAATACAAAATCGTGACGTTGACAATGATGGTGCGAAGACTGCAGCTGTACGCTATCTTCGTCTACGCTGACAGCACCGATGCGTCGTAGCTCATCCAGAACTGCCCGATGGGGTACGTCGCCTCCGTGTTTCTTCACGAGGTTGGTGAAGGAGGTCCTTGAGCCAGAGATTCGCAGGCGTTTTGGGCTACCGTCCCTATTGGCAAATTTGCGATCCGTGCGCCAGCCGGCGATAACTTTTCTTATCGGTGTTTGATCGGGGCGAACCGAATCAAACATGTTGCTCGTCAACAGCCGCTTTACGTCAGCGCGACTCAAGCCAGTCTGGGCTGCGACTCTTGAATGATTGACCTTCCCATTCCTAAGCTTCGACATGTCTGCCGCCGCTTGTACAAAGGCGGAGCGAGCGAGTTCACCAAATCTCTTTGGCGTCATTCCGCGCGGCAAGAGCACAACGGCAAGCTCCGTGAGCAACTCCTGCAGCCCAGAGACACCTCGCACAGATACCAGGCTAGATTTTACGGATCGATGTCTGCTGCGCGATTGACCGGGGGACATCTATATAGGCGGTGCTGTCTGTCATGCGCTACTGTTCGCGTCACGGTCCTCGAGGCCGGCCTCTCGGGCGCCTAGAGCCTAGCTTAGCTATAGCCAGACCCATGATCATGTTCTTCAGGTTGATGGAAACATAGGTAGCATTTGTGTGGTGTTT
>VBNH01000163.1 GCA_005878095.1 Gammaproteobacteria bacterium | reverse complement strand
GAAGCTGGACGCCAGCCGGCCAGCGTCAATGAGGCGGTTGGTCTGGCTCGTTGCGGCCACGGCCGCAGTTGCCGGCTGCGCCACGCCACGTACTCTCTACACGTGGGGAAATTACGAGGAATTGATCTACGCTTCGTACGTCACGCCGGACAAATTGCCGCCGCAAAGTCAGGTGGAGATTCTCGAGAAGGACTATCAGCAATCCCGCGCCACCAACAAACGCATGCCGCCGGGTTGGCACGCGCACCTGGGCTACCTCTATTACCAGCTCGGTAAGCCGGATGAGGCGCGACGCGAATTGTCGACCGAGAAGGCGGAGTTCCCGGAGTCCGCGGTCTTCATGGATCGTCTGCTGGCGAATCTGCACAAGCCATGAACGCCCGCCCACTCGTGCAAGTGGCGCTATTCGCGGTCGCGTTGTCGATGCTCGGGGGCTGCCAGACGACCAAGCCGTACGACTACACCAACTTTCGTGCGCATCCGCCCCGCTCCATTCTCATACTTCCGCCACTGAACGAGAGCACGGCTCTTGAAGGCACCTATGGCTACCTGTCGACCGTAACGCAGCCGGTTGCCGAACACGGGTACTACGTTTTCCCGGTCGAAGTAGTCGACAGATTCCTGAAGGAAAACGGCATGCCGACGGCAGGTGAGATGCACCAGGTGCCGCTGAACAGGGTGGCAGAAATCACCGGCGCCGACGCCGTCCTGTTCGTCACGCTCGAGCAGTACGGCAGCAAGTATCGCGTGCTGAACAGCACGGCGATCGTGAAAGTGCGGGTGAAGCTGGTGGACACCCGCACCCAGACACTGCTCTGGGAAGGCCGAAGCGAGGCCGAGCAGAGCTCATCAGGATCGGGGAACCTCCTGGCCGATTTGATCGCGGCGGCGATCGTGCAGGCGGTCAATTCCAAGACCGATCCGGCACACAAGGTGAGTCGGGTGGCCAATGCGAAGCTCTTCGCAGCGGGGAACGCCGGTCTGCCTTACGGGCCATACAGCCCGCAATACAACAAGGAGCCCTGAGTGGCGGCAGGCCGCCGGCAGCGCACTCCGTGGCGCCAGTCGCGGACAACCGGCTTACCGCTCGGTCATCGTGCGAACGCCTGGGCGATTGCTTCACGCTGCCGCGCATCGGGCAGCCGCCCACGGCCAGCGGCGAGGTTGTCCTGCAGGTGCGCGAGCTTGCCGGTGGCGGGAATGATGCAGGTGACCGCGGGATGCGCGCCGATGTACTTGAGTGCCAGCTGGCCCCAGCTCGCAGCGTCCACGTCTCCCGCCCACGCGGGCAGGGGCTTGCCGTGCACCGCCTGGAACAACGCGCCGTCCTCGAACGGACGATTGACCAGCACCGCGACGCCGCGCTCCGCCGCCAGCGGCAGCAGGCGCGTCTCCGCATCGCGCGTCAGGGGCGAATAGTTGAACTGCACGAAGTCGAGCTTCTCGCGCGCCAGCACGCGCGCCAGCTCGGGGTGCGCGCTGACCGTGTAGTGCGTGACACCGATGTAACGCACGCGCCCGGACTCCTGCCACTCACGCAGCGTCTTCAAGTGCGTCTCGAGATCCAGGAGGTTGTGCACCTGGATGAGATCGAGCCGCGCACTCTTGAGCAGCTGCGCCGAGTGCGTCATCTGCTCGATCCCGGAACGCTCACCGCGCGTCCACACCTTGGTGGCGAGGAACGCGCGCTGGTGCATGGCCGGCGTCATGAGCTCTCCCAGCACCGTTTCCGCCCTCCCGTACATCGGCGAGGTATCGATCAAGCGCGCGCCGGAGGCGAAGAACCCCTCGAGCACTTCCCTAAGCGGGGCGCGCTCGGCGGAGGACTCGCCGACTTCGAAGGTGCGCGAGGTGCCCAGGCCGATCAGCGGCAGCTCTTCGCCGCTCGCGGGGATCTTGCGCACCAGCGGCGCATCGCTCGGGCTCGTGCCGCCTGCCCGTGAGGTGAGGGCGGCGGCGGCCATCAGTTGGACCCCTCCGGCAAGCAGCTCACGTCGGTTCATCGCTTCCTCCGCCGGCATGAGGTGATGTTCGCACGCGCCTGCGCCACGTGTCCTGCGCGGCAGGCTAAATGAGCGCCGCGTCGGTCTCGACCACGCTCATTCCGCCGCCTTCGACCACACGCGCGAGCGCCACCGCGCCCGGCAACACCTGCGCGGCGTAAAAGCGCGCGGTGTGAACCTTGGCCGCATAGAACTCGCGGTCGGGGCCATCGGGCTTCGCCGCGGCGATCGCCGCCGACTTCGCCAGCAGCCAGCCGCCGGTCACGTAGCCGCACAGCATCAGGTACGGCACCGATACCGCCATACCGGCGTCGGGACGTGAGGCCAGCGTCCTGAGCAGCGCCTGGGTGGCGCTCTGCAGCGCCGCAACCGCCTCGAGCGCCGCCTTGCGGGTGGCATCGACCGAGGCGTCGGTGGCGGCGATCGCGTGCAGCTCCCGCTCCATGTCGCCAATCAGTGCGCCCATGGCGGCGCCGCGATCGCGGCCGAGCTTGCGGCCGATGAGATCGTTCGACTGGATGCCGGTGGTGCCTTCGTAGATGGTCGTGATGCGCACGTCGCGCAAATACTGGGCGGCGCCGGTCTCCTCGACGAAGCCCATGCCGCCGTGAACCTGCACGCCGAGACCGGCGACCTCGTTGCCGATTTCCGTGCACCAGCCCTTGACGATCGGCGTGAGGAGCTCGCCGCGGCTTTGGGCGGCGCGGCGCACCTTCTCGTCCGTACCGTAGGTGGCCAGGTCAAACTGCAAGGCGCCATAGAGGGTGAGCGCACGCGAGGCCTCGGTCTGCGACTTCATCAGGAGCAGCATGCGCTTCACGTCCGGGTGATGGATGATCGGCGCCGTGCCTGCGCGCTGCGCCACCGGCGGCTTGCCCTGCACGCGCGTGCGCGCCCACTCGGTCGCGCGCTGCAAGGCGCGCTCGCCGACGGCGTAGCCCTCGCTCCCCACCGACAGCCGCGCGCTGTTCATCATGAGGAACATGTACTCGAGGCCGCGGCCGGGCTCGCCCACGAGATAGCCGAGCGCGCCGTCCTTCTCGCCAAAGGCGAGCACGCACGTCGGGCTGGCATGGATGCCGAGCTTGTGCTCGATCGACAGGCAGCGCACGTCGTTGCGCGCACCGAGGGAGCCGTCGGCGTTCACCAGCACCTTCGGCACGATGAACAGCGAGATGCCCTTCACTCCCGGGGGCGCCCCTTCGATGCGCCCGAGCACCATGTGCAGGGTGTTGGCGGTGAGATCGTGATCGCCCCAGGTGATGAAGATCTTCTGTCCGAACAGCCGGTAGTGATCCCCATCCGGCACGGCGCGCGTACGCACCTGCCCCAGATCCGAGCCCGCCTGCGGCTCGGTGAGCACCATGGTGCCGGTCCACTCGCCGCTGACCATCCGGGGCAGATACTGCTGCTTGTGCGCCGCCGAGCCGCACAGCTCGAGCGCGTGCACGGCGCCGTGCGTCAGCATCGGACCTAACTTGAAGGCGAGGCAGGCAGACCCCCAGAACTCCCCCACCGCGCTCACCAGCACGCGCGGCACGCGCTGACCGCCGAACTGCGGCTCGGCGCCCAGGCTCGGCCAGCCGCCCGCCACGAACTGCTTGTAGGCCTCGCGAAACCCCGGTGCCGTGACCACGCCGTCCGCGGTCCAGCGCGCCCCGTGGGTGTCCCCGGGGCGGTTCAGCGGCTCGAGCACGGTCTCGGCAAAGCGCGCCGCCTGCTCGAGCACCGAGCGCGCCAGCTCATCCGAATAGTCGGCGAGCAGCGGATGCGCGCCCAGGCTGCCCGCGCCCAGGAGCTCCTCGAGCACGAAGCGCATTTCACGCAGAGGCGCCCGGTACCCGGTGCTCATGCCGCCGCCTCGGCGCGACGGAGGAGATTGCGGGCCGCGTTCACGTCCCGATCGTGCGACTCACCACAGCTCGCACACCTGCTCGCCGGCTTGAACGGCACCCAGCCAAGAGAACGGCGTGCACCCCGGCTCACCCGCCAGCGGAGCTGGCAGCGTCCGGCCGCTCGACGCTTCGCGGCATACTCCCCGTTCACGCGCTGGATCGTATCAGCGTCGATCTTTTCGAGGGGCACTGCTAGGCCCGCACTCAACGTGCCCCGGCATCGCGCGCCCGGGGCTGTGCCGCAGGTGCCCGCTCCGGCGCGGGCAGCGCCAGCGCCGGGACGATGTTCGCAGCCAGGAAATCCACGAACTGCTGCGCCCGCGGATCGGACTCGAGCGCCGTGGGATACAAGGCATACAAGGCCGCCGCCGCCGGCACGGCCCACTCGGACAGCACCGGCTTCAGGCGCCCGGTGGCGAGTCCCTGGCGGCACAGGAACTCCGGCAGCAACCCGATGCCGAGTCCCGCGGCGGTGGCCGCGTGCAGCACCGCCGGGTCGTCGACCGCGAGTTTCGGCGTCAGGGGCACTTCGGCGCGCTGCGACCCGCGCTCGAGCAGCAGGCGAAACTCCGGCAGCTCGGCGGCATCCGGTGTGAGCAGGTCGTGGCTGCGCAGATCATCGGGGCGCGCGGGCATGCCGCGCTGCTGCAGATAGGCTGGTGTCGCGCACAGCAGCGCGGGAGGGGCGCCCAGCAGGCGTTGCGTGACGCTGCCGTCCGCGGGCGGACGGGTGCGGATCGCGACGTCCCAGGCACCCGCGGCCAACTGCTGCGCATCGAGCGCCACTTCCAGCGGCACGTGCGCGAACGCCTCGAGAAAGCGCGGCACCAGTGGCGAGAGCAGCACCCGCCCGTAGGTGGGATCGGCCACCACGCGCAGCGGCCTTGCCTCGGGCGACTGCAGCTTCGCGATGGCGCTGCGCGCGGCGTCGGTCTCCTCGCCGACGCGCTTGGCGTGCGGGTACAGCAGACGCCCTGCGGAAGTGAGTGAAATACGCCGCGTGGTGCGCTCGAGCACGCGCACGCCGAGGGTCTTTTCCAGGTCGGCCACGGCGCGGCTGACCGCGGCCTTGGGGACCGCCAGCGCCCGCGCGGCGGCCGAGAAGCCATTGAGATCCACCACCTTGGCCAACATGGCCAGTTGCGCCGGGGTCCAGATCAGGTTCATGGCAGCCTCAATCGCCGTTTCAGGATTCGACATTGTTTCACCGGAGACGCAGGCACGCCAGTGCCCGGGAGGAGTACCGGCCGTCGCACCCGGACGGGTGAGTAGAGCAGGCCCACTTAGGTAAGCTGCGTCGGTCGAGCGCTGGAGCTCGCAGCCACACGAAACGCAGCCACACGAAAGGGAACAGCATGAAAATCTCGATGCACGCGCTCTCGGTGGAGGTGTTCGCGACCACCCTGGGCAATCTGTCGCGGATCCTGGAGAAGGGGCTCGCCCACGCCACGCAGCGCAAGTTCGACCCGGGCGTGCTGCTCGCGGCGCGCCTGGCGCCGGACATGTTGCCGCTGACGCGCCAGGTGCAGATCGCCTGCGACCTCGCGAAGAATTCCGTCGCCCGTCTCGCCGCCCAGGAGCCGCCGCGCTTCGAGGACAACGAGACCTCCATCGAGCAGCTGCGCACCCGCATCGCGCGCGCCATCGACTACCTGAAGAGCGTGCCGGCGAGTGCGCTCGAAGGAGCGGAGACGCGCGACATCAAGGTGCCCGCCGGCGAGCGCACCCTCGAGTTCAAGGGACTGGCTTTTCTGCAGCGCTGGGCGATTCCCAACGTGTTCTTCCACGTCACGACCGCCTACGCCATCCTGCGCCACAACGGCGTGGAGCTCGGCAAGCGCGACTTCCTCGGCTCCTGAGGCGAGCCAATCAGGGCGAGCTGTGCCCAGGCGCCGACTGCGACCAATATGACAAATGGCGGCGGGTGCGACCGTCGCTTTTTGCGAACAGAACGCGAAGGAAATCACGGCGTCCGCGGCGCCGGGCTGCCACCCTTGTACGAAAGGCGCGTGTAGAGCGTGTCCGCACTCAGTCCCGGGGAGGAAGACTTGTCACAGAAAGCCACGGCACGCCCGCCCGCGAATTCACCGGCTTTCGCGGTCGTGCCCGAGGCGGCGGCCGCGGCCGCGACGCTCCCGTCCCTCTGTCAGCAGTTGCGCGAGGTGTTGCCGCCGCGGCGCCTGCACTCGGTGTCCCTGTGCGACCGCGACGCGAACGTACTGTGGCTGAGCGAAGGGGCGCTCGGACCCGATGAGCACAGCGCAGTCGTCGAGGCTCTCGAGATCCTCGCCGCCGACACCTCGACCCCCTGCCATGAGCTGGGGCTCGAGGATGGCCGGCACGCGCTGTTTCTGCCGGTGCGCGCGCCGATGGGCACTCTCCTGGGCATCGCCATGATTCTCGCCGACTGCAAGTCGGTGGGGGACGACACCGTAGAGCGTCTGACCGCCGGGCCGGTGCGTGTGATCATGCAGCGCCTGGCAGTGCTCCTGAAGCCCAGTCGAAGGTCGGGGGACACCCACGCGGGGGGGAGCGGCGCGATCCCGGTGCTCGAGCTCGCCGCCGAATCGGTCATCGTGTCGGGGCCGGCCACGCCTGGTGCCCGCGCGCCTGAAGCCGCGCCGCCCATCGCGGCCAAGGCCATCTCGCCCGAGCAGGTGAACGACATGCTCGAGCTTGAGCTCCTGCCCGCAGAGGCCCCGCCAGCGCGTGCGGCGCGCCTGAACGGCTCCGCGACCCCCGCCCAGGGCGAATCGTCCTCGCGCCTGCCGGGGCTCGAGATCATGGAGGACGCGCCGGCCGCGCCGCCCAAGCCGCCACGGGCGGCACGCAAGTCCACAGCGCCCGCCAGGCCGGCGGCCCCTGCGGTAGCGCAGGCCCCGGTGAGCGATGCGAACCTGATACTCGAAGTGCTGCCTTTCGCGAAGCTGCGCGCGGGCGGACAAACGCGCCGCTTTCAGGTCCTGGCGCGCAGCGCGACCCGTACGGCGCAGCGCGATCCTGCGGCACTGGACGCACTGATCCTGCAGAAGCTGTTGGGATGGCTCGCGGCGCATCGCGCGGAGTGGAACTCGCAGCCCACCAGCTTCACCGTCAACCTCTCGATCGCGACGCTCGAGGACGAGCGCTTCGTGCACAAGATCGCCGCGGCGCTCAATGAGCATGCCATCGCCGCCGAGACGCTCGGCTTCGAGATCGCGGAGGCCCTGTGCACGCAACACCGTGCGCGGGTCGAACGTTTCATCACCCAGTGCGAGAAGCTCGGTGTCTGGGTAGTGATCGAGGACTTCTCCTTCGACTCCCAGGTGCTGCCGCTGCTGCGCTCCACGGCGGTGCGGCTGGTCAAGATCGACCCGAAGCTCACCTCATCCGCGCTCAAGGACAAGCTCTCCCAGGCGCTCGTGGTCGCCACCGTGCAGGCGGCCAAGGTGATGGGGATCCACTGCGCCGCCAAGCGAGTCGACTCGCAGGCCGCGCTGCAGTGGTTGACCGCCATCGGCTGCGACTTCGCGCAGGGTGCGGCGCTCTCATCCGCACAGCCTCTGGAAGCGCTCGCGAACGCCCCCGATCCGACCAGCCGCGTCGCGGCCGTCCGGTCGATGTAGCCAAGCTTTAATAATCAACGGGTTAAGGAGCTGCGCCCGGCGGGGCGGGGCCAGCGTCGTGCGCGCCGCCCGAGGTGCGACGAAGCGAGGCGGCCGCGCGGTCACTGAGGAGGCCTGCGAGCGGCCGGATGCCCTAAGCTTCATGGCGCTCGGCGCGCGCTCGCAGAGCCGCGCAGCCCATCATGAAAATACCGACGCTCGAGCAATTCCGCACCAACCGCAACGTGCTGTTCTGGAGCCTGCACGCCGCCGGCTGGGCCGCGTACGGCATCACGCAGTACTTCGGCGCGTTGCTGTACGAGAAGCCCTCCAGCTACGCGCGCGTGATCGCGGTGGCGGCGGTCTCGGGGTTCCTCCTGTCGATGCCGATGCGCTTCATCTACCGGCGCCTGTGGGGCCGGGCGCCGCGCCTCATGATCACCGGCGTGCTCGTGACCTGCTACATCACCGCGCTCGCGCTGCGCATCGTGATCAACCTGTCCTACAAGCAGTTCGTCGAGCCGGACTGGCACGCACAGACGCTGTTCGAGCTGTTCGGCGGCGCCCTGTCCACGACCTACCTGCTGCTGTGCTGGAGCGTGCTGTACTTCGGCATCAAGTTCTACGAGTCGCAGCGCAAGCAGGAACGGGCGCTGCTCAAGGCAGTGGCTCTGGCGCAGGAGGCGCAGCTGAAAATGCTGCGCTACCAGCTCAACCCGCACTTCCTGTTCAACACGTTGAATGCCATCTCGACGCTCATCCTCGACAACCAGAACCGCAAGGCAAACCACGCGGTGACGCGCCTGTCGGAGTTCCTGCGCTACACCCTCGATCAGGACCCGATGAAAAAGGTCACCCTGCGGCAGGAAATCGAAGCGCTGGATCTGTACCTGGGCACCGAGCGGCTGCGCTTCGGGGAGCGGCTGCGGCTCGAGTACGCGATCGAGGAGCCGGCGCTCAACGCCCTGGTGCCGAGCCTGTTGCTGCAGCCGTTGCTGGAGAACTCGCTGAAGTACGCGGTGTCCGCGCGCGAGCAGGGGGGCCTGGTGCGCATCGAGGGCCGCACCCGCGAGGGGCTGCTGGAGCTGTCCGTCATCGATGACGGGCCGGGTCTGCGCGAGGGCGCCGGCTCCGGCGAGCGCCGCGGCGTGGGCCTGCGCAACACCCGCGAGCGTCTGGCGGTGCTGTACGGCGAGAACTGCCGCTTCGCGGTGCTGAACTCCAGCCCCGGCCTGCGGGTGGATATGGCGCTGCCGCTCGAGACCGCCGGCGCGGGGGCCGAAGTGCCGGCGCAGCCGCAGGCGCTGCAGCCGGGCGTCGCGCGCGGGGCGCACGCGTGAAAATCCGCACCATCATCGTCGATGACGAGGGACTGTCGCGGCGGGGGGTCGAGCTGCGGCTGCGCACGGCGCCCGATTTCGAGATCCTCGCGCAGTGCGCCAGCGGCCGTGAAGCGCTCGCGGCCATCCAGCAGTACAAGCCGGACGTGGTGTTCCTGGATATCCAGATGCCCGGCATGTCGGGATTCGAAGTGCTGGCGCACCTGCCGCAGGAGTCCCTGCCGGTGGTGGTGTTCGTCACCGCCTACGACCAGTACGCCATCCAGGCCTTCGAAGCGCGTGCGGTCGACTACCTGCTCAAGCCGATCGACGATACGCGCTTCGCCGCGACACTCACGCGGGTGCGCGAGCACGCGCGTGCCCGGAGCGCCGCCGATCAGCGCGACCGACTGCTGCAGATCATCGCCGAGATCACCGGCTGCGGGGAGCTCGCCCTCGATGAGCTGCTCGAACGCGGCCGCAAGGCGATCGACGGGTGGCGCCCCGAGGTGCTGCCTATCCGGCAGGGACGCGAGACGGTGCGCGTCCCCGTGGCATCGATCGAGTGGATCGACGCCGCCGGTGACTACATGTGCATCCACGCCGCCGGCGACACCCACATCCTGCGCGGCACGATGAAGGAGCTTGAGGAGATCCTGGATCCGAAGCTCTTCCAGCGCGTGCACCGCTCGACCATCGTCAACCTGCGCCTCGTCAGGAGCCGCTAAGTGAGAACTGCGTCACGAACCGGAAGGGGGCGCTCCCGATCTGTGAGCCATCGCGAGGCCGCGCCGCCGAGGCGTTGCTTAGATGCGTGCCTATGGAAGCCGCGCCTCGCCCGTCGCCGGAGCTCCTCCTGGACCTGCCCACCGAGGAGCCGCTGGACGCCCTGGCACCGCCCAGGAGAGAGCCGCCGACACTAACGCCGGCGCCACCGGTACCTGCGCCGGCCTCGGTGGCAAGAGCTGCCAAGGACCCGGAACAGACGGACCTGCATTTCATGGATCCGGACCTCTTCCTGCCGCCGGAGGACCCCTCGGGGGCCATCCCGATTGCCCCCCCGACGGCGGCAGCTGTCGAGCACCCGGATGAACTCGAGCTGCAGGACGTGGTCGTGGACGAGCTGCTGACCTCGCCGATGCCGCCGCCACCGCCGGCGCCCCCTGCCGCCGCACCACCACCTGTGATCCTGACCCCGACAACGCCGGCAGCGGCTGGGCCGCCAC
This sequence comes from Gammaproteobacteria bacterium, assembly GCA_005878095.1. Lineage (GTDB taxonomy): Bacteria > Pseudomonadota > Gammaproteobacteria > Steroidobacterales > Steroidobacteraceae > 13-2-20CM-66-19. Next base: position 3,072 of record VBNH01000163.1, on the reverse strand, counting down.
AGGCGGGATCCGCGCGTGGCGCATCCAGGCCCGCCCCGACCGACGCGCAGGCGCGTACGTCGACGCGCGTGCCGGTCGCGATGACCGCCGCCCTGGCGGCGGCGGCCGCCAAGCTGGCCGCCGCGAGCGCGGCCCACCCGCAGAGAGCCGTGCCCCCCGCGCGTCCTGCGCCGCCCATGACTGCGGCTGCGCCACCCAAACCCGCGCCTCGTGGGGAGGCACCCCGGGCCGCGGCACCGAGCCTGGCCAGCTGGGCAAGCGCCCGGGCTGCCGCGGCGCCGAGGCCCGCCCCGGCCCGGGTGGCACCGGCAGCTGCGGGACTGGCCGCGACCCCCATACCCCTGAGGAGTGCGACCCCCAGGGCGGCAGCGCCGGCCCCGGCGCCGACCGCCCCCGTGCAGCCCACTGCGGCGCCGACAGCCGCCGCCGCGGTGGCTGCGCCCATGGGTCTGGACTTCATCGCGCGCAATCAGGTGGTCGAGCGCTACCTGTCCGGACGGCTGCCGCTCAAGGGCGCCACCGATTTCGAGCGTTTCTGTCACCAGCATCCCGAGCTCCTGGACGAGATCGGTCTCACCGAGAGAGTGCACGCCGGAGTGCGGCTGCTCGAGGCGAGTGGCAAGCCCGAGCCGTGGCAGGAAGCGGCGCGGCCGCTGTGGCAGAGGCCGCGGGTGATCCCCGGGCTCGCCGCCGCGGTGCTCATCCTCGGGGCGGCGCTCGCCATCGTCGCCCTCGGCAGCGTCGCCAAGAGTCATCGGATCACCGCTCTGCAGAAACAGGCGTTCGAACGGGCGCTCGATCCGGCCACCAGCACGCGCGAGATTCGCCTCCTGCCGAGCCGCTCGGGGGCATCCAACACGCCGGCGATCACCATCGGCGGCGGCGGCGCGCAGCTGGCGGACTTAAAGATCGACGAGTCACGTTCGCCGTATCGCTCGTTCCGCGTGACCATCGATCGCATCGATCAGGGCCGCGTGGGCGTGATCACGAACCTGACGAAGGACTCCAACGGTCATCTGCGCATTGCGCTCAACAGCTCCGCGCTGGGTCCCGGCAATTACCAGCTGACGATCGAAGGGCTCAACTGGCGCGGCGATCCGGAGCCGGACTCCTGGATCACGATCGGGATCACGCGCTGACGGCGCTCCCCGGACTCGCAGGGCGCTGCAAGGTCAGTCGCGGGGCGATCCGGGGCTCGTCTCGAACTCGATCGACTGAACAACCCCGTCTGCGATCTTCATGACCGCGGGAAACTGCCTCGGGCCGCGGTCGTAGCGCCAGATCTGCGTCTCGCTGGTTCCGACCTGGTACGTGCCGCCATACACACCGCGCGCCCAGATCGGCTCGGCGATGGTGGTCTTCGACGTCGGCTCACCGCATTTCGCGAGCACGTAGGAAGCGTCGGCCCCCACCTCGATCAGCACGGAGCCGCAGCGCAGCGTGTCCGCGAGAGCCGGCTGGATCATCAGGGTGACCGCCAGGATGGACAAAAATCGCATGCCCGTTCTCGGTGCGCCGCTCGGCCGTGACCGTGCTACGCCCGCAGCGTGGTGAGGGGCGGCTGATTCACGACGCTGCGCGTGGCGAGCCAGCCGCCGGCCGCCACCAGCAGCGCACCGCCCGCGACTCCTTCCACCCAGGGCATGAGCTCGAACGCGTAGCGCAGGTCGAGCCACTGCGTGGTGAGGAAATAGGCGCCCACGGACGCGCCCAACGCGGCAAGCAGACCCGAGAGGCTGCCGAGCGTTGCGAACTCCGCGAGCACCCCCTGCACCACGGTGCCGCGGCTCGCGCCCAGGGTGCGCAACATGGCGCTCTCGTAACGGCGCTCGTCGCGACTGGACTGCACCGCCGCCAGCAGCACCGTGAGGCCCGCGAACAGCGTGAACACGAACACGCTCTGCACCGCGAGCGCCGCCTTGTCGAGTACCCCACGCACCTGCGTGAGCAGCTCATCGATGTCGAATATCGACACGCTGGGAAAGCGCCGCGCGAGCTGCGCGAGCGAACGGGCGCTGCCGGGCGTGAAATAGGCGCTCGTCATGTAGGTACCCGCGGCGCCTTCCAGCACGCCGGGGGGAAACACGATGAAGAAATTCGGCTGAAAGGTGTCCCACTTCACTTTGCGGATGCTCGCGACCGTGACCTCGAGGGCTTCGCCGGCGATGTCGAAGGAGAGGCGATCACCGACCCGCAGGCCGAGGGCTTCCTGGAATTCACTGGCCAGAGACACCAGCGGTTTGCCGAAATCGGCCGCCGTCCACCAGCGGCCGGCGATGATGCGGTTGTCCGCTGCCAGCTCGGACGCCCAGGTCAGGTTCTGCTCGCGGGTCGCGAAGGTATCCTCGCCGTTGCGCGCCGCGCGCAGGCTCTCGACGGCGTGGCCGTTGATGGCGGTCAGTCGACCGCGGATCATCGGCAGCACGCGGGTGGTGCGCGCGCCCTGCGCCTGCAGTGCGCGCACGAAATCCGCGCGTACCGCCGGCGGGATGTTGATGAAGAAGTAGTTGGGAAGATTCGGCGGCAGCGTGCGTTGCCAGTCGCCGTTCAGATCGTCACGCAGGATCCCGAGCAGCAGCAGCACCATGATGCCGGTGCCGAAGGCCACCAGCTGCACGACGCTCTCGGCGCGGCGCCGGCTCAGGTTCGCGACCCCGAAGCGCCAGGCGACGCCGACCCGGCCGCGCAGCCGGCCGGCGAGATACACCAGCAGCACTCCGGCGAGCGTCAGCACCAGCACGAAGGCCGAGAGCGCGGCGGTGAAGTACAGGAACAGTTTCGTCTCCGGTACCACCCAGTAGATGAGCAGCAGCACCACGGCTATCGCCGGACCGAAGGCCAGCAGCACGAGCGGCGGCGGCGGGCCGACGTCGCGGCGCAGCACCCGCAGCGCCGGCACGCGCGCGAGCTGCAGGAGCGCGGGCAGTGCGAACCCCGCCAGCAGCGCGATCGCGGTCACGAAGCCGATGGCGAGCGGGCTGAGACTCGCCGCCGGCAGATCGGTGACCGCCAGGAGCCCGCGGATGGTGCGCAGCAGCCACTCCTGGGCTAGGAACCCGAGCGCCGCACCCG
>VBNH01000030.1 GCA_005878095.1 Gammaproteobacteria bacterium | reverse complement strand
CCAGTCCCGCCTCGTAGCGCTCCTCGATGAAGTAGTCGAAGCGCGCCTTGCGGTTCTCGGCGATCAGTCGGGGCGCTGGCGCGTCTTTGGTCATCCGCCGTCTTTGGTCATCCGCCAGGGGTAATGGGACAATGCCGCATGCGAGAGGTCAAGCGCTCGGCGCTGGTCAGCAAGCCGCCCTCCGAGCTGTTCGCACTCATCAATGATATCGAGAGCTATCCGCAGTTCCTGCCGTGGTGCACCCATGCCCGGGTGCAGTCGCGCTCGCAGCGGGAGATCGTCGCGACGCTGGGCGTCAGGCGGGGCGCGTTGCACGGTGAGTTCACCACGCGCAACACGCTCGAGCCCGAGCGCAGCATCCGCATGCAGCTGGTGAGCGGGCCGTTTCGCACCCTGCAGGGCGAATGGCGGCTGACGCCGATCGAGAGCAACGGCTGCCGCGTGGAGCTCACCATGCGCTTTGCGTTCCGCAACCCACTGACCGCGCTGCTGTTCGATTCGCAGTTCGCGGGCACCATCGGCTCGCTGCTGGATGCCTTCGTGGCGCGCGCCGGGGCGCGGCCGTGAGCCCGGCGGCCGGCAAACGCTGCGTCGTCGCCTACGCGACGCGCGCGCGTCAATACCTGTGGAGCGTCGAGCTGCCGCTGCACGCGAGCATCGCCGATGCACTGGCGGCGGCGCGCGCCGCCGCCGATCCGGCCGCGCCGATCCCGTGGGATTCAGCTGTCGTAGGTATTTTCGGCGAACCGCGCGCGCGCACCGATGTGTGCGCGGACGGCGATCGCATCGAGTTGTACCGGCCGCTGCGCCGCGACCCGCGCGAGCGGCGGCGCGCGCGCGTGCAGCACGAGCGCCGCAGCGGCAAGACCTGAGGCGCGCCTTCAGATCTTCGGGAACTTCGACACCGGCGGTCCCTGCTCCGGCGCCTGCGGTGGTGCATTCGGCACGTTGGCGCGTTCGAAGCGCGACACCTTGTCCTGGGCGAAGTACACGATCAGGTGGCGCTCCTCGGGTCTGCGCTGGCGCCCGTGCTTGAAGTAGTACACGTAGTCCCAGCGGTCCTTGTCGAACACCGCCGGCACCAGCGGCGTGCCGAGGAGGTAACGCACCTGGCTGCGTGTCATGCCGACCTGCAGCTGATCGACCGTCTTGCCTTCCAGGTAGTTGCCCTGCTGGATGTTCATGCGATAGACGCACCCGCTGAGCGCGCTCGCGAGCAGGAGGGCCGTAACTGCGCCCACGGGTAGGCGCAGCTGCGCCCGATGGAGGATAATCACCGTGGCAATCATACCTGATCACGGATCGCCCGCAGCTGCCGCTGCCGCGGTTCACCGGAGAGTCTGCGTGGAAGGCAAGGACCTGCGCAAAGCTGGTTTGAAGGTGACGCTGCCGCGCCTGAAGATTCTGGAGATTCTCGAGGGCAGCGCGACCCGGCACATGTCCGCCGAGGACATCTATCGCACACTGCTGGAATCCAATGAGGATATTGGCCTGGCCACGGTGTACCGCGTCCTCACGCAGTTCGAGGCCGCCGGTCTCGTCACGCGCCATCACTTCGAAGACGGCATGGCGGTGTTCGAGCTCAACCAGGGGACCCATCACGACCACATCGTGTGCCAGGACTGCGGCCGCGTGGAGGAGTTCATGGACTCAGGGATAGAGGAGCGCCAGACTGCGGTGGCGCACAAACTCGGCTTCACGATCCGCGATCACTCACTGATTCTTTATGGGCGCTGCAAGCGCCCGAACTGCGCCTTCCGCAACCGCGGCAAGAGCGGCTAGCGGCCCCGGGCGGCCGGCGGCCGCGGCTGACGCACGGTCTCGTCCTCGGCGGACGGCGCCACACCGCGCAGCGTAGCCACCGGGGTCGTCTCCCCGGAGACGGGCGGGGCGTGGTCGGCTTCCCCGCGCACCGCTTTGCCCGGCACCAGGGTGGCGGCGTGCAGCATCTCGCGGGCGTGCTCGCGCGCCTTGCCGCTCACCTCGATGCCGCCCAGCATGCGCGCCAGCTCCTCGACGCGATCCTTGGCGCTGAGCTCGCTGACCGTGATGCGCGTGGTGCGCCCGTCGGTGAGCTTGGTGACGCGCAGCTGGTGATGCGCCTGGCAGGCCACCTGCGGCAGATGCGTCACGCACAGCACCTGGGCGCCTGCGCCGAGCGCGCGCAGCTCGCGGCCGACGATCTCGGCCACCGCGCCGCCGATGCCGGCGTCGACCTCATCGAACACCATGCAGCGCGTCGCATCGGCGCTGCACGCCACCTGCACGGCGAGGGACAGGCGCGCCAGCTCGCCGCCGGAGGCGACCTTGGCGAGCGCGCGCGGCGGCTGGCCCGGGTTGGCGGTGACGCGGAACTCGATGCTGTCGATGCCATGCTCGGTCGGTTCGGCGTTGCCGTGCTGGGTGACGTCCGCCTCGAATCGCCCGCCGGAGATGCCGAGCGTCTGCACGCGCGCGGTGATGTCGCGAGCCAGGGTGTGCGCCGCGCGCTCGCGCTTGCCGGAGAGCTCCTGAGCGAGCGCGCGATAGCTCTGCAGCGCGGCGGCGAGCTCGGTGCGCACCAGCGCGAGGTCCAGCTCCGCGCGCTCGAGCGCCTGCAGCTCGACGCCGAGCTGCCGGGCGCGCTCGGGCAGCTCCGGCGCTGCAACCCGGTGCTTGCGCGAGAGCTCCTCGATCGCCGCCAGGCGTCGTTCGACCTCGTCCTGGCGCGCGGCGTCGACGTCGAGGGTCTCGCGGTAGCGTTCCAGCTCACGCGCCGCCTCGCGCACCTGAATCGAGGCTTCCTCCAGCATCGGCAGCACGACCGCGAGCTTGCCATCCAGCGCCGCGAGTCCGCGCAGGGCCTGCAGCGCGCGGCTCACGCCGGCATGCGCACTCGCGGCTTCGTTCTCGTAGAGCTCCGCGAGGGCCGTCTGCGCGCCCTGCGCGAGCCGCCCGCGGTTGGCGAGCCGCGCGCGCTCCTCGCCGAGCGCGTCGATCTCGCCGGCCTTCAGCTGCAAGGCCTGCAGCTCCTGCGCCTGATAGCGCAGCAGCTCGAGGCGGGTGTCGCGGTCGCGCGCCTTGCTCTCCAGTTCCAGGGTCCGGTTGAGCAGCTCCAGCCACACCCGATGGGCGCTACCGACCTGGGTGGTGAGCCCCGTGAGGGAGCCGTAGCCATCGAGCAACGCGCGCTGCGTGGCGCTGCGCGTCAGGGACTGGAATTCATGCTGGCCGTGGATATCGATGAGGATGTTGCCGGCCTCGCGCAGCAGCTGTACCGGCACCGCCTGCCCGTTCAGGTAGGCGCGCGAGCGCCCGTCCGCTCCCACGACCCGGCGCACGGTGAGCTCGCCGGCGCCGCTGACGGACTGCTCCTCGAGCCACTGCTGCAGCTCGTGGGCGGGCTGGCTCAGCTCGAAGG
>VBNH01000029.1 GCA_005878095.1 Gammaproteobacteria bacterium | reverse complement strand
CACCGCGGCGATGGAGGACGAGCTGGACGCGGTGTCGCGCGGCGAGGAAGAGTGGACCACGCCGCTCGACAAGTTCTGGAAGCCGTTCATCCACCAGGTCGAGAGGATCGAGCGCACCGTCACGCGCGAGCAGGTGGCGCAGGCGCGCGAGCTCGGCCGCGATCCCGCCACCGGCAAGCCCATCACCGTGCGTATGGGCCGCTACGGCCCGTTCGTGCAGATCGGCACCAAGGACGATGAGGAGAAGCCGCGCTTCGCGGGCCTGCGCCCCGGCCAGAAGATGGACGCCGTCACGCTCGCGGACGCCATGGAGCTGTTCAAGCTGCCGCGCACGCTCGGGGAGACCTCGCACGGGGAAGCGATCGTCGCCAACGTCGGGCGTTTCGGCCCGTACGTGAAGTACGGCAGCAAGTACGCCTCGCTGAAGGAAGACGACCCGTACACCGTGACGCTCGAGCGGGCGCGCGAGGTGATACGCCTGAAGCAGGAGGCGGATGCCAATCGCATCATCCAGGACTTTCCGGCCGAGGGTATCCAGGTGCTCAACGGCCGCTACGGCCCGTACATCACCGATCGCAAGAAGAACGCCAAGACACCGAAGGACCGCGACCCGAAGGGGCTCACGCTCGAGGAATGCCGCGCGCTGCTGGCGGCGGCGCCCGAGCGCGGCGCACGCTTCGGACGCTGGGGCAAGGGCAAGCGTGCCGCGGCGCCCGCCACCGGCGAGGGCGCGCCGCAGGCACCCGAGGCTGCGGCAGGCGCGCCGGCCAAAGCCCCGGCAGCGGCCGCGCCTGCAGCGGCAGCCAAGCCTAAGGCCCCAGCGCACGCCGCGCGCAAGCCGCGCGCGCGCGCCAGGAGCGCGGCCCGCAAGGGCGCCGCCGGCAAGTTGCGGCCCCCGGCACCGGCGGCCAACGGCCGCGCGCGGCGCCTCAAGTAGCGGTGGGCGTCACGCCCTCGCCAGAAAGCGCTCGATCGCCGCGACGCACCCGGGCTCATCGAGCAGCGGCGCGTGACCGCGATTGGCGACCGTCAGCACCTCGAGGCCGGGGTGCTCGAGCTGCATGCGCGCGAGCGTCTTCACGCTCAGGATGTCCGAGTGCGCGCCGCGGATGACGAGCATCGGCACCCGCGCGAGCGAGCGCCACAACGGCCACAGATCCGGCGCGGCTGCGGAGCTGCTCTTCAACGGCTCGCGGATCAGCGGGTCGGCGTCCACCTCCGGCACTCCCTGCGCGTTGGCGCGGTAACTCAAGCGCGCGATTTCCTCCCAGCGCGCATCGCTCAGGTTGGGCCAGGCGGCGGCGTAATCGGCGCGCAGCTGCGCGAGCGCCTCGGGCCAGCTGCGCACCGGCGCGGCCTTGCCGGCGTAGCCGCGGATGCGCTCGAGCCCCGCGGGGTCGACTTCCGGGCCGACGTCGTTGAGCACGATGCGTTCGACCAGCTGCGCCTGCGTCCCCGCCAGCACCATCGCCATGAGGCCACCCATGGAAGTGCCGATGATGCTCACGCGGGCCGCGCCCAGGCCTGCCAGCAGCCTCAGCACGTCCTGCAGGTACACCGGGATCTGGTAGTTGTTGAAATTCGGATCGCGCGCCGAGAAGCCGCGGCCGCGCATGTCGGGCACGATGACGCGGTAGCGCGCCGCCAGGTGCGCCGCCAGCTCGCCGAAATCGCGGCTGTTGCGCATCAGCCCGTGCAGGCACAGCACCACCGGTGAGTCCGCGGCGGCGGCGTACACACGGCTGTAGAGCCTCAGGCCATCGTGGCTGTCGAACCAGTACTCGGCCACCGCGCGGCCTCCTTTCCCAGGTGATACATTCCATCAGTCCGCACGACGGCAGGCAATGAAGTACCGCCATAGCTTCCACTCCGGCAACTTCGCGGACGTGCACAAGCACGTGACGCTGCTGCAGCTGCTGACGGCGCTGAAGAAGAAGGACAAGGGGTTCCTGTACCTCGATACCCACGCCGGCCGCGGCAGCTACGACCTGTCGAGCCCGTCGCTCGAGGCGACCGAGGGCATCGGGCGCTTCGCGAGCCTCGAGCCGAGCGCCCCGGAGTTGCGCCAATACGCGGCGCTGCTGGCGCAGTTTCGCGCACGCCACGGGCAGCGGCATCTATACCCGGGCTCGCCGCTGATCGCGGCGAGCGAGCTGCGGCCGCAGGATCGCGCGGTGCTCATCGAGTTCCTGGGCGCGGAAGCGAACGCGCTCGAGGCCTCGCTCGGGAGCCTGGCGCAAGCGCGCGAGGACGCCCCGCGCAGTGTGCGGGTCGAGCGCGGCGACGGCTTCACGCGGCTGCGGGCCTGGCTGCCGCCGCCCGAGCGGCGCGGGCTCACCTTCATCGACCCGCCGTACGAGCAGACCGAGCAGGACTTCGGGCACGTCACGGCCGCGCTCGCGGAAGGGTTGCGCCGCTTTCCCACCGGCGTGTTCGCGGCCTGGTATCCGATCAAGGACGCGCGCCGCACCGCCATCTGGCAGGCCGCCTGCGCGCGCACCCTGCAGGCGCCGGCGCTGGTGTGCGAGCTGTGGCTGTACCCGCGCGATTCGCAGGTCGGGCTCAACGGCTCGGGCCTGCTGATCGCGAACCCGCCCTACCTCACGCTCGAGCGCCTGCAGGCCTGGCTGCCGGAACTCAAGTCAGCTCTGGGAGTGGGGCCCTCCGGGGGCGCGAGTGCGCGGATGCTGTCACAATCTTCCTGATGGGCACCGCGCTGGATCAGTACGGAGTCGTCGGCCATCCGGTCGGTCACAGCCTCTCGCCGTTCATCCACGGCATGTTTGCCCGTGAGACCGGTCAGAGGATCAGCTACCGCCTCTACGACGTGCCGCCCGCCGAGTTTCACGCGCACGTGCGCGCGTTCTTCGCGCAGGGCGGCCGTGGCCTGAACGTGACCCTGCCTCACAAGATCGCGGCGGTGGAGGTGGCGCATGAGCTGACGCCCCGCGCCGCGTGGGCGGCGGCGGTGAACACGCTCGCGGCGCGGCCCGACGGCATCCTCGGCGACAACACCGACGGCGCCGGTCTGGTGCGCGACCTGTGCGACAACCTCGGGTTGGTCATTACCCACCGCCGGGTGCTCGTCATCGGCGCGGGCGGCGCGACCCGCGGGATCGTGGGCCCGCTGCTGGGCCTGGCACCGGAGCTGCTGGTGATCGCCAACCGCACACCGCAGCGCGCCCACGCCCTCGCCACGGCGTTCACCGAGCTGGGCGCGGTGCGCGGCGTGGGTTTCGCAGAGCTGGTGGACGCGCCCTTCGACCTGATCGTCAATGCCACCTCCGCCAGCCTCGCCGGTGAGCTGCCGCCCTTCCCGCCCTCGGTCATCGGTCCGCAGACGGTGTGCTACGACCTGGCCTACGGCAGCTCCGCGACCGCCTTTCTCGAGTGGGCCACGCGCCAGGGGTGCGCGCGGGCGCTGCAGGGCTGGGGCATGCTGGTGGAGCAGGCCGCGGAGTCGTTTCGTGTGTGGCGCGGCATACGTCCCGACACCGCGCAGGTGCTGGCCGCGCTCAAGGAGCGCACTGCGAGCGTTTGAACTAGCCGGATCCCGCGCGCACACTTTCGCCTTAAACGACACGAATTCCCCGGACGGGGCAAGGCCGAAGGGAGTCGGCGATGCGCTCGAACTCTTCGATCCTGATAGTGATGCTCGCTGCAACGCTCCTCTCGTCTGGCATCCGTGCGGCGGATAGCCCGGGGCCGGAGGATGGCGTTCTCCAGTTGCAACTCCGCGCCGTCTACCTC
>VBNH01000061.1 GCA_005878095.1 Gammaproteobacteria bacterium | reverse complement strand
TATTTCCGCTCTGCGTACTGTTCGTCTTCCTGGTGCTCGCGGCGCAGTACGAGAGCCTCTCGCTCCCGCTCGCGATCATCCTGATCGTGCCGATGTGCCTGTTGCCCGCAGTCACGGCTCTCAAGCTGGACCACGGGGACAACAATATCTTCACGCAGATCGGCCTCCTGGTGCTGGTGGGCCTGGCGTGTAAGAACGCCATATTGATCGTCGAGTTCGCCAAGCATCTGCAGGAGGAGCACGGGCGGGATGCGAGGACGGCGGTGCTCGAGGCCGCGCACCTGCGGCTCCGCCCGATCCTCATGACCTCCATGGCCTTCATCATGGGCGTCGTGCCGCTCACTCTGGCCACGGGCGCCGGAGCCGAGGTCCGGCACGCGCTCGGCATCACGGTGTTCGCCGGCATGATCGGCGTCACCGCCTTCGGGTTGCTGCTCACTCCCGTGTTCTACGTGTTCGTGCGGCGCGCGTCACGGCATGTCGAGGCCGACTCGGCGCGGCACACCGAAGCCGACTCACCGGGCCACCTCCCGGCCCCGGAGCCTCTGCATGACTGACAGCAAGCTGAAGCGCCGCGCGGCGCCTGCGAGACTCGGGGTGCCGATCGCGCTCCTCGCCCTCACCGCGCTCGCCGGTTGCGCGGTGGGACCGAACTACGTGAAGCCCGATAGCAAAGTCGCGCCGCAGTTCGAAGGTGCCAGGGACGGCGCCTTCTCCAGCGCGGACGCCCAGGCGAAGTTCTGGACGCAGTTCGGCGATGACACCCTGAACCGCCTGGTCGATGAGGCGCTTCAGGCCAATCACGACCTGCGCATGGCCTTAGGCAGGCTCGTCGAGGCGCGGGCGATTCGCCGCGAAGCCGGGTTCGATCTCGCGCCCACGGTCACCGCCGCCGGCGGCTACACCAGGGAGCGGCTGCCGGCGCTGGAAAGTCCCACCCGCACCCTCCTGCAGGGACACCTCTACGACGCCGGCTTCGATGCGTTCTGGGAGCTCGACTTCTTCGGTCGCGTGCGCCGCGGCGTCGAGGCGCGGCATGCGGAACTCGAGGGCGCGGAGGCAAGCCTGCGCGATGCCCAGGTGTCGGTGACCGCGGAGGTGGCGCGCACCTACTTCGAGCTGCGCGGCGCGCAGACCGAACTCGCCGTCGCACAGCGCAATGTCGACAACCAGCGCGAGACCGCGGGCCTCACCCAGGCGCGCCTGGATGCCGGCCGCGGCACCGAGCTCGACACCTCGCGCGCCCGCTCGCAACTGTCCACCACGCTCACCACCATCGGACCGCTTCAGGCGCAGGTGGCGCGCTCCATTCACCGCCTGGCGGTGCTCACGGGCCGCGAGCCCAACGCGCTCAATGACCTCCTGACCCCGCCGCACGAGCTGCCGGAACTGCCGCAGATCACCGCCGTCGGGGATCCCGCCGCGCTCTTGCGCCGCCGGCCCGACATCCGCGTCGCCGAGCGCTCCCTCGCCGCCTCCACCGCGCGCGTCGGTGTGGCGATCGGCGATCTTTTCCCCAAGGTCACGTTCACCGGCAATTTCACCTACACGGCCACCGAGCCTGCTTACCTGGGCCAGTCATCCACCCGCGGCTACGTGATCGGGCCCGGCATCTCCTGGGCGGCCTTCGATCTGGGGCGCGTGAGAGCGCAGATCGCTGGCAGCCGCGCCCGTGCGGATGTGGCGCTCGCCGGCTACGAGCAGACCGTGCTGCGCGCGCTCGAGGAGACCGAGAATGCGCTCGTCACCCATGCCCGCACCCGCGACAGTCTCGAGGACGCTCAGGATGCGGCCCGCGAGAGCCTCACCGCGGCGCGCATCGCGCGCACCCGCTACGAGGGGGGCATGGTGGATTTTCTCGAAGTGCTCGATGCCGAGCGCACGCAGCTCGCCGCCGAAGACCGCCTCGCGCAGGTGCGCACCGATGCGGCGACCAGCCTGATCGCCGTCTACAAGGCCCTGGGCGGTGGCTGGGAAATGACGCCCCTGCCGCGCTATGTCCGGCAAGCAGGCGGGTAAGCCTTTGATTCACAATAGGATCATGATGGTATGCCGCCGGAAGTAGCCCGACGGGCGCCCGCCGCAGCAACCGAGAGCGAGCCCGCCTCGCTCCCTCTTAAGATAGAGAGAGCGGTCCGTAGCGGCAGAACACGTTCCCGGCGCGCTAGACTTTCCGCTCTGCCCTTGGAAAGCCTGCGAGTACCGCCCGACATGAACGCGAACGTGGCCCTCCTGGAACCGGAAGCCCAAGCCGCCCCCTGCGCCGAGAAGCTCAGCGAGATCAACGAGTCCCTGCGGGCGCGCGAGCGGCTGCTCATGGCTTCCGCCAGCGCGAGCCGCCTGCTGCTCGAGGCCCCCGACGTGCGCGGCGCCATCCCGAGCGTGCTGGGACTGATCGGAGCGGCTGCCCACGTCGATCGCGTCAGCGTCATGGAAACACGCACCGGTCCGCAAGGCGAGCCGCTGCTCGTGGTGGTGAGCGAGTGGACGGGACCGGGCGTGACGCCGTACCTGCATGACACGTGCAGTTTCTCGTGCGACGAGCGTGAGTTGTCCAGCGTGTGCGCGCAGCTGCGCGCCGGGCGCAGCGTCTGCCTGAGCCCGAGCGAGACTCCCGGCGGCCGCGCCGCCTCGGGCATCGAGGGCGTCGACACCAAGACCAAGGCGATCGTGCCGATCTTCGTGGCGAGCGAGTTCATCGGGGTGGTGGGCTTCGACAACACCCGCCAGCAGCGGGCCATCGATGCTTCCGAGCTGGCCGCGCTCGAGACCGCCGCCGGTGTGATCGGCGCCGCGCTGCACCGCGAGCGGCTGGTCGATGACGTGCGCCGCGAACGCGAGCGCGCCGCGGAGGCGCGCGTCGCCGGGCTCGCCAAGGCGAACGCCGTGATCCGCGCCAACCTCGAGCGCCTCGCCGGCCAGACCGACCTGCACAGCTTCATGGGCCACATGCTGCTCGAGGCGACGCGCCAGTTCGATGCCGTCTCTGGTGCGGTGATCGTGCTGAAGGACTCGCTGCAACAGTGGCGCATCGTCGCGCACGTACGCGAAGGGCAGCTCGCGGAGCCGCCGTTCGCCACCAGCGTGCCGGTGAACGGCTCGGCGTTCACCGCGCGATTCGCGGAGCTGCGCGAGCCCCTGTATCTCGAGATCGCCCGCCAGGAGACGGAGATCTGGCCGGGCGTGCTCGCCTTTCATCGCAGTGAGGGCGCGGTCGGCACCGTGGTCTATCCGCTGGTGTTCGGCCCGCGCAGCGTCGGCTTTCTGGTGCTGACCTTTCAGCGCAACGCCGAGGACGTGCAGAAGAGCGAGCTCCTGGTGGCGCTCGCGCAGCAGGCGACGCTCGCCGTGCAGCTGACGCGCCTCGCCTACTCGGCCAAGGAAGCCGCCGTCCTCATGGAGCGCACGCGCATCGGCCAGGAGATTCACGACGGCCTGGCGCAGTCCTTCACCGGCATTCTGCTGCAGCTGGGCGCGGTGGAGGAGTTCCCGTCCTGCAAGAAGCGCGGCTCGGAGCTTGCCGTGACCCTATCGCGAATCCGGGAGCTGGCGCGCGACGGGCTCACCGAAGCGCGCCGCTCGGTGATGGCGCTGCGCCTGGATCAGACCCGGCGCCCGGGACTGGAGATCGCGCTGCGCCAGCTCGCCGACCGCTCCACGGTGCCCGGCGGCGTCACCTGCACCTTCGAAGGCGGCGGCATCGCGACGGGCCTGCGTCCGGAGCACGAGCACGAGCTGCTGCGCATCGCGCAGGAGGCCGTGAGTAATGCGGTGCGGCATGCCCGCCCGCAAACGGTGCGCATCACCATGACCGATGAGCCCGCCCACTGGGAGCTCGCGGTCGCGGACGACGGCGTGGGGATGCAGGAGCGGCCCGATGTGTACGCGCGTGAGGGCTTTGGCCTCACCAGCATGCGCCAGCGCGCCGGCGCGATCGGCGGAGAGTGGCAGATCGCCAGCCAGCCCGGGGCCGGCACACGCGTGAGCGTGCGCATCGAGAAGCGAGCCTCGTAGTGGCGACGGTCATGAAGACGAAGGTCCGCGTCGTGCTTGCCGATGATCATCCGGTGGTGCGCGACGGCCTGGCGGCCATGGTCAACCAGCAGGCCGACATGGAAGTGGTCGCGGAAGCCGGCGATGGCGATGAGGCGATCGCGCTCTACGAGCAGCATCGGCCCGACGTCATGGTGCTGGATCTGCGCATGCCCAAGCGTGACGGCGTGTCGGTGGTGCAGCGGGTGCTCGAGCTGCATCCCAAGGCCTGCATCCTCATCATGACCACCTACGACGGCGATGAGGACATTTTTCAGTGCCTCTCCCAGGGCGCCAAGGGATACCTGCTGAAGGACGCCCCCAGGCAGGAGATCCTCTCCGCCATCCGCGCGGTGAGCGAGGACCGTCCCTATACCTCGTCCACCGTGGCCGCCAAGGCGCTGCAGCGCATGGCGAAGCCGAGCCTGACGCAGCGCGAGCTCGACGTGCTGCAGCTCGTTGCCGAGGGCCGCAGCAACAAGGACATCGCGCGGCGGCTGTCCATCACCGAGGGCACCGCCAAGACCCACGTGAAGGCCATTCTGACCAAGCTCGACGCCATCAGCCGCACCGAAGCGGTCGCGGTGGCGCACAAGCGCGGCCTGATCCACCTGTAGCCGCGCGGCCCGTGGAGCCGCGCGGCCCGCGGCGCCTAACTCCCCGCCTTGGGCGGCTGATAGCCTTCGGGCGCCTGCGAGCCAGGCCCGAAGAAGAACTTCTCCATTTCCGCCTCCAGGAACTTGCGCGCCTTGGGCTCGATCGGCGTCAGGCGATACTCGTTGATGAGCATGGTCTGGTGCGCCAGCCAGCGCGCCCAGCCCTCGCGGGAAACGCTCTCGTAGATGCGCCGGCCGAGCTCACCCGGATACGGGGCCCGCTCGAGCCCCGGGGCCTCGCGCTTCAGCAGAACACACTGCACCATACGTGACACGCCAACCTCCTTGCGCTAGGCCGTGCGGGCATCGAACAGCGACTCGCTCGCCAGGCTCGCGAGCAGCGTCGTGATGGGAGCGGGCAGGCCGATGCGCGCCGGTGCACGGATGTTATACCAAAGGCTCGCTTGCGCTCCCTCCTCCCTCACGGCCCAGGCGCCCGAACAGCGCACCAGGAGCGGGGTGATCGCGAGATCGAAGTGAGTGAACGCGTGCTGGATTTCGCTCAGGGGTTGCGGCTCGATCGCCGCCGCGCGCAAGGAGGCGCGCACGAACGCGCCGGCTGCGGTGGCGGTCGCGAACTCCGGCAGGCACCACAGCCCCCCCCATACGCCGCTCTCGGGCCGCCGCTCGAGCAGCACGCTGCCGTCGTCCTGCAGCGCCACCACCATGAACGCGCGCCGCAGGCGCCGCGCACGCCTCACGCGCGGCGCCGGCAGCTCGTGCTGCCGGCCGGTGCGCCGGGCGAGGCACTTGGGCGCCAGCGGGCAGTGAGTGCACAGGGGCTTGCGCCGCACGCACACCGTGGCGCCCAGATCCATGATCGCCTGCGTGTACGCATCGACCTGCGCGTGCGGCGTACAACGCTCTGACAGCTCCCACAGCCGCTGCGCCACGGCCCGCTCGGCGGAGTTTCCCGCCACGCCGAAGTAGCGCGCCAGCACGCGCCGCACGTTGCCATCGAGAATCGGGAAACGCGCGCCGAATGCGAG
Source organism: Gammaproteobacteria bacterium (assembly GCA_005878095.1). Classification (GTDB taxonomy): domain Bacteria; phylum Pseudomonadota; class Gammaproteobacteria; order Steroidobacterales; family Steroidobacteraceae; genus 13-2-20CM-66-19. Next base: position 24,111 of record VBNH01000061.1, on the reverse strand, counting down.
CGCGAGAATCGCGCCCGCGGTCGAGCGCCCGATACCGGGAAGGGTGGCGAGCCGTGAGAACTCCACCGGAAACTCCCCGCCGTAGTCATCGCGGATGCGCACCGCCGCGCGGTGCAGGTTGCGCGCCCGCGCGTAATAACCCAGCCCCGACCACAGATGCAGCACCTCATCGACCGGCGCCGCGGCGAGCGAGCGCACGTCGGGGAAGCGCCCCACGAAGCGCTCGTAGTAGGGAACCACCGTCGTGACCTGCGTCTGCTGCAGCATGATCTCGGACACCCACACGCGATACGGCGTGCGGTCCTGCTGCCAGGGAAGGTGGTGGCGCCCGTCGCGGGCGTGCCACTTGAGCAGCGCGGGCGCTACGGCGTCGGCGGTGACGGACACCCGACCATTCTAGGGCATTGCGCGGCGCTCATCGCGCGCGCCGGCAGCCCGGGGCAGGCGGCGGCGGGTGTGCGGCGCGTCCGGCTCACCCGCGGCCCAGGCTCACTTGCGGTCACACAGCTGCACGTCCCCGCTCATGGTTTTCAGGTGCATGTGCCCGGCCCCATCTCCGCGTGTGCCCTGCAGCGTGTGACCCGGCATGTGGCCGTGCTCGCCCGGCGTCGCGTTGAAGCAGTTGGAAATGTCGCCGCTGAAGGTCGAGACCTCGTAGGCGTAGCCCGCTTCCGCACTGGCGCGCACGTTGAGTTCGCCGCTCACCGAGGTGGCGTCGAAGTCCGCGCCGCGCGCGAGCTTGCCCTCGAAGTGCACATCGCCCGAGGTGCTGCGCGCGCGCACCGAGCGCGCGCTGTCGAGCGACAGCACCAGCGTCCCGCTCACCGTTCCGGCCTCCAGGTCCCCGGCCCCGTGCTCGAGGTGCACATCCCCGCTCACCGTGCTCACGTGCAGCCGCGCCGGCTGGCCATGGCCCTTGAGCTTGACATTGCCGCTCACGCTCTTGAGCTCCAGGTCCGAGCCGCCGAGCTCTGCTGCGATGTCACCGCTCACCGTGTTCAGGCGCTGCACGCCCGTCACGCCGGCCGTGGTCACATCGGCGCTCACCGCCGAGACGGTGAGCTCGCTGTCCTTCGGGATCTTCACGTGCAGGTCGGCATCGCCGCCGTGCCCCGAGTGCGGCAACACCACCTTGATGGTGGTGCGGCCGTGATCGGTGCTCACGTCCACGCGCTCCACCCCCTCGCCGAGCTCGGCGCGTACGCTCACTTCCGGACGGTCCGAGCCGCTCACGACGACCTTGCCGCTGACGTTGGAAATGTCCACCACGCCGTGAGCCTGCGCCGGCACCTGGCGCTCGAAGGTCCGGTCGCCCGAGGCGCAGGCGGCCGCGCTCGCAAACAGCGCGGTCATCGCGGCCGCCAGCCTGGAAAAGCCCATGCTCAGATCCCCCTGCCAGCGTCGCTGGCCTGGACGTCCGTGAGGACGCGCATCTCATCCTGGTAAGTGTTGACCAGCAGCTCCTGCAGCAGCGCATTGCCCGGGTCCTTGCCGAGCGCGCTCTCCAGATCCTGCTTGGCGCGCTGCATGGCCGCCAGACTCGCCATGACCTTGGCGCGGGCCGGTTGCGGCAGCGCCGCCAGCCGCGCCTGCAGCGATTTCATGAGCGCCGCCCGATCACGCTGGTAGCGCCGGTCGGACACGTACGCCACATCGAGCGCCGTCGGCGCACCGGCAAGGGTCGCGCGCGCGGCGCTGATCGGGGACTGAACGCCCGGACGGGCCGCCGGCAGCAGACTCCTGCCGATCCACACGCCCACCGCGACGCTCGCCACCACGGCCGCGGCCGCGAGCCAGCGCGGCGGCAGGGGGCGCGCTCGGGCCGGGCGCGGCTGCGCCGCGGGCGCGCTGCGGCGCTCCGCGTTGATCCGCGCCTCGATCTGCGGCCACAGGTCGCGGGGCGGCTCGACCGCCGGCGACAGCTCGCGGAGCGACCCCACCCTGCGTTCGTCAGCACTGCCGGTACCGCTCATGTCAGCCCACCTCCACATGCAGTCTCTCGCGCAAGAGTCTGCGCGCCCGGTGCAACTGGGCCTTGCACGTGCCCTCCGCCACACCCAGCATCTGGGCCGCCTCGACATGCGAGTACCCGTACAGGGCGTGCAGGATCAGGGCATCGCGCGCGCCGTCGGGCAAGGCGCCGATCGCGGCCTCGATCTCCTGGACCTCCACCGGCGTCTCGAGTGTCCACCCGCATGCGCCGCCCGTGCCCTCCTCGTCATCGGGGCTCGGCGCGACCGGCGATGCCTTGCGGCGCTTCGCGAGGCTCACGTTGACCGCGATGCGGTGCAGCCAGGTCGACAGCGAGCTGCGCGTCTCGAACCTCGGCAGCGCCCGCCACGCGTTGATGAAGGTCTCCTGCGTACAGTCCTCCGCCAGGTGAGCATCGCGCGTCATCCGCAGGCACAGGCCGTAGACCCGGCCGGCGTGCTCGCGATACAGCCGCTCGAAGGCGCGCGTGTCCCCGGTACAGGCGCGCTGAACGAGCGCCGCCTCCCAGTCGACCCGCGTGTCCTCGGCCTGCGCCTGTGTCATCTGTTCCTTAGAGAGGCAGCCCGCCCCGTCCGTTTAAATCGCAGAAGTCGCTGATCGGCAACACTTTTTACCGGAACTCGGGCGCCACTGAAACACTCTCTTCAGTAGATGCACCGGAGGGTTAAGGAGGGCGTACGGTGGGGAGTCACAAGCGCTTGCGGCGCCTTTGGCAGCCCTCGGGTGAGACGCTCGAGGCGATCGCGGCAATCCTCGGTGAGCACTGGCGCACCGCCACGGCCCACCCGGAAGCTCTGTTCTGGGCGAGGTCGGTGAGCTGGCTGACTCCGCCCGGCCTGCGGCCCCGCGCCCAGCGCGCGCGGGATCACCATCTCACGAGCGGCGGCAAGCTCATCAGGTAGGCGTCCGGGTCCGCATCGGTGCTGAAGCCGAACTTGGTGCCGCGGTCGTACACCAGGTTGAACTCCACGTAGCGCCCGCGCTTCAGGAGCAGCCGCTCACGCGCCGCCTCATCGAAGGGGGTGTCCCTGCGGCGCGCGACGATGAGCGGATAGACCTGAAACAGCGCCTCCCCCACCGCACGCACGAACGCAAAATCCGCCTGCGGGTCTTCACTTGCGAGATCGTCGAAGAAAATCCCGCCCACGCCGCGGGGCTCCTGGCGGTGCGGCAGATAGAAGTACCTGTCGCACCACGCCTTGAACTCACTGTACGCGTCCGGCCGATAGCTGTCGCAGGCGCGCCGCAGCGCGCCGTGAAACGCCTCGGTGTCCTCGGTGAATGGAAAGGTCGGCGTGAGATCCGAGCCGCCGCCGAACCAGGCGCGGCTGGTGGACAGATAACGCAGGTTCAGGTGCACGGCGGGCACGTAGGGATTGACCATGTGTGCTACGAGCGAGATGCCGCAGGCGACGAAGCGACCCTCGGACTCCTGCGCCCCCGCCACCTGGCCATGCGCTTCGGGCGCCAGCACGCCCCAGACGTGGCTGACGTTGACGCCCACTTTCTCGAACACCTCGCCGCGCATCAGGCGCGACTCCCCGCCGCCGTGCAGCCGGTGACCCTCGGGCTTGGCCCAGCTGCGCTTCTCGAAGCGGCTCACCGGCTCGAACGCCTCGAACGCGGCACACAGCCGCGCCTGCAGGTCGCGGAAGTACCCGGTGGCGGAGGCGGCCAGATCGCTAGCGCCGCGCATGCACGTAGTCCACCAGGCGCGCCACCGCGTCGGGGTCGGTGTCGGGCCAGATGCCGTGCCCAAGGTTGAAAATGTGTCCGGGCGCGCTGCCCGCCTCCTCGAACACCGCATCCACGTGCCGGCGCAACTCGGGGGCCGGCGCAAACAGCGCCGCCGGATCGAGATTGCCCTGCACCGCCTTGCCGGGCCCGAGCACGCGGCGCACTTCCGACAGACCCGAGCGCCAGTCGACGCCGATGACGTCCACATCGAGCTGCGCCACCGCCGGCATGAGGGCCGAGCCCTGGTTCACGTAGTAGATGAGGGGGACGCCCACGCGGCGCAGCGCGGCGGCCGTGCGCCGCACGGCCGGCAACGCAAACTGCCTGAACTCCGGCGGGGCGAGCAGCCCCGCCCAGGATTCGAACAGCATCAGCGCCTGGGCGCCCGCGCCCGCCTGCGCCGCCAGATATTCCGCCATGGCGTCCGCGAGCCGCTCGAGCAGGCGCTGCGCGGCGTGCGGCTGCGCGTACAGGAAGGTCCGCGCCGCCGCAAATTCCTTGGAGGGCCGCCCGCACACGAGGTAGCACAGGAGCGTGAACGGCGCGCCGGCGAAGCCGATGAGGGGCGCGAGGCGCGGCATGTTTGCGCGCACCAGCCGGATCGTCTCCAGCACGAACGGCACGTCACGCTGCGGCACGAGCGCGGGCAGCGCATCGATCTGGGCAGCGGTGCGGATGGGCTCGCGCACCACCGGGCCAGGCTCGAAGGCGAGATCCACGCCCATGCCCTGGAGCGGCGTCATGATGTCGCTGAAGAGGATGGCGGCATCGAGCTCGAAGCGCCGCAGGGGCTGGAGGGTCACTTCCGCGGCGAGGTCCGGCGTGCGCGTGAGCGCCTCGAAGTTGACCTTGGCGCGCAGCGCGCGGTACTCGGGCAGATAGCGCCCGGCCTGACGCATGATCCAGATGGGCCGGTACGGCACCGGCTGGCGCCGGCAGGCGGCGAGAAACGCCGGTGTCTCGGCGCACGCCCCCGGTGTGCTCACGCGCGCAGCCACTGCACCACCTCGGGTGCGAAGTAGCTGATGATGAGATCCGCGCCCGCGCGGCGGATCCCGGTGAGCGTCTCGAGCACCGCGGCGCGCTCATCGATCCAGCCGCGCGCGGCGGCGGCCTTGATGAGACTGAACTCCCCGGACACCTGGTAGGCGACCACCGGCACGCGCACCGCGTCACGCACCCGGCGGATGACATCGAGATAGGGCCCTGCGGGCTTCACCATGACCAGATCCGCGCCTTCCTCCACATCCAGCAGCACCTCGCGCAGGGCCTCGCGCGCATTCGCCGGATCCATCTGGTAGGAACGGCGATCGCCGAATGCGGGCGCCGACTCCGCGGCTTCGCGGAACGGGCCGTAGAAGGAGGACGCGAACTTCGCCGCGTAGGCGACGATCGGTGTGGTGGCGCGGCCCGCCTCGTCCAGCCGCGCGCGGATCGCCGCGACGCGTCCGTCCATCATGTCGGAAGGCGCCACTGCATCGGCCCCGGCGCGGGCGTAGTTCAGCGCCACTTCGGCCAGCGTTTGAATGGAGGAATCGTTGTCGATGGCGCCGTTCGCCAGTACGTGGCCGCAGTGCCCGTGATCGGTGGCGCCGCACAGGCACACGTCCGCCCACACCAGCAGCTGCGGGCAGGCCTCCTTGATGGCACCGATCGCCTGCGCGGCGAGCCCCTTGGGATCGGTGGCGCTCGTGGCCCGCGCGTCCTTGTGGGCGGGCGCGGCGAACAGCAGCACCGCGGGCACACCCGCCGCGGCGGCCGCCTTCGCGTCCTTCACCACCTCGTCCACCGACAGCTGAAAGATCCCGGGCATGCTCTCGACCGCGTGGCGCACGGCGCGCCCGGGCACGACGAACAGCGGGTAGATGAACGCATCGGGCGTCAGGTGAGTCTCGCGCACCATGCGCCGCCAGGCATCGGACTGGCGGGTGCGGCGCGGTCTTTGGTGAGGGAATCCCATGGACTTCAGGCTCTCGTTTGCAACAGGCGATGGGTAGTGCGCGCCAGTCCCTGCAGGGTCGCGGACTCCGCAACCACCGCGGTGTGGCCGCGCGCGGCCAGCTCGCGGGCGGTGGTGCGCCCGATGGCCACCGCCGCGGCGCCCGACAGCAGCCGCTGGAAGTCTTCCTCCCCGAGGGCGCGCGCGAGCTCGGTCACGGCGGAGGGACTGGCGAAGGTCACCGCGCCGACGCCGCCGCGCGCGATCCAGGCGCGACACTCCGCCACATCGAGCGCCGCCCCCTCGGTGCGGTAGGCCTCGACCTGCGTGACCTGCGCCCCGAGCTGCGTGAGCCCGGCGGCGAGTGTCGGCAGGGCGCGCGAGCTGGCCGGATACAGAATCTTCACGCCGGCATCGCGCGCCGACCAGCGCGCGGCGAAGGCCTCGATGAGCGCCGCCGCGCTCGCCTCCTCCGGCACCAGCTCCGGCGGCCAGCCGCGCTGGCGCAGCACCTGCGCGGTCGCCTGGCCCACGGCCGCGACGCGCACGCCCTCGGGCGCGGCGGGCAGCCGCTCGAGCACCGCGGCGACTGCATGACGGCTGGCAAACACGATCCAGCCGAAGGACCTGACCGCGGCGAGTGCGGCGGTGAGCGGCCCCAGGTCCGCGCTCGTGACGCTCACCGCCGGCCACAGCAGCGCACGTAACCCGAGGCTCCGCAGCTCGCGGCTCAGGGGGCCGTCGCTCGCTTCGGCGCGCGTGACCACGACCGGCTTGATGTCGGCTTCAGTGTTCACGGCTCATCCACGGCGCGCGCCGCACGCGCGCGCGCGACCAAATCGCCGGCACCGCGTGCCAGCAGGTCCCGCGCCACCCGCTCACCGAGTCCGATCGCCTCCTCCACCGTGAGCTTATGCCCCTCCCGCTCGTCGTGTCCGCCGAGGCTGGTGCCTCCGTTCATGCCTCCGGAGCCGTCCAGCGCGCAAATCCTGTAGCGCAGGCTCAGCTGTTCTTCGTGGATCGTGGCGAGCGCACCGAGCGGCACCTGGCAACCGCCTTCGAGCATGCGCAGCAGAGCGCGCTCGGCGCTCACCGCCAGGCGCGCCGCACGGTCATCGAGCGGGCTCAGCCAGCGCAGGGTGGCCTCGTCATCCGCCCGTGCGCAGATGCCGATCACTCCCTGCGCCACGGCCGGCGGCCAGGTGCCGACGCCCAGGTACTCGGTGATCTGCTCCGCCAGGCCGAGGCGCTTCAGCCCCGCGGCGGCGAGAATGATCGCCTCATAATCACCCTTCCTCAGGCGCTCGACGCGCGTCGGCACGTTGCCGCGCAGCTCGAGCAGCACCGCATCCGGACGGGCGCGTGCCAGGAACGCGCGGCGCCGCAGGCTGCTGGTGCCGACGCGCGCACCCTGCGGCAGCTCGCTGAGCGTCGCGCCGCTCGCGCTGATCAGCGCATCGCGCGGGTCTTCGCGCGGCAGCGTCGCGGCAAGCTGGAGACCGGGCTCGAGCCGGGTGGCGAGGTCCTTGAGACTGTGCACCGCGATATCCACCGTGCCGGCGAGCAGCGCGCGGTCGATCTCCTTGGTGAAGAACGCCTTGCCCGGCACCTGCCACAGCGGCACATCCCCCTGCACGTCGCCTTCGGTCCTGATGTGCACCAGCTCCACGGCCGGTGCGCCAGGCTGCGCGCGTACCAGGCTCTCGACGTGCCGCGCCTGCCACAGCGCGAGCGCCGAGGCGCGCGTGCCGATGCGCAGCGGCTTGAGCGCGCTCACGGCTCGCCCTCGCTGAGGAAGCGGTAACCGACGCCCCACACGGTGAGGAAGTGGCGCGGGCGGGCGGGGTCTTTCTCGAAGCGCTTGCGCAGCCGCAGGATGAAGTTGTCCACGGTGCGGGTCGAGGGGAACACGTCGTAGCCCCAGACGCGCTCGAGCAGATCCTCGCGCGAGACGATCTCGCCGGCGTGCTCGGCGAGCACCTTGAGGATCATCGCCTCCTTCTCGGTGAGCTCCTGCGCCTCGCCGTTCCAGGCGCGGGCGCGGAAGGCGCGGAAGTCGACTTCGTTGCCGCCGAAGCGCAGCACCGCGGTGGCCGCGGTGGCCGAGGCGCTGCGGTACCAGTCCCAGCGCCGCAGGATCGCGCGCACGCGCAGCAGGAACTCCTGCAGATGAAAGGGCTTGGCGAGATAGTCATCGCCGCCGGACTCCAGGCCCCGGACGCGATCCACCGGATCGCCGCGTGCGGTGAGAAACAGCACCGGCGTGTTGTTGCCCTGCTCGCGCAGCGTGCGGCACACGCCGAAGCCGTCGATCCCCGGCAACATCACATCGAGCACGATGAGCGCGCATCCCCTCTCGCGCAGCCACTCGAGCGCCTGCTCGCCATCGCCCGCGGTGCTCACCTCGTAGCCTTCGGCGCGCAGGTTCTCCATGACGCCGGCGGCGAGGTGCGGATCGTCCTCCACCACCAGCACGCGCGTGCCAGAGGGCGTGGCGCTCATGAGCGCTGCCCCTGCGCCGCCGGCCAGGTGAGCACGAAATGCGCGCCCTGGCCCACGCCCTCGCTGTGCGCGCGCACGCGCCCCTGCCCGAGGTGCATGAGGCGATGCACGATGAAGAGCCCGAGGCCGGTACCGTACTGGCCGCCCCCGCCACGCGGATGCAGGCGCGTGAATCTCTCGAACAGGCGCGCGCCGTCCGCGGGGCGAAAACCCACACCGCTGTCGCGCACCGACAGCTCCACCTCGCCGTTGAGCGCGCGCGCGCTGAGCGCGATGCTGCCGCCGCCGAGCGGCGTCACCGCGGCGAGCGCGTTCTCCAGGATGTTGCGCACCACCACATCGAGCGCCAGCGGATCGCTCACCACGTACAGGCCCGGCTCGATGTCGCAGGAGATACGGATGCGCTCCTGGCGTGCGCGCTCCTCCAGGTGCGCCACCACCCGCGCGACCGCCGCGCCCAGCTCCAGCGGCTCGGACTTGAACTCGACCCGGCCGCGCTCCAGGCGCGCGCTCTCGAGGATCTGCGTGACCATCGCCTCCATGCGGGCAAGATCCGCCAGCATGCGATCGGTGAGCGTGCGTGACTGCTCCGCCGACAGCGTGCGCAGCGCCATGGTCTCGACTGACAGCTGCAGACTCGCGAGCGGGGTCTTGAACTGGTGAGACACGAGCGCGAGGAAGTTCTCCTGCTCCTCCAGGACCCGCGCTTCGACGCGCAGCGCGCGCGCGATCACCGCGATGCAGGCCCCGAGGGCGAGCAGGAAGAACGCGCCTTCCCAGGCGTAGCGATTGTAGCGGTGGCGCTCCTCGGTGCGCAGCGCCTCCTCGACCTGCGGCGCGAGCGCCGCGTGCCCGCCGGCGATGACGATCTGCGGCAGGAGCGCCTGCACGCGCTCGGCGCTCACTCCCGCATCGAGCAGCGCCTGCGCGGCGGAGGTCTGCGCGGCGTAGGCGGTGCGGGCGGCACGCACCTTATCGATGGTGTAGGCGCGCTGGTCGAGGATCCAATAGCCCACCTGCACGGCGGACACCACCAGCAGCACGAGCACGGTCAGCTGGAAGACGCGCGTCGCCTTCATTCGATCCCCGCCAGCGCCTCGCGCAGCGCCTGCGCGAAGCGCGTGAGATCGGCACTGCTGTGCGCGAGCGACAGGAAGCAGGCCTCGTAGCCGGACGGTGGCAGGTAGATGCCGCGCTCGAGCATGGCATGAAACAGCGCGGCAAAGCGCGCGCGCTCGCGTTCCGACAGGGCGAGAGCCGTGCGCGGCGCGCCCGCCTCGTGCAACGACAGCCAGAAGAGCGAGCCGACGCGCACCAGGTGCACGGGGAAGCCTGCCTGCGCCAGCACCGGTCGCAACAGCCCCTCGAGCTCGGCGCCGCGCGCCTCCAGACGCTCCCATCCCGACTCGCGCTCGAGGAGCGCGAGCGTCGCCAGTCCCGCGGCCATCGCCACGGGGTTGCCCGAGAGGGTGCCGGCCTGGTAGGTGTCGCCATCCGGGGCGAGCCGCGCCATGATGCGGCGCGCGCCGCCGAACGCCCCGACCGGCATGCCGCCGCCGATCACCTTGCCGAAGGTCGCCAGATCCGGGGCGATGCCGAAGAGCTGCGCCGCGCCGCCGCGCGCCAGGCGGAACCCGGAGATCACTTCATCGAAAATGAGCAGCGCGCCGTGCTCGCTCGTGAGCTGGCGCAGGCGGGCGAGGAATTCGCGCCGCTGCGGCAGCAGGCCGTGATTGGCCGGCAGCGGCTCGATGATGAGGGCCGCGACGCGCGCACCCTCACGCTGAAACAACTCCTCGAGCGCCGCTTCGTCATCGAGCGGCAGCACGCGCGTGCAGGCCGTGAACGCTTCCGGCACGCCCGCGGAGGATGGGCGGCCGAGGGTGGCGAGTCCCGAGCCCGCCGCCACCAGCAGGTGATCCGCATGCCCGTGATAGCAGCCGGCGAATTTGACGATGAGGTCCCGGCCCGTGAACGCGCGCGCCACGCGGATGGCGCTCATGACCGCCTCGGTCCCCGAGGACACGAAGCGCACCTGCTCGGCGGCCGGGTAGGAGGCCACCACCTGCTCGGCGAGCTCGACTTCCGCGGCGCACGGCGCCCCGTAGGTCATGCCGCACGCGAGCGCCTCGGTCACGGCCGCGAGCACCGCCGGGTGCGCATGCCCGGCGATCAGGGGACCCCAGGAGCCGACCAGGTCGAGGTAGGCGCGGCCATCGGCGTCGAACAACTGCGCGCCCGCGCCGCGCGCGATGAACAACGGCGTGCCGCCCACCGCGCGGAAGGCGCGCACCGGTGAATTGACGCCGCCGGGAATCACGCGGCAGGCGCGCTGGTACAGCTCGGCGGAGCGCGGATGGCGGGACTCGCGCAGGGTGTTGGGCCGCAGGTTGCTCATGAGAGTGACTCTTGCATCAATCGGTGCGCGCACGGCCCATCTTGGCCGCTGCGAAGAATGCCTCCACCGCATCCGGGCCATGCACCGCGGCGGCACGCAGCCCCGCGAGCGGCAGATGCGCGAGCCGGTGCGCCACCGTGGACGCAAGCCGCTCGAGCTGCCCGCGTTGCTCACCGTCCAGTGTACGCAACTCCTGCCTGAGCGCACGCGCCACTTCCGCGGCGGCGATCTGTTCGAAGGCGCCGCGCAGGTCCGCAAGCCGCGGGCCGATGGCGCGCGTGGCGAGCTCGGAGCGCAGCCGCGTCAGGCGCTCATCGATCGCGGCGCGCACCGGCGCCAGGCGCACCAGCTCCGCGAGCCGCCGCCCCTGCGCCGCCTCGATGAGATCGTTCATGCCGACGCGCGCGACTCCCGCGCGCTGCGCGGCCGCGGGATCGACGTTCGGGGGCACGCCGAAATCGATGATCAGGGGTGCCGCGGCCGCGGCGGTCCGCAACTGCCCGAGCACCTGCCCATCGAGCACCGGCTCGCCCCCGCCGGCTGCCAGCACCAGCGCGCACAGCTCCGGGGGCTGCGCGCGGAACCGCTCCAGCGCCAACGCCTCCCCGGACACGGTGCGCGCCAGCTCCTCGGCCGCCTGCAGCGTGCGGTTGACGATGAGCAGCGGAATCCGCGCCTCGTGCAGCACGGCGGCACAACGGCGCGTCATGGGCGACACGCCGAGCAACGCGACGCGCGCGAGGCGGCCGCCGAGGTGCTGCAGCACGCGGTCGGCCGCCAGATCCCCGAGGGAGGGTGAGCGCACCCCGGCGCTGAGGCGGCGCACGCGCCGCGCCATTCCCAGTGCCTCCCCCATGAGGCGGTCGAGGAGGGGTCCGCAGGTGCGCGCGGCGCGCGAGTCCTCCCACGCGCCGCGCAGCTGCGCGGCGATCTCGTGCTCGCCGAGCTGCGCGGAATCCAGCCCGCAGGCAAGCAGCAGCAGGTGCTCGACCGCCGCCTCGCCGGTCCAGGCGCGCAGGATGCGCGCCGCCTCCCCGGGCTGCGGGTCGCGGCCGGTGAGAATGCGGAACACGTCCTGGCGCGAATCCCCGGCCGCCGTGCCGTCATCGGTGGCGTACACCACTTCGACCCGGTTGCAGGTGCCGACGTAGAGAATCTCCGCGGCCTTCAACAGCGTGCGCAGCGCCGGCAGCCGCGCCGGAACTTCCGTCCTCGGCACGGCAAAGCGGGCCACCTGGTCGACGCCCGCGTGGCGATAGGACAGGCCGACCACACCGATCTGGTGCATTGCGGGAGCTTACCTGCCGCGGCCCGGGGCGAGTGTCACGGAACGGTCACGGGCTGCGGGAACGGTGCCGGCCGGCATGATCAGTGTTATTTTCCTGGCCACACGCAGCCTGCGCGAGGCAACACATGAGTGAATGGCACATCGCCCAACTCAACGTCGGCCGCATCCTCGCGCCGACCGACAGTGCGCAACTGGCCGAATTCATGGCCGCGCTGGCTGAGATCAACGCCCGGGCGGACGCCGCGCCGGGCTTCATCTGGCGACTGCAATCCGACAGCGGCAACGCCACCGATATCCGGGTCTCGCAAGATCCGAATTTCCTGGTCAACATGTCGGTGTGGGCGATGATCGAGCCGCTCTTTGATTTCGTCTATCGCTCCGCGCACACCGCCGTCATGGCGCGGCGTCGCCAGTGGTTCGAGAAGCACGGACCGACGCCGCAGGCATTCACGTTCAATCGGCGCTACCCGCCGCCCGGGGAGCAGGGCAGCCCGCAGGACATGAAACCCGAACCCTACTGTGCCGGCTGGCGGTGAGCGCTACCGGCGCCGATCTATTCCCCGACCTTCTATTCCCCGACCTTCTATTCCCCGACCTTGAGTACCACGCGAAAGCGCGCCTTGCCGCTCATCATGCGCTCGTACGCCGTCTGGGCCTGCTCGAAGGGATAGATCTCGTTCGTCGACACGACACGGTGGCGCTGGCTGAAACGCAGCGTGTCCTCCGAGTCCACGGCGGTTCCCGAGTACCAGCCCTTCACGGCTGCGCGCTTGCCGAGGAGCTCCAGCGAGTTGACGGTGAGCGCGCCGACCGCGCCGATGACCATCATCGTCCCATTCACGCCGAGTCCCCCGACTATCGCCTGCATGGCCTCGGCGCTCGTGACCGTGGCGATGATCGCCGTGGCGCCGCCCAAGGCCTGCAGTGCCGCCGCCGGGTCGCTGCGCTCGGAGTCGATATAGTCCTGCGCGCCGAGCGAGCGCGCCAACTGCTCCTTGTCCCGACCGCGATTGACCGCCACGGTACGCAAACCCTGGCGCGCGGCAAACTGAATGGCCAGATGGCCGAGTCCGCCCACGCCATGAATGGCGACCAGATCCCCGGGACGCGCGCCGCAATGCCGCAGCGCATTGAAGGTCGTGATCCCGGCGCACAGCAGCGGCGCCGATTCGACCGGATCCATGTCCTCGGGCAGGCGTGCCAGCGCCGAGGCGCGCGCCAGCATGTGGGTGGCATAGCCGCCGTCGCGCGTGATGCCGGTCGCTCCCTGCACGTTCTCGCAGGCGAACGAGTTCCCGTGCCGACAGCGGCCGCAGTGGCCGCAGGCGCCGCTGTGCCAACCGACCCCGACGCGCGTACCGACCCGCCAGCCCTCGACATCCGCGCCGACCGCCTCGATGGTCCCGATCACCTCGTGTCCCGGAATGCGCGGATACGTGAGTCCCGGCATGTGGCCGCTCACCACCATCGAGTCGCTGTGACACACGCCGCAGGCGTGCACGCGAATTCGAACCTCGTGACGGGCGGGCTCGGGCAGCGGGCGCTCCTCCACGCGGAATCGACCGCCCGGCCGGGCAACGACCATCGCGCGCATGGCTGGCATGGAACTCTCCTCGATCTGCGGGAGCGCGAGATTCGCGCCTCGCGGCCGGCCGGTCAAGCACGCCGCATGCTCGGCGCTGATGGAGCGGGTGATGGGAATCGAACCCACGTTAGCAGCTTGGGAAGCTGCAGTTCTACCATTGAACTACACCCGCACCGGTACGCGATTCTACGGGCCGCCCGTTGCAGTGGGCAAATGCGCCGCACAGCCCCCTGGCGGGCGGGCCGCTCAGAACGGATAGTCGATGCCGCTGAACACCGCGACCTTGCCGCGGGCCAGACCGAAATCCACGTAGCCGACGATGAAGGGATTGGCCACGCCGCGTACGCCGAGCCCCGGGGTGGCGTGCAGCTTGGAGAACGGGCTGCCGCCGAGCGCTGCGAACACCTTGCCGGCATCGAGGAACGGAGCCACCTCCACGCTCACGCGGGTGCCGAAGGCGTTCAGGTTCACCACGCTCATGCGCAGCTCCATGCCGGTCGCGAACAGATTGCGGTCGATGAAGCGGTCGGCGCCGTAGCCGCGCAGCGGCTCGCGCTCGTCGATCACGCTGCGATCACCACCGAGGCTCGAGAGTGCCCAGAACGGCGCGTTGCCCGCCGAGGGCATGTAGCGCAGCGCCGCGTGCCAGGCCAGTGTGACGTCCGGGCCGAGCGCCCAGTAGCGACGCGCTTCTGCGCCCAAGAAGGTGTAGGAGACCGAGCTGCCGACGGCACGGCTGACGAAGCCGTTGTAAATGATGTAGCGCACCCCGCTGTGCGGGATGACGAGCGAATCACGGGTGTCGTAGGTGAGCATTGCGGTGTGGTGCAGCTCGTGCTCGCTGCCAATGCCCTTGAGTGCCGGATACAACGTCCCGATCGAGGGCAGGCCGGGCAGCACCGTCGGCAGCACCTCGACATAGCGCGGGCGCACCAGATAGGCAAGCTGCAGCCTGCGGGTGAAGTTGCGCCCGATCGATGCGGCCACCAGCGCCTGGTTGTCGACATAGGAAGTCTCGTGCGTGCGCAGCGACTGGTTGCCGAGACCGAAGAAGCGCGGCGTGCCGCTGCGGTCGTAGATCGCCTCGATCGACCATGACACCGCGCCGGTGCGTGTCTGGCCCGTGAGGTAGCGGCCGTCGAACTCGCGCTCGACGCGCTGCTTGAGCCCTCCCACCACCGACCACTGCGTGTCGGCGGACGGGTAGCCGAGAACGCGCATGTGGGCGCCCCAGCCGAAGTACTGGCTGTGGATGATGTCCGGAGCGACGATCCGCTCGATCTCATCACGGCTGTTGGTGTGCAGCCAGGTTGGAAGCAGGCCCAGCGTCAGTCCGTTGTGCGGCTCGGTGTCGAAGTCCGGGATCGGGATGAAGGGCGCACTCGCAGGATTGAGCCAGCGCGCGAGTCCCGCAGGCGGGGACGCAGCTGGGGCAGCCGGCGCAGCCGCACTTGCCGGCGCAGCTGCACTTGCCGGCGCAGCTGCACTTGCCAGCGCAGCCGTACTTGCCGGCGCAGCCGCGTTTGCCGGCGCAGCCGCCGTTGCCGGCACCGGTGCAGGCTCCTCGGCACGCGCCCCGTAGGCGCCGGCCAGCAGCGCGAGCGCGCAGGCCGCAACGCATCGGTCGGGTGCTTGAGGCCGCGACACGGGTGCGGTCTCAGCGCGTCGGGTTCCAGCGATAGGTTCCCTCGACGCCGGCCGTGCGGCGCGCGCCGGGGATATTCCAGGCGATGGTCGGGGTCGGCGCCAGTGGCGCGCCGAGCGTACCGCCGCTGTAGGCGTAACGCTTGTCGGTGAGGTTCTCGCCGAACACGGCAACTTCCCAGGTCTGCGTGCGGCTCGCGAGGGCGACGCGGGCGTTGGCGGTCCCGTAGGCGCCCTGGTAGTTGAAGTCATTGATGACATTGAACTGGATCTTGTCCTGCCAGGCATAGTCTGCCCGCAGCAACAGATCCCCCGCCGGCGTCGGGACCTGGTAGCTGCCGGCGAGGAGCGCCTGCAGCCGCGGGGTCTGGTAGAAGGCGTTGCCCGAGAGGTCCTGCACCGGACCGCCTGCAAGGGGTGTGTACAGGAAACTCTGGTAGCGCGCATCTGTCCAGCCAAATGCTCCCTGGAGCGAGGCGCGCGGCGCAAAGCGCCACAGCGCCTCGAGCTCCGCTCCGCTGATGCGCGCCCTGCCGGCATTGGTGACCAGCGTGACCGGCGTGCCGTCCGGGTTCAGTCGCGCGAGCAGGCGCTGCATCTCGTCGTACTTGCCGTAGAACACATCGCCGTTCGCGGTGAATGCACCCCCGAACAGGTCGGCCTTGAGACCCAGCTCGTAGTCGGTCAGCTGCTCGGGGCGGAACGGCTGATCCTGGACGGTGGCGAGCGGCGCGTTCCAGCCGCCGGAACGCTGGCTGCGACCGATGCGCAGGTAGGAATTGAGCTGCGGGCTGACGCGGTAGCGGCTCGACAGCTCCCATGACCAGAACCCATAGCTGACCCGCTTGTCGATCGGTGGACATGGGCCGCTGACCCGGAACGGCGGTGGGAGCGAGGTGTCGAGTATGGTGCAGTTCTGACCCAGGGCAGGCAGGAGCACGAAACTGTTTTCCTCGAGCTCGCGGCTGTCGCCGGTGCGACGCAAGCCCGCCGCCACGGCCCAGGCGGGAGTCAGCTGATATTCCCCGTGCACGTAGGCCGCGAGCGAGCGGTTGGTGACCGAGTTCTGCTCGTACACCGGCACCGGGCTGAAGAACGGCGTGAGGTTGAGGGCGCCGCCGCTTGCCTGGTCGACGGCATTGAGCGCCGCCAGAAACTGCGGCGACGCGGGCGACTGCACCGAGGGCGCGCCGCCGTCGTCCCGGAACCCGTACAGTCCCGCCACCCAGTCGAGCCGGCCGGCGAGGGCCTTGTCGTTCAACTGCAGCTCGGCACTTTTCTGATTCGAGGTGTTGAACAGCGTCGTGTCGGCCAGCGGCAGCGGTGAGGCATCGACGTCGAGAGCGGTGCTGGCGTCCAGATGCCGGTACCCGAGGATCAGCTTCAGGGCGAGGTCGCCCGCGAACCCGTGCGTCGCGGTGAGCGCGAGGCTGTCGGTCTGCGCGTGATCGAAGGCCGGGAAACTGCCGTCGCTCTGGTAGGGGTCGGACGGAAACGCGACCGTGGGCAGGCCGGGAATCGGGAACTGCGCCAGCGCGGCGCCGATCTGCGCGACGAGGGTCCCCGGGGCAGGCCCGCTGAGCGGATGCAGGATCGCGCCGCTCTCCCGGGCTCCGAAGCGCTCGTAGGTCAGGTACAGCTCGCTCGCATCCTCCGGCTTCCACAGCGCGCCGAAGCGCGCCTGATAACGATGCTGATCTTCCAGGTTGCCCTGGCCCGAGCCGAGGCTCGAGCCGAAGCCGCTGCGCACGTTGCCCTGGTAGGCGAAGCGCACGGCGAAGTCGCTGGCGAGGGGCACGTTGAGAATGGCGCGGTCCATGAACAGCCCGTAATCGCCGCCCGATACGGCAACTTCCGCCGCCGCGTGCGTCAGCTCGGGGCGATGCGTCGCCACGAGGATCGAGCCGCCGGTATTGTTGCGGCCAAAGAGCGTGCCCTGCGATCCGCGCACCACCTCGACCGAATCGACGTCGAGGAGTGTCCCCATGGCGCCCTGTCCGTTGGCGACATACACGCCATCGATGTACAACCCGACCGCCGGGTCGAACACGATCGCCGAGCGATTGACCGTCTGACCCCGCATGGTGACGTCGAGCGCCGAGACCGATTGGGGCGAGCTGACCATGCGCACGTTGGGCACGTCCCGCCCGATATCCTCGAGCAGTACCGCCGTCTCCTCGCGCAGTTGCTCGCCCGAGCGGACACTGATGGCGAGCGGCGTGTCCTCGATCCGTTCCTCGCGCCGGCGCGCGTAGACGATGACTTCCTGCAGCGGGCCGCCCTGGGCGGAGGGCTCCTGATCCGCCGCGGCCGCCATGTCATAGGCGCCGGGAGCCCCTGTCAGCAGTGTGGCCGCAACCCACAGTGCGCGCGCTGAGGGACAGAACTTCGCCGCGGGCCCAGCCGCCTGATGGTGTCCTGGATGCATCGCCCGGTGCCTCATCGAAGCCGCACGCCGCGGGGTCACAATGTTACTGAATGGTTGGATGATGACCAGCGTCGCCGCGGGGGCCGGAGCGCAGGCCGGCGCTCGGCACGAGGCGCCGCCCGCGCACGTGGCCGGATCTGCCGCTTCAGTGTATAAACCGACTCCAACTGACAGGGACGGACGGGAGGTTGCGATGCAATCCGTGGCTGTCCAGCACCCTCATCTGCTGATCTGGCGCGACCCGCCTGCCTGGCCCTTCCTGTGGCGCGGCCTTTTGCCACTGGTCGCGCTGGCGCTGACGGCCTCGTTCGCAGCCGGTCCGGTGGCGCGCAACTGGATCGAGGGCGCGGTGCAGCGCGAGACGCGCGAGCAGCTCGACGCCGCGGGCTTCGGCTGGGTGGGTCTTTCGGTCTCCGGGCAGAACCTCACGCTCTCGGGCGAGGAGCCGGCCCCCGGCTCGGGCGAGCGCGCGATCGCCGTGGCGAAGGCGGCTCGCTGTGCCACCTGGATCGGGCGCCGCGCCTGCGCGGTGAGCGTTGCGGGCCGCTTTACCTCGCCTGCGCCGCCGGCGAGCGCCGCCGCAGCGCCGCCGCAGACGGCTGCGCAGGCCTGTGAGCGTTCGCTCGCGGGCGTGCTGGCGGGCGGGCAGATCGAGTTTGCCAGCGGCAGTGCTGCGATCGATGCGCGCAGCGGTCCGCTTCTGGATCGACTCGCGCAAGAGGCCGGCAGCTGCCCCGGCACGCTGCGCATCGAAGGCCATACCGATCCGGTCGGGCGCTCGGCGTTCAATCGCCGCCTGAGTCAGGCGCGCGCGGCGGCGGTGCGTGATGCGCTCATCGCCCGCGGCGTGCCGGCCGAGCGGCTGCGGGCGCGGGGATTTGCGGCGCGGCGACCGATCGCCGACAACACCACCGAGAGCGGTCGCGCACGCAACCGCCGCATCGAGTTTCACGTTGTGTCTGCCGAGTGACTTTTCCGGGGGAGGGGCGACATGGGCTTGCTCTTGGCGAAAATCCTGTTCCTGCTGGTGCTGGCCGCCGCCTGCGGTGCCTTGTTCACCTTCTGGTGGTTCCGCCGTCACTACGAGGACGTGACGCTCGAGTACGCGCGCTCGCGCGATGAATGGGCGAGCTGGCGCCGCGGCTTCGAAGCGCGCCTGGCGGCGCGTCCGGAGGTCGATCTGCAGCCGCTGCGCGAGCAGCTGGCGGCGCTGGACGAGGCGGTGCGCAGCATCGACGTGCCCATCCCCGAGCGCGTCGATCTCGCGTCGCTCCATTCGCGCCTCGATGACATCGAGCGGCGCATCGGCGATATCCACCTGCCCGCGCCCTCCGATCTCGGGCCGACGGAACAGCGCCTCACCGCGATCGAGCACGCGCTGTTCCCGGTGCAGACCCGCCTGGATGGGCTCGAGAGCGCACTGCGGGCGGTGGACCTCGGTCCCGTGCTCGAGCGGCTCGGCACGCTGCAGTCGCGTCTGGAGAATCCGCCGGCGCCGAAGGCTGCGGTTCGCGAAGGCAGCCGCAATCTCCTGACGCACCCCGGGTGCGGCAAGCCGGACGATCTGACGCAGATCAAGGGTGTGCCGAAGGTGCTGGAACGCAAGCTCCATCGCGTGGGCGTGTTCTACTTCTGGCAGATCGCCGAGTGGTCCCCCGAGGACGTCAGGTACGTCAACAGCAAGCTCGCGGCCTATAAGGGTCGCATCGAGCGCGATGAGTGGGTGAGTCAGGCGAATGAGCTGGCGGCAACCCCGAGCGCCGCGCCGCGGCCCACCGAGCACTGATCGACATTCGGGCGCGCGCGTCTCAATGTCGCGGCGCGCGCAGCTGCAGAAACTCCTGGTAGACCGCCTCGATCGGGATGGCGAAGCCGATGCCCTGCGCCCCCTGCAGCACCAGGGTATTGATGCCGACCACCTCGCCATTCTCCCGGATCAGCGGGCCGCCGCTGTTGCCGGGATTGATCGGTGCGTCGGTCTGCAGGAAGCGCTCGTGACCGGCACCGCGATCGCCCGAGAAGACTCCCGAGGTCACGCTGTAGGCCAGTCCCGAGGGGTTGCCGATGGTGTACAGGCGCTCGCCCTGGGCGAGAGTGCCCGAACTCCCGGGCTCGAGGTGCGGACAGTGATCGGCGGGCAGTTGAAAGATCGCCAGGTCCCGGTTGTCGGCGTACTGGGCGTGCAGCGAGCTGAACTCGGTGCCGTCCACCACCATGGCGGTAAACCCGCTGCGGCTTGAGCCTTCCACCTTTTCGCTGATGGCGTGGTTGACGCGCGCCGGCAGATCGGCGAGCTCCTCCTTCATGGCCTGGATGCGATCGTCGATTTCGATCACCTGCAGGTTCGTGCCCGGCTGCCCGGCGAGCGAGCGCCGCAACTGCAGCTGCTGGCCGATATTCGCGCGCAGCTGCTGCTCGATGACGGCGATGCGCGCGCGCATCTCGGCGCTCGAGACCACCGTGTTGGCCACCCGTGCGCCGTCGGTCTCGACCACGTGCCGGTTGGTGATCACGTGGCAGTCCGCATCGATGATGAAGCCCGACCCCATGCCCCAGCCGGTCTTGATGAATACGGTGGCATTGCGCGCGGTTTCGATGGCGTTGCGCGCCGGAAAGGTTTTCGCCAGCTGCGCTTCAAGACCCCGCAGCGCGTGCGGGAAGGATCCGGCCGCTGACGGCGCTGACGGCGCTGACGGCGCTGACGGCGCGGGCGGCGCGGGCGCGGCCCCGGTCTGCGCGGCGCCGCTCGCCGCGCTGGCAGGTAGCGCGGGCGTCGCGGGCGAGGTGGCGCGCCCGCGCAGGACGTACCAGGCGAGTGCTGCGCTCAGTATCGCGGTGAGGGCGAGCGCACTCCAGCCGAAACCGCTGTCAGGAAGTTCATCGTGCGCCGCGCCCGAGCGGCTCGCGATCAGCGCCTGTTGTTGGGCGAATTTCGCGAAATAGATCCCGCACGATGCGCATTTGACCGTGTCAGTCTGCTGATGTGCGCACTTCGGACAGTCCATACCGGAGCGCTTATACCGCCTCCCCGGCGGGCCGGCCTGGGGCCAGGTCCCAGTTTTGCGCCCGCCACCGCCTTAGATGAGGCCCGCAGGCACATGCAAGCGCGGCGGGCGCCCACCATGGCGCCCTTTATAATGGGGCATTGCACGGAAGGACCCCATGAGCTCACCGGCCGAGCGTTCCATCGAGCGCACCGTCTGCGTGTACTGCGCCTCCAGCCGCCTCGCCCACCCTGACTATCGGGCCGCAGCCCGGCGCCTGGGCGAGGTGCTCGCCGGACAGGGAGTTGGGATTGTGTACGGGGGCGGCGCGGTCGGCTCCATGGGCGCGCTCGCCGACGGCGCGCTCAGTCACGGCGGCCGGGTGATCGGCATCCTGCCGCGCTTCATGGCCGAGCTCGAGTGGGGGCACAAGGGACTCACCGACCTTAAGCTGGTCGAGGACCTGCGCACCCGCAAGCACATGATGCTGACGCTCAGCCAGGCGGCGATCGCACTTCCCGGCGGCTCCGGCACGCTCGAGGAGCTGCTCGAGGCCATCACGCTCAAGCGTCTCGGGCTGTACCTGAATCCCATCGTGCTGGTGAACACGCGCGGATTCTTCACTGCGCTCCTCGATGTGCTCAACCGCGCCGTCGAGGAGCGCTTCATGGACCGGCGGCACCTCATGATGTGGCAGGTGGTCGCCACACCGGAGGAGGTCCCGGGTGCCCTCGCCAGCGCGCCCGCCTGGAGCGCGCAGGCCCGCAGCTTCGCGGCGCTGTAGCGCCTGCAGAGCGCTCAGGCGTGGGCGCGGCGCGACGCCGCCAGATCAAACGGCAGCGTGTGCAAGCGGATTCCGGTCGCTGCGCGCACCGCGTTGGCAACCGCGGGTGCGATCGGCGGCGTCCCCGGTTCCCCGACACCCGAGGGCGGATTCGTCGAGGGCACGATGTACACCTCGATCGCGCGTGGCATGTCGTTGATGCGCAGCACCAGGTACTGGTGGAAGTTGGTTTGATCGACGTGTCCGTCGGTGAGCGTGATCTTGCCGTACAGCGCCGCCGACAGGCCGTAGCCGATGCCGCTTTGCATCTGTGCCTTGACGACGTCGGGCGTGACCGCGATGCCGCAGTCGACCGCGCACACCACGCGATCGACGCTGATCTTGTTGCCGCTCACCGTCACTTCCGCTACCTGCGCCACCACCGAGCCGAAGGACTCGTGCACGGCCACGCCGCGGCCGCGCCCCTTCTCCTTCGAGAACGGCGCATCCCATCCGGCCTTCTCGGCCGCCAGCTTGAGCGCACCGACGTGGCGCGGGTGTTTGCCGAGCAGCGCCAGCCGGAAAGCGACCGGATCCTGTCCCGCAGCCTGCGCCAGCTCGTCGATCATGACCTCCTTGGAGTACGCCATGTGCGTGTTCTCGACCGACCGCCACCACAGCACCGGCACGCCGACCTTGGGCGGCGACCAGCTGATGTGCGCATCCGCAAGATCGTACTGTTCGGCGGCGTGGCCCCCGACCGCCGTCGGATCGACGCCATTCTTGATCATCATGGACGCGAACGGCGTGCCGGCGACGATCGACTGACCGACGACGCGCTGGCGGTAGGCGACCTTGCCGTCCTTGCCGATTCCCGCGCTCACGTGGTGGTAGTTGAGTGGCCGATAGCGGCCGCCGGTGATGTCGTCCTCGCGCGTCCAGATGAGTCGCACCGGATATTTCCCGCCCGTCGCCTTGGCGATGGAAGCCACCTCGGAAATGTAGTCCGATTCGGGATTCGCGCGCCGCCCGAAAGTGCCGCCGGCGGCGAGCGTGTTGATGGTCACCTGCTCGGGCTTCAGTCCGACCGCCGCCGCGGCATTCGCCTGGTCCACGGTCTGAAACTGGCAGCCGGCCCAGATCTCGCACTTGTCGGGGCCGAGCTGACAGACCGCGGTCAGAGGCTCCATCGGCGCGTGCGCGAGGTAGGGAAACTCGAACTCCCCCTTCACGCGTTTCACCGCATGTGCGAGCGCCGCGTCCGGATCGCCGCTGTGTGCGACGGTCACCGCTTCCTTGCCGCGCGCCAGAGCCCGGTATTCCTTCATGAGCTCGGCGGTGCCGCGCTTCTCGGCTTCCGACTCGTCCCACGTCACCCGCAGCGCCTCGCGGCCCTTGCGGGCCGCCCACATGTCCTTCGCGACGACTGCGACGCCGCGTGGAATCTGCACCACGTCGACGACGCCCGGCACCGCCTTCGCATTGCTGGCATCGAACGAGCTCACCTTGCCGCCGAAGCGTGGCGGGCGCATGACGAGCGCGGTCATCATGCCGGGCAGCATGACGTCGATAGCGAACTGCTGTTTGCCGGTGGACTTGGCGCGCGCATCGAGCCGCGGCAGCTTCTCGTTGCCGACGATGCTGAAAGCGGCGGGATCCTTGAGGCTGACCTGCGTCGGCACGGGCTCCTTCGCGGCGCTGCCGGCGAGCTCGCCGAAAGTCGCTTTGCGGCCCGCGCCAGTGTGCGACACCACTCCCTGGCTCACCTTGATCTCACTCGCCGGCACCGCCCACGCCTTGGCGGCGGCCGCCACCAGCATGGCGCGCGCGGTCGCTCCCGCCTGCCGCAGCTGCTGCCAGGAGTTCGCCACAGCCGTCGAGCCGCCGGTGAGCTGGATCTTGCCCCCCATCGCGAGATTGCCGTACATGGGTACCTGCGCCGGCGCGCTCTCGACGCGCATCTGGTCCCAGGACGCATCCAGCTCCTCGGCGACAATGGCCGGAAGCCCGGTCCAGACGCCCTGGCCGGCCTCGAGGTGTTTGGAGATCACGGTGACCGTGTTGTCGGGCGCGATGCGCACGAACGGCATGACGAGCGGACCGGCGGCAGCGCCGCCGGGGCCCTTGCCGCAGCCGGGCAGCACGACCCCGAGAGTGAGTCCGGAGCCTGCGAGCGTGGTGAGTTTCAGGAACTGGCGGCGGGTCAGCTCGGAAGGCGCAACCGCCGCGGCGGGCGCTGCGGCGTCTTCAGTCTGGCGGAAGTACATGATGCCCTCCTGTTAGGGCGCGGGGGTGCCGGCCGCCAGGGTTTCGGCCGCCTGATGGATGGCGCCGCGGATGCGGACGTAGGTGGCGCAGCGGCAGATGTTGCCGGTCATCGCGGCGTCAATGTCGGTGTCCGCAGGCTTCGGGTTCGAGGCGAGCAGCGCCGCCGCCGACATGATCTGCCCGCTCTGGCAATAGCCGCACTGGGGGACGTTGAGCGCGATCCACGCCTCCTGCACCGCGTGACCGGCGGGCGTCGCGAGCCCTTCGATGGTCGTGATCTTCCTGCCCTGTGCCGCCGAGACCGGCGTCACGCACGAGCGCGTCGCCTGGCCGTCGATGTGGACGGTACAGGCGCCGCACAGCGCCATCCCGCAGCCGAACTTGGTGCCCGTAAGCTTCAGGTGGTCCCGGATTGCCCAGAGCAGCGGCATGTCCGCATCGATATCCAGCTCGCGGGTGTCACCGTTCACGGTCAGTGTGATGGACATGAAAACGACCTCCGTGCAAAAGGCCGGCGCAGCCCTAAATTTTTCGCGCACGTGCGCAGACTGCGCCATCCCTCGTTCGAGAGACCGGCGCTTGC
>VBNH01000060.1 GCA_005878095.1 Gammaproteobacteria bacterium | reverse complement strand
TGCGACAGGCCCGCCTTGGCAAACACGTCGAGGAAGGGCACCGGAAGGGGCAGGAAGCCGACCGCGTAGCCCGCGTAGGCCTTCGCGTCCGAGTGCGCGCTGGCGCCGCTGATGAACGTGTTGGTCCGGCTGCCCAGATCCAGATAGTCCGCCTCCACGGCAAACAGCTTGATCGGCCGAAAGCCGGCCAGCACTTTCCACGAGGTCTCGTAGATTTCGGCAAAGGGCACCCCGGTGTGAGTGATGCCTTGGACTTTGTCCTTCGAGATACCGGCGCCCACGTACAGCAGTCCGGTGTCGTCGGCCCTGGTGGCGCCGGCTGCGAGCGCCAGAAGCGTTGTGACCAGTATCCTTCGCATGGCTGCACCTCCGTCATCCATAACATCATCCATAACAGGTGCCGGCGGTCGTTGCTCGCTGTTGCTGCGCGGCGACAGGCGGGAGCGGGAAGTTCAGCGCCGCCACGCTGCGGCTAGCCGGGCGCCGCCCATACGCGCAGTGCGCAATCCCGCGCGTCGGCAGCGATTGCGGATTCCCGCTGCGTCGATGTAGTCCTGCCGGTCGGGCACCAGCAGCGCAAGGGCGGCAAAGCGCGCCACTCGCCTACAGACGCAGGATCACGTCGAGCGAGATGATGCGCGCGCCGTTGGTGTTGGCAACTCTGAAACTCTCGTACTCGAGCCGGGCACCGACCTTACCGATGTGTACCCCCGCCCCCACGCCCCAGGCAAACTCAGTGCCGCGGTCGGAGAAGGAGATCAGGTTGGCCGGGCCCGCGATCCCGACGGTGCTGCCGTCGGACTGCCAGCGCGCCAGGCCGGCCTTGCCGAACACGTCGAGGAAGGGCACCGGAATCGGCAGGAAACCGACCGCGTAGCCCGCGAACGCCTTGTACTGGGCGTGGGTTTCGGCGTCGACGAAGTTGTTGGTCTGACCGCCCAGATCGATGTAGTTGGCCTCCACGGCCAGCAGGCTGATGGGGCGCAAGCCGACGAGCACTTTCCACGACGTCCGGTCGATGTCGGACAGGGTGAAGCCGTCGGCGGTGGTGATGTTGCTCAGCTTGTCCCGGACCACGCCGGCGCCGACATAGACGAGGTTGCCGGCGTGCGCGCCGCACACCCCGCAGGCCAGCAGCATCGCAGACAGTAGTCTACGCATAGACGGTCTCCCTGAATTTGATTTTACGGTAACGCAGCCTGCCGCGCGCTTTGACGGTGCCTCAGTGCGCCTCGTCCCAGTTGGCACCCGTTCCCACGTCCACGCGCAGCGGCACGCTGAGTGAGGCCGCATTCACCATGCGCTCGCGCACCGCCGCGCTCACCTGCTCGACCGCGTCCGCGCGCACTTCGAGCACCAGCTCGTCGTGCACCTGCATGATGAGCCGCGCCGCGGCCTCCTCGCGGGCGCACCAGGCATCGATGGTGATCATGGCGCGTTTGATGATGTCGGCCGCCGTGCCCTGCATCGGGGCGTTGATGGCGCTGCGCTCGGCGTACTGGCGCAGCTGCGTGTTGCCCGAGCGGATGTCGGGCAGGTACAGCCGCCGGCCGAAGACCGTCTCGACGTAACCGGTCTGCCGGGCCTGCGCGCGCGTCTCGTCCATGAAGCGCTTCACGCCGGGATAGCGCTGGAAGTAGCGCTCCACGTACTGCTGCGCCGCGCCGCGCTCGATCCCCAGGTTGCGCGCCAGGCCGAACGGGGACATGCCGTAGATCAGACCGAAGTTGATGACCTTGGCGGTGCGGCGCTGGTCGGGCGTGACCGCATCGAGGCCGACGCCGAACACCTCGGCGGCAGTCGCCTGGTGCACGTCGCGATCGGCGGCAAAAGCGGCGCGCAGACTCTCATCTCCCGACAGATGCGCCATGATGCGCAACTCGATCTGCGAGTAGTCGGCGGCGAGCAGCACGTAGCCCGGCGGGGCGATGAACGCCTGGCGGATGCGGCGTCCCTCGGGGCGGCGCACCGGGATGTTCTGCAGGTTGGGATCGACCGAGGACAGCCGGCCGGTGGCGGCGACCGCCTGGGCGTAGTTGGTGTGAATGCGCCCGGTGCGCTCGTTCACCTGCTCCGGGAGCGTATCGGTGTAAGTGGACTTGAGCTTGGCGAGCGCGCGGTACTCGAGCACGATCCGCGGCAGCGCGTAACTGCCGGCGAGCTCTTCCAGCACGTCCTCGGCGGTCGAGGGCTGTCCGGTCGGGGTCTTGCGCCGCACCGGCAGCTGCAGCCTCTCGAACAGGATCTGCTGCAGCTGCTTCGGGGACTCGATGTTGAATTCGTGGCCGGCCTCACGGTGAGCCTGCAGCAGCAGCTCCTGCAACTGGCGCGCGAACTCGCGGCTCTGGGTGCGCAGCCGCTCGCGATCCACCAGCACGCCACGATGCTCCATGGCGAAGAGCACCGGCACCAGCGGCTGCTCGCATTCCAGGTACAGGCGCGCCAGCGCCGGCACACCCTGAAGCTGCGGCCACAGCGCCCCGTGCAGCCGCAGCGTCACGTCGGCATCTTCGGCCGCATACTCGCCGGCGCGCTCCAGTGGCACCTGGTCGAAACTGAGCTGCTTCGCGCCCTTGCCGGCGACGTCCTCGTAGGTGATGGTGCGCAGTCCGAGATACCGCTGGGCGTCCGCATCCATGTCGTGATTGGTGGCGACGCTGTTCCACACGTAGGACTCGAGCATGCTGTCGAAACGCATGCCGGCGAGCCTGATGCCGGCGTTCGCCAGCACGTGGGCGTCGTACTTGAGGTTGTGCCCGACCTTGCCGCGCGCGGGATCCTCGAGAATGGGCTTCAAGGCCGCGAGCACGCGCTCGCGATCGAGCTGCTCGGGCGCGCCCGGATACACGTGGCGCAGCGGGACGTAGGCGGCCACGCCCGGCTCGATGCACAGGGAGACGCCGACGATCTCGGCGCGCATGTAGTCGAGGCTGGTCGTCTCGGTGTCGAAGGCGAACAGCTCGGCGGTGCGCACGGCCGCGAGCCAGCGCTCGAGATCCTCCCAGCGGGTCACGGTTTCGTAGCGGCGGGCGATGTCGGCAGGCGCAGGACTCGCGCCGGATAGCGGCGCCGTGGCCGGCGGCGCAGCGGCTGCGGTACCCGGCACGGCAGGCAGCGCCTGCGGACTGTGGGCCACGGGGGTCGCGGCGCCGCCCGCCGCCGCATCGCCGCCTTCCAGTTGCCGCAGCAGCGCGCGCAGCTCGTAGCGTGTGTACAGCGCGCGCAGGCGCGCACCGTCCGGCGGGCCCGGCGCCAGCTCCTCCACCGACAGCGGCAGCGTGAGGTCGGTCCTGATGGTCGCGAGCCGGCGCGACAGCTCGAGAGTCGTCAGACCGGTGCGCAGGTTCTCGCCCACCTTGCCGGGAACTTCCGCGACGTGCCCGATCAGCTCGTCGAGGCCGCCGTACTGCTGCAGGAGCCTGGCGCCGGTTTTCGGCCCCACCTTGTCGATGCCCGGGATGTTGTCGGAGCTGTCGCCGACCAGTGCCAGGTAATCGACGATCTGCTCGGGGTAGACGTCGAACTTCGCCTTGACGGCGTCGCGGTCGAGCACGGTGTTGTTCATGGTGTTGATGAGCGTGATCGAGCCGTCGACCAGCTGCGCCATGTCCTTGTCGCCGGTGGAAATGAGCACCGTCTGCCCGGCTTGCGCGGCGCGCCGGGCGAGGGTGCCGATCACATCGTCCGCCTCCACACCCGGCACGCGCAGCAGCGGCAACCCCTGTGCCGCGATGATCTCGAGCAGCGGCCCGATCTGTGCGCGCAGGTCATCGGGCATCGAGGGCCGGTGTGCCTTGTACTCGGTGAACAGCTCGTCGCGGAAGGTCTTGCCCGGCGCATCGAACACCACGGCAATGCGGCGCGGCTGATAGTCCTTGAGAAACTTCAGCAGCATGTTCAGGACTCCGAGCACCGCTCCGGTCGGCTCGCCGCGCGAGTTGGACAGCGGCGGCAGGGCGTG
This sequence comes from Gammaproteobacteria bacterium, assembly GCA_005878095.1. Taxonomy (GTDB): domain Bacteria; phylum Pseudomonadota; class Gammaproteobacteria; order Steroidobacterales; family Steroidobacteraceae; genus 13-2-20CM-66-19. The sequence goes on along the minus strand of VBNH01000060.1, from coordinate 26,909 downwards.
AAACGCCCGGTAGACATAAGAGGAGCCGTCGACGAGAACCAGGTCGGGGGATCGCGTCATGCAAGGGTCCTGAGGCGGGCCGCGAGTATAGCGGAGGGCGCCGCTCACAAGTCCCGCGCCGCGGGTCAACCCTCGGGCCCCCTGGCGCGCTATAGGCCGCATGCGCGAGTCGTTCTCCGCCATTGCCGCCAACCGCTTCGGGCTCGGCGCCCGCCCCGGGGAGCTCGCCGCGATCGCTGCCGATGGGCGCGACTGGCTCAAGGCGCAGTTGCGGGCCGGGCCGCCGGTGCTCTCGGACCCGCAGCTACGCTCCTCGCAGGAGACACTGGCGCAGGCGCAGAAGCTGCGGCAGGAGATTCGCGCCCAGCGCAAGTCGGCCGAGGGGGCGACGGCCCCCGGCAAGGCGGGCGCGGACGTTGCCGCCGCCGCCGCGCAGGCACTGCCGCAGTTCCTGCGGCCGATCTACCTGAGCGAGGTGACGGCGCGCTTGCGCGCGGCCGTCGCCACCGAGCGACCGCTCATCGAGCGGCTGACACAGTTCTGGAGCAATCACTTCGCGGTGTCGGTCGACAAGCAGCTGCTCGGCGGGCTTGCGGGCAGCTTCGAGCGCGAAGCGATCCGGCCGCACGTGCTCGGAACCTTCGGCGATCTGCTGCTCGCGGTCGAGACGCATCCGGCGATGCTGCTGTATCTGGACAACCACCTGTCGGTCGGCCCGCACTCGCAGGCGGCGCTGCGCCTGGAGCGGCGCGCGCAGCCGCGCAGGCTCGGCATCAACGAGAATCTCGCGCGCGAGATTCTCGAGCTGCACACGCTCGGTGTGGGCGGGGGCTACACGCAGGCGGACGTGACCGCCTTCGCCGAAGTGATCACCGGCTGGTCGATCGGCGGTGAGGGCGGCGGGCCTTTTGCCGGGGGCGAACCGGGAAAATTCCTGTTCCGCCCCGAGCTGCACGAGCCGGGCGCCAAGCGGGTGCTGGGCACAGCTTACGCGGATGGCGGCTACGGGCAGGGCGTCGCGGTGCTGCGCGACCTCGCCGGCCACCCCTCCACCGCGCGCTTCATCGCCTTGAAGCTCGCGCGTCATTTCATCGCCGACGATCCGCCGCCGCAGGCGGTCGGGCGGCTCGCGCGCGCGTTCACGGGCAGCGGCGGCGATCTGCCCACGGTCTATCGCGCGCTCATCGACTCGCGCGAAGCCTGGGTGCAGCCGCTCGCCAAGTACAAGACACCGTCGGATTACATCATCTCGGGTTTTCGCGGACTCACCCTGCCGGTTGAGGCCGGGCAGCCGGCGCTGACGCCCTTTGGAGTGCTCGGCCAGAGAGTGTGGGAGCCGGGATCGCCTGCAGGCTGGCCGGATCGCAGCGCCGACTGGGATGGCGCCTCCGCGCTCATGAAGCGCATCGAGTGGGCGGACGCCCTCGGGCAGCGCCTGGGCAACCGCCGCGACGCCGCTGCTCTCGCCCCGCAATTACTCGGCGCGAACCTTGGCGCCGCGACGCGCAGCGCCGTCGCTCACGCGGCCAGCGCCGCGCAGGCGGTCACGCTCTTGCTCGCCGCGCCCGAATTCATGCGGCGTTGAACCGTTCAGGACCGTATGGCCATGCAGCGACGTGAATTCCTCAACCTCGGCACACTGCTCGCGGGTGGCGCGCTGCTCACTTCGCGGGTCGCCTTCGCTCGCACCGATGAGCGCCGCGCGCGCCTGGTGCTGATCATCATGCGCGGCGCTCTCGACGGGCTCGCCGCGGTTCCCCCTTATGGCGATCGCGACTACGCCGCTCTGCGCGGGGAGTTTGCGCTGCGTGCACCCGGGGAGGCGGGCGGGGCGCTGCCGCTCGACGGCTTCTTCGGCCTGCACCCCTCGCTCGGCTTCCTGCAGGAGTGCTACGCGGCGCGCGAGCTGACGGTGTTGCACGCACTCGCCAGCCCCTATCGCGAGCGCTCGCATTTCGACGGCCAGGACGTTCTGGAAAACGGCTCGCCGCGCGCGCACGCGCTCACGACCGGCTGGCTCAATCGCGCGCTCGCCCAGGCGCCAGGGCAGGCACAGCGCGAGGCCGGCGTGGCTCTCGGTCAGAACGTGCCGCTCGTGATGCGCGGCCCGGCGGAGGTGACCTCGTGGTCGGCATCGAAGCTCGGCGCGCTGGATGAGGACACGCTGGCGCGCATCACCGATCTGTACGCCGGCGACCCGCTGCTCTCGGTACGCTTCGCGGATGCGCTCGCCGCGGATGCCATCGCCTCCGCGGACCGCGCCGGCAGCCTTGCGGCCATGGCGCCCGACACGGCGCCGCGCGCCATGAGCGCTGCGGGTACGCTGCAGCCTGCGCGCCCCGCTCAGGCGAACGGCGCGCGCTACGCGCAAGTCGTGCGTGCGGCCGCGGGCTTCCTGCGCCAGGAAGCCGGACCCAGGGTGGCCGTGTTCGACACCACCGGCTGGGACACGCACGCCAACGAGGGTGCGGCGGCAGGGCAACTCGCCGGCAGGCTCAGTGCGCTGGATTCCGGCCTCGCGACCCTGAGACAGGAGCTCGGGCCGGTATGGAGCGACACGGTGGTGCTGCTGGTCACCGAGTTTGGCCGCACCGCGGCGATCAACGGCACGCGCGGCACCGACCACGGCACCGCGACCGTGGCGCTGCTGGTCGGCGGGGCCGTCGCGGGTGGACGGGTGATCGCGGACTGGCCGGGGCTGTCGGCGCGCGCCCTGTATCAGGGGCGCGATCTCGCACCCACGCTCGACCTGCGCTCGGTGCTCAAGGGTGTGCTGCAGGAGCATCTGCTGGTGCCGCCGCGCGAGCTCGAGCGGACGGTGTTTCCGGACAGCAGGACGGCGAGGCCGCTCACGGGCCTGGTGCGCACCTAACCAAGCACGACCCCGCCCGGGGCGGGCGCTACTTGGGCGTCTCGGAGTCCTCGCTCCTGTCGCCCGGCTTCGGCGGCGCGGGTGACGTCGACACCGGGGCGGCCTGTGGCGCCGGGGCGGACTCGGATGCGGGCGGTGCGGGAGGAGGCTGCGCAGGGGGCGGCTGCACAGACGTCGGCGGCGGCGGAGTCGTGACCACCTGGGCGTTCTTGTCCGGCAGGTACAGGGCGCCCTTCTGGCCGCAGCCCGCCGCGAGCAGTGCGGCGCCGCCGGCGAGCAGCCAGCCTGCCCGCTTCATACGGGCATCGCCTTCCTGTCGCGCAGCGCCAGCCAGCCGCGCACCAGGCGATAGATGATCCAGATCGCCAGCGCAAGCAGGCCGAGCAGACCCGCCGGGATGCCGATGATGGTCAGCATGACCAGCACCGAGACGCACGCCCACAGCACCGCGAACCAGAAGGTCCGCAGCTGCCAGCGGAAATGCGACTCGAGGAAGGTGCCGTGCGTCGCCGAGCGGCGCGCGTAGTTCATGACCACCGCGACGATCGATGGCAGGCTGCCGATGAAGCTGCCGACGATGGTGTGGAAGGTGGTGACGCCGATGAGCACCGCCAGCGAATGCAGCGCGTACATCACGTGGGTGTAGCTGAGGAGCGACTCGTCGATCGGCGCGACGGCGACGGTCATCTCCGGATCAGGGTCTGACATGACTCACCTCACTCGGGCCCCGCTGCCTTCGGCCGGCGCTCCACCACGGCCATCGTGAGGCGCGAGACACACACCAGGCGCTCGTTCTCATCGCGGATCTCGATGTGCCAGACGTGGCTGCGCCCGCCCAGGTGAAACGGGCGGGCGGTGGCCGTGACCGTGCCCGTGGATACGGCCCGCAGGTGATTGGCGTTGATTTCCTGCCCCAGGCACATGGACCGCTGCGTATCCACGCACATCATCGAGGCGAGACTCCCGACCGTTTCCGCGAGCGCGACCGAGGCACCGCCGTGCAGCATGCCGAAGGGCTGGTGGGTCTGCTCGTTGACCGGCATGGTTGCGCGCAGAAAGTCCGGGCCGATCTCGGTGATGCGGATGCCGAGGTATCCGGAGAGGCTCCTGCGGCCGCGCTCGGTGAGCGCCTCGGGAGTGATGCTGGCGCGCCAGATGCTCATCGGCGCTAGTCTAGCGGTTTGCACAGTGGCAATCTGCACCACCGCTCAAGTCCGGAGCTCGCGTGTGAGACCCCAGTTTGCCCTCCCGCCGCCCGAGGCGCCGAGCGTGGCCGTGGCCGCCAGCCGCCAGCGCTTTCCCGTGCACCGCATCTACTGCGTCGGCCGCAACTACGCCGACCACGTCCGCGAGACGGGCGCGGACCCGCAGCGCGAGCCGCCGGTGTTCTTCATGAAACCCGCGGACGCGGTGGTCGCCAACGGTGCCGCGGTTGCCTATCCGCCCCGCACTGCCAACTTCCACCATGAGATCGAGCTGGTGGTGGCGATCGGCCGCGGCGGGCGCGACATCCGCGGGCCACGTGCACTGGAGCACGTGTTTGGCTACGCGGCGGGCAATGATCTGACACGGCGCGATCTGCAGCACGCCGCGAAGCAGCGCGGCCAGCCGTGGGATGCTGGCAAGGGCTTTGACTGCTCGGCGCCGGTTGCCGCGATCCGCCCGGCTGCCCTGGGCGAGGTAGCGCGGGGGCGCATCTGGCTCAGTGTCAACGGCGAGTTGCGCCAGGAGTCGGACTTGAGTCGGATGTTGTGGGACGTGCCGCACATCATCGCGGAGCTGTCGACGCTGTTCGAGCTCAGAGCCGGCGATCTCATTTTCACCGGCACTCCGGCCGGTGTGGGCCCGGTCAAACCGGGCGATCGGCTGGAGGGCGGCATCGAGGGGCTCGAGGTGCTGCGCAACACGATCGTCCCGGCCCCGCCGGCTGACTGAGCGCCCGAGCTCCGGGAGCGGATCGAACATGAAGCTCTACCACTACCATCGAAGCTCCGCGGCCTACCGCGTGCGCATTGCACTCAATCTCAAGGGCATCCCCTGGCAGACGGCGCTGGTGGATCTGCGCTCGCCGGCGAACGCCCAGCACACGCCGGAATTTCGCGCGCTCAATCCGCAGGGGCTGATACCGGTGGTGGCCGACGGCGACACCACCATCACGCAGTCGCTCGCGATCATCGAGTACCTGGAGGAAAACCACCCGCAGCCGCCACTGTTACCGGGCTCTGCCGCGGACCGCGCGCAGGTGCGCTCGCTCGCACTCTCCATCGCCTGCGATATTCACCCGCTCGGCAACCTGCGGGTGCTGAACTACCTGCGGTCGAGCTTTCACGCGGACGAGAACGCCGTGAATGCCTGGGTGGCTGAGTGGATCGGACTGGGCTTCGAGGCGCTGGAGCAGCGGGTGAAGCACACCAGCGGCGACGGCCGGCACATGTTCGGCACCGATGTCACGCTCGCCGACCTGTGCATCGTGCCGCAGATGTACAACGCGCGCCGCTACCGGGTCGACGTTCAGCCCTATGCGGCCCTGCGCGCGATCTGTGCACACCTGGAGACGCTGCCGGCCTTTGCGCGCGCGGCGCCGCAGGCCCAGCCAGACGCGCCGCCACCCACGCCATGAGCGCGATGCCTCGACGGATCGGCCTGCTCGCGCCGCTCTCCGGAATCCTCGTGCCCCTCGAGCGCGTCCCGGACCCGGTGTTCGCGCAGCGCACGGTGGGCGACGGGGTCTCGATCGATCCGACCTCCTGCGACGTACTGGCCCCGGCTGCCGGGCTCGTCACGCTGTTGCACCGGGCCGCCCATGCGCTGGCGATCACGACCGACCAGGGGGTTGAAGTTCTGGTTCACATCGGCGTCGACACGGTGAGTCTGAACGGCAAGGGCTTCACGGCGCGCGTGAGCCAGGGCGATCGGGTGGCGGCCGGACAGCCGCTGATCTCCTTCGACGCGGATCTCATCGCGCGCTCGGCCCCGAGCCTGCTCACGCAAGTGCTGGTGACCAACCGCGAGCGCATCAGCGGGATGACCGTGGCGACCGGCCTCGTCGATGCCGGCCGCAGCGTCATCCTGGATGTCGAGCTGGCCGCGGCCGCCCCGGTGGACGGCGCACCAGCGACCGAGGCAACAGCCGTCTCGGCGGACATCCGCTTGCCTAACCGCCAGGGGTTGCATGCCAGGCCGGCGGCGGTCGTCGCGGCCGCGGCCAAGGCGTTCCGTGCGGACATCCGTCTGCTGCGCGGCGCCGACGCCGCCAATGCCAAGTCGGTCACATCCATCCTGCTGCTTGCCACCAACCCGAACGACGCGATCCGCGTGAGTGCTACGGGTCCCGATGCCGCGGCTGCGGTCAGCGCCCTGGCGGAGCTCCTCGCTTGCGGGTCGGGCGAATCGGAAGCCGCAGGCCCCGTGCCGGCCGCGGGCCCCGTGCCGGCGGCAGCGGCGGCACCTGCAATTCCCGCGGCTGCGACCGACCCCCGCAGGCTTGCGGGCGTGAGCGCATCGCCCGGAGTTGCGCTGGGCAAAGTCGCGCAGGTGCGCCGCACCGCCATCAGCGTAGAGGAGCAGGGCGCGGGACTCGAGCGCGAGCGGGCGCACCTCGACGCGGCGCTCGCGCGCGCCCGGCACGAGATCAGCGTACAGCGGGCGGCCAACTCCGGGGCGGCGTCCCGCATTCTGGATGCCCACCTCGAGCTGCTGGCCGATCCGGAGCTGATCGACCTCGCCGTGGCCGGGCTTGCCCGGGGACGCAGTGCCGGGTACGCGTGGCGGGAGGCCTATTCGAGCTACGCCGCGCGCCTCGAGGCGCTCGCGAGTGCGCTGCTGCGCGAGCGCGCCGGCGATGTCCGGGACGTCGGCGGGCGGGTGCTGGGGCTGCTGGCCGGGGTGACGACCGCGCCCCTCGAGTTTGTACCCGGCTCCATCCTGATCGCCGATGAACTGACGCCGAGCGAGACCGCCTCCCTCGATGCGGGCGCCGTGCTCGGCCTGTGCACCACCGGCGGCGGACCCACGAGCCACGCGGCGATCCTCGCCCGCGCTTTAGGGCTTCCCGCCGTCTGCGGCGTCGATCGCGCCGCGCTCGAGCTCGAGGACGGCACCGCGGTTCTGCTCGACGGGACGGGCGGCACTCTGCTCAAGGATCCGGACGAGGCCGAGGTTGCCGCGGCGCGGGCCGTGATGGGGCGGCTCGCCGCGCAGCGCCAGAGTGAGCGGGCGGCGGCGAGCGAGCCGGCCGCGACGACCGACGGACATCGCATAGAGATTGCCGCCAACATCGGCACGGCCGAGGAAGCCGTCGCCGCCGTCGCCCATGGCGGGGAGGCGGTGGGACTGCTGCGCTCGGAGCTGCTGTTCCTGGACCGCGATACCGCGCCCGACGAGCGCGAGCAGGCCGAGGTCTACCGCGCGGTCGCGGCCGCGCTCGGCCGCGGGCGCCGGCTCGTCATCCGCACGCTCGACGTCGGCGGCGACAAGCCCCTGGCGTATCTGCCGCTGCCCCCGGAGGAGAATCCGTTTCTCGGCCTGCGCGGTATCCGCGTGAGCCTGGAGCGGCCCGATCTGCTGCGCAGCCAGCTGCGCGCGATTCTCACCGCCGCCGCGCTCAGTGACGTCCATGTGATGTTTCCGATGATCGCGACGCTCGATGAGCTGCGCGCGGCGCGCCGCATCCTCGCCGAGGAGCAAGCCGGTGGCGCCTCGGTGCGCGTGGGTGTGATGATCGAGGTTCCGTCCGCGGCGCTCACCGCCGAGCATCTGGCGCGCGAGGTGGACTTCTTCTCGATCGGCACCAACGATCTGACTCAATACACGCTGGCGATGGACCGTGGCAACCCACGGCTCGCCCCGCTCGCCGACGCGCTGCACCCGGCGGTTCTGCAGCTGATCAGTCTCACCGTGGAGGCCGCGCACCGCCACGGCAAATGGGTGGGCGTGTGCGGCGGGCTTGCCGCCGAGCCGCTCGCGGTGCCGGTGCTGCTCGGAATCGGAGTCGACGAGCTGTCCGTGCCGGTGCCGGCGATCGCGGCCGTCAAGGCGCTCGTGCGCCGGCTGTCGCTGCGCCACTGCCGGGATCTGGCGCGCGAGGTGGCGGGCTTGAGCACCGCGGGCGAGGTTCGCGCCCGGCTCGCGCAGTTCGGCAAGCAGGCCCGTCCGGCGGCCGCGGGAGCTGGCAGCTGAAGCGGCTCGAGGGGGAGTTGTGTTCAAAGACGCGTTCGTAGTCCTGCAGAAGATCGGCCGGTCGCTGATGATTCCGGTGGCGGTGCTGCCGGTCGCAGGCCTCTTGCTCGGCATCGGCGCGGCGCACTTCGAGTGGATCCCGCCGCTCGTGTCCTCGCTCATGAAGGCCTCCGGCGACGTGGTGTTCGGCAACCTGCCGCTGATCTTCGCGGTCGGCGTCGCGGTGGGCCTTACCGAGAATGACGGCATCGCGGCGATCTCGGCGGTGGTCGGCTATGTGGTGCTGCTGGCGATTCTCGGCGTGATGGCCGGTGTGTGGGGCATGGAGCCGGTGAGCATCATGGGCATCAAGTCGATGCAGACCGGCGTCTTCGGCGGCATCCTCGCCGGCGCCATCGCCGCGACCATGTTCAAGCGCTTCTACCGCACGACCCTGCCGCCGTACCTCGCGTTCTTCTCCGGCAAGCGCTCGGTGCCGATCGTCACGGCGCTCGCCGCGGGTTTTGCGGGCGTCGCGCTGTCGGCGATCTGGCCGCCCATACAGCACGGCATCGACACGTTCTCGCACTGGGCGGCGGTCTCCAACCCGCGCACGGCCGCGACCGTCTACGGCTTCGTCGAGCGGCTGCTGATCCCCTTCGGTCTGCACCATATCTGGAACGTGCCGTTCTTCTTCGAGATGGGGGCTTACACGGACGCGGGCGGCACGGTGGTGCACGGCGACATCAACCGCTTCTTCGCCGGCGATCCCACGGCGGGGATCCTGGCCGGGGCCTTCCTCTTCAAGATGTTCGGCCTGCCCGCGGCGGCGATTGCGATGTGGCACGCCGCCAGCGCGCAGAACCGGGTCGCGGTCGGCGGCATCATGATCTCGGCGGCGCTGACCTCGTTCCTCACCGGAATCACCGAGCCGATCGAGTTCGCGTTCCTGTTCGTCGCGCCGGTGCTGTACGTGGTGCACGCGCTGCTCGCGGCCTCGTGCCAGTTCCTCGCCAACACGCTCGCCATGCACATGGGGTTCACTTTTTCGCAGGGCGGGATCGACTTCCTCGTCTTCAACGTGTTCGGCAGGTTCGCGCAGCAGTGGTGGCTGGTGCTGGTTCTCGGCCCCGTCTATGCGGTCATCTATTACGTCGTCTTCCGCCTCGCCATCGGCTGGCTCGACCTCAAGACCCCTGGCCGCGAGGAGGTGCTGGTGGGAGTACCCGGCGCTACCGCGGTGGGCGGCCCCGCTTCCACGGGTAGCGCGGCCCCGAGCGCCACGACGGCGGGGAGCGATGCACGCGCGCGCGACCTGGTGCTGGCCTTCGGCGGCGGCGACAATATCGCCAGCCTCGATGCCTGCATCACGCGGCTGCGGGTGGCGGTGCGGGATCCGGCGCTCATCGACGAGCGCGCACTCACCGCGCTCGGTGCGAGCGGGGTGATGCGCGTCGGCAAGGGCGTGCAGGCGGTGTTCGGGCCGCTGTCCGAGCACCTGAAGACCAACATGGAAGACTACCTGCGCGCCTCGGGCGCGGCTGCCGGCATTGTCCCCGCGCCGGCACCCGCTGTGCGCAGCCCGGCGAGCGCTGCCGCGGCCGCTTCCGACCCCGCGCTGCGCGCGACGGCAGCGCGGCTTCTGGCGGCGCTCGGTGAGCGCGCCAACGTGCGCGAGCTGGAGGCGCTCGCCCACACGCGCCTGCGCATCAGGCTCGCCGACCCGGGTCGCTTCGACGAGGCGGCGGCGAAGCGGGCGGGGGTGGCCGCCGTCATGAGGGCGGCGCCCGGGGTGCTGCACCTGATCGTCGGCGAGCAGGCGGGGCCCCTGGCGGCGGCGATGCAGCTCGCCTAGTACGCGGCTATGGATTACAGGGGACTAGAGATCCACAGGGACACAGATCCACAGGAGACACAGATCCACACAGGACACAGATCCACAGGGGAGCAGGTCATGCCATACAGCAATCACGAGTCAGACCTCAGCAACGCATCGGGAGTCTCCCGGCGCGAAGTCTTGTGTGCCGGTGGAGCGGCAGCCTTCAGTTCACTGGTGGCAGCGCTGCTGGGAGGAGCCGAGCGGGCACGGGCCGAGGCGCTCGCCGGGCCGGTGCCGGAGGTCGATTACCTTGCCGTGCGGGTGGTCACCGACAGCTTCCAGCTGGCGCTCGCGCCCGGCATGAAAGTCGGAGCGGTCGAGGTTCAACGCTTCGGAATGCCCCCCGCAGGAAAGTCCCTGCTCGAAGAGTTCGGGCTTTCGCTGCACGTTGAGTCCAGACGCGGCGCCGAGAGCCGCAACGTGCTGCTCGACTTCGGTTTCACTTCCGGGACTCTCAACAACAACCTGTCTATGCTGAGGATCGCACCCGAGAACCTCGATGCGCTGATCCTCAGCCACGGTCACTACGACCACTTCGGCGGCTTGGCGGGTTTCCTGCATGACAATCGCGCCAGGCTGCGGGCCGGCCTGCCGCTGTATCTGGGCGGGGAAGAGTGCTTCTGCACTCGCGAGCTGACGATTGGCCAGACGCAGGACTTCGGCGCGCTGGATCGCAAGGCGCTCGCCGACGCGAAACTGAAAGTCGTGTTCGCCGAGACGCCCGCGATCGTTGCCGGCCACGCCTTCACGACCGGTCACATCCAAGCCGCTTCCTTCGAGAAGGTATTGTCACCTACGCGCATGACCGTCGGGGTCAAGAACGGAGTCGGCTGCTTTCCCGACAGACTTCCCGCGGACAAACGCGCCGCTACCGTCGTCCCCGACGATTTCGCGCACGAGCTGGCGACCTGCTTCAACGTCAAGAACCGCGGCCTCGTCGTGCTCACTTCGTGCAGTCACCGCGGGGTCGTGAACACAGTGAGACGCGCGATGGAGATTTCCCGGGTGAAGACCGTGCACGCGGTGATGGGCGGCTTGCACCTCGCGCCACACAAGGAGGAGTATGTGCGCGAAACCGTGGCGGCATTGAAAGAGATCAACCCCGACCACGTGATCCCGATGCACTGCACCGGGGAAGTGTTCATCGACATCCTGCGAGCGGAGATGCCGGACAAGTTCATCCGCTCGTATACCGGTAGCCGCTTCATTTTCGGCGCGTAGTGCGCGCTGAGGTATCGACGCTGCGCACCGCACCGGGAGCCGCGAGATGAATTCCTGACCGCTCGCGCTTGGGCCATCGGTGTTGGCCCGCGTGCCTGCGGCCGCCGGCCCGTCAACCCCGGCGTGAGCGCAGGAAGCTCACGTAGCCGGCGAGAAACTGCTTCAGCTGCTCCTCGACTGCGGCGTCCTTGAGGGCGCCTCCTTCACCGAACACGCCGCCGGCGCGCGCGACCAGCAGTCGCCCGCCGAACCAGGTCTGGGTGCCCAGCGTGCGCATCACCGGGAGCCACGCGGCCTGGCTGAGGGTGGTGCCAAAGGCACTCGGAGAGGCACCCATGATGGCGAACGGTCGTCCGCCGAACACCCGCTTGATGTCCGACGACGGACGCGACAGCCAGTCGATCGCGTTCTTGAACACCCCCGGGATGCTGTTGTTGTATTCCGGGGTCACGAGCAGCACTCCGTCGGCGGCGATGATCGCTTCCTTCAGCTGGCTCACCGCGGCGGGGATGCCCTGCGCCTCGACATCGCCGTCGTAGAGCGGGATGCCGCGCAGGCTGGCGATGTCGAGCGTCGACTCCTCGGGCATGAGACGGGCGGCGGCGCGCAGCAGCGCGCTGTTGTAGGAGCCGCGCCGCAGGCTACCGGAGATTCCCAACACCCTGGTCATCGCGGCGCGAGCGTGCGCTGTGGCGCGGGCGCTTGCAACCCGCCCCGCGAGGCTGTCGCGCGGGCGCCGGCTAACCTAACGCTTCAGTTTCGCCGCCACGCGCTGGTAGGCCTCGCGGAACGGGATGCCCTCCGTGACCACCAGACGGTTGACCTCCTCGGCGGCGTGAATCGCCGGGTCGAGCCGGATGGCCTCGCGCCGGAACTGCAGCGCCCCGATGGCCGGCGGCAGGATGGCGAGGGTCGCGAGCGCCAGATCGATGCCGCGGAACAGCGGGAACTTCAGCAGCTGCAGGTCGCGGTGGTAGCCGGAGGGGAGCTTGGCGCACACGCCGAGGGCCTCGGTGAGGCACGCCTGCGCGCTGGCGGAGCGGCCGCGGATCAGCTCGAACACGTCCGGGTTGCGCTTCTGCGGCATGATCGAGGAGCCGGTCGTGAAGCCTTCCGGCAGCGTGACGAAGCCGAACTCGAAGGTGGCAAAGAGCAGCACGTCGGCGGCGAAGCGCCCGAGATCCTGCAGGAGCAGCGTGATCTCGAACAACAGCTGCGCTTCGGCCTTGCCGCGCGAGAGTTGTACCGCGGTGACGGGCTGGTGCACGGTGGCGAATCCGAGGCTGCTGCGGGTGGCTTCACGGTCGATGGGGAGCCCGGGCGTGCCGTAGCCCGCCGCCGAGCCGAGCGGGCTCTTATCGATACGGCGGCGCACCGCGCCGAGGCCGGCCGCGTCGTCGCGCAGCTCCGCCGCAAAACCTCCGGCCCACAGCGGCACCGAGCTCGGCATGGCCTGCTGCTGGTGGGTGTAGCCCGGGAGCGCCGTGCCCTGCTCGCGCGAGGCGAGCTCATCGAGGGCGTCGGCGACCGCGAGCGCGCCGCTGGCGAGCGCCGCGACGGCTTCGCGCAGGTACAGGCGCAGCGCGGTGAGCACCTGGTCGTTGCGCGAGCGCCCGAGGTGAATGCGCGCGCCGGCGGCACCGATGCGCTCGGTCAGGCGCCGCTCGAGTGCCGTCTGGCCGTCCTCGTCGGCGAGCTCGATGCGCCACTCGCCGCGCGCGTGCTCCTCCGCCAGAGCGGTGAGGCCCGCGCGGATGGCGATCAAGTCCGCGCTCGTCAGCAGATCCTGGGCGTGCAGCATCGCGGCGTGCGCGATCGAGGCGCGCACGTCGTACGGCACCAGACGCTCATCCAGCGCGTAGTCCTCGCCCGCGGTGTAATGCAGCACCTGCTCATCGAGCGGCGCGCCCTTGTCCCACAGCCGCGTCATGGCGTGCTCTGCTGCTCAGCGGGTGTGAGCGCGTTGACATCGGCGACGATCAGCGTGCCGGTGCCCTCGTTGGTGAATACCTCGCCGAGGATCCCTTCCGGAGACTGGTACGACACCACGTGTACCCGGCGCACGCCGCCACGGATGGCGTCCTCGATGGCCTTCGCCTTGGGCAGCATGCCGGCGGCGATGTGGCCCTCGTCGCGCAGGCGCCTCAGTCCCTTGAGGTCGGTGTAGGAGATGAGCGAGCGCGGGTCATCGACGCTGCCGAGGATCCCGGGCGCGCCGGTGCACAGGATCAGCTTCTCCGCCTGCAGGGCTGCCCCGAGGGCCGCCGCCACGGTGTCGGCGTTGATGTTGAGCAGCGTCCCGGACTCATCCGCCGACAACGGGCTCACCACCGGCATGAGGCCGTTGTCGAGGAGCTTTCTGAGCACGGTGGTGTCGACCGCGTCGATGTCGCCGACGAAACCGAAGTCGATGAGTTCGCCGTCCGCGCCGAGTCTCACCGGCGCTCGCTTGTGGGCCCGCACCAGCCCGGCATCCACGCCGCTGATCCCGACCGCCTCGATACTGAGGTCACGGCACATGCCGAGCACGCGCGTGTTGATCAGGCCGTTGAGCACCATCGCGGTCACGTCGATGGAGCGCTGGTCGGTGACGCGCCGCCCGTCCACCATGCGCGTCGGCACACCGAGCGCGGCCGACAGCTCGGTGAGCTGCGGCCCGCCGCCGTGCACCAGCACGACGCGCACGCCGAAGTGGTGCAGGATCGCGATCTGCTCCACCAGCACCCGCGTCGCCGGCGGGTCGGCAAACACCCCGCCCCCCACCTTCACCACGAAGGTCTTGCCCTTGTACATGCGGATGTAGGGCGCGGCGCTCCTCAGGGCGCGGATGGCGAGAGCCTGATCGCTTCGATGCATGATCATGAGGGAGCTCCGCAGCTTCAGGGCTTGAGCATCTGATGGAGCACGGCCATCTGCACCGGCAGACGGTTGTAGGCCTCGCGCTGCACCACGCTGCGCGCGGAATCGAGCACCTCATCGGCGATGGCGGTATTGCGTCGCACCGGCAGGCAGTGCATCACGCGGCACTGGCGCGCCGTGATCCCGAACCAGTCATTGCGCACACACCAGCCGGTGAGCGTGCTGCGCAGGCGGGCATCCGCTTCGCTGTCGCCGTAGCAGGCGGTCGCGCCCCACTCCTTTACATACAGCACCTCGGCGCCGGCGAGCGCGTCCTCGCGCTCGGCGGTCTCGCGCACCGAGCCGCCGGAAGCCGCCGCCGCGCGCCGCGCGCGTTCCATGATGGCACCGGGAAGCGCGAAGCCCTCGGGACGCAGCACGATGACTTCCATGCCGCGCAGCGCCGCCATGTGCAGCGCCGCCGCCGGCACCGCCAGCGGCAGGGCGCGCGGGTGGTAGGCCCACGACAGCACGAAGCGTCCGGCGCGCGGCACCGCGAGATCATCCAGCGTCTTCCAGTCGGCGAGCGCCTGGCAGGGATGGTTGACCGCGGACTCGAGATTGATGAGCGGCTTGTCGGTGAGGCTCGCCATGGCGTTGAAGGTGGTGTCGGCCAGATCGCTCGCCAGGTCCCGGCCGGCGGCGAAGGCGCGGATGCCGAGGGCGTCGCAATAGGCGCCGAGCGCCGGGATGCCCTCGCGCACGTGCTCGGCGGCTGCGCCATCCATCACCACCCCCGGACGAGTCTCGAGTTGCCAGCTGCCCTGCCCCGCGGTGATGACGAACGAGTTGCCGCCGAGGCGCGCCATGGCGGCCTGGAAGGATGCCAGCGTGCGCAGCGAGGGATTGAAGAACAGGAGCCCCAGGATCCTGCCGGCCAGCGCGCGCGGCTCGGGCTGCTTTTCCAGGCGCCGCGCGAGCTCCAGGAGCGACAGCACCTGGTCGCGCTCGAAGTCCGCGAGATCGAGAAAGCGCTTCATGCGGGCAGATCGCGCAGCGCGTCGCGCAGCAGGTCGACGTGCTGCTCCTCGAGGATGAGCGGCGGCAGCAGGCGCAGGACGTGCGGGTCGTTGGCCGTGCCGGCGAGGATGCAGCATTCGAGGAGCTCGGCCTGGATTTCCTTCGCCGGTCGCGTCGTGCGCAGCCCGACGAGCAGGCCCGCGCCCTGGTGCGCGGTGACCGGGCCGAGGACACAGCTCCTGCGGATATACGCGCCTACGCGTCGCACGCGCTCGAGCAGCCGCTCGTTCCTGATGGCTGCGATGACCGCCTCGATCGCCGCGCACGCCATCGGTCCGCCGCCGAAGGTGGTGCCGAGGGATTCCGGCTTGACGGAGGCGGCCACCAGCGGCGACAGCATGAGCACGGCGCAGGGAAAGCCGTTGCCGAGCGCTTTGGCGGTGGTGAGCATGTCGGGCCGCACGCCGTAGAGGTTGGCGGCGAAGGGCTGCCCGGTGCGGCCGACGCCGCACTGCACCTCATCGAATATCAGCAGCGAGCCGACCTCATCACAGCGCGCGCGCAGCGCGGCGAGGAACGGCGCACCGAGAGCCACCGCCCCGGCGAGCCCCTGCACGGGCTCGACGATCACGGCCGCGGTACGCTTCGTGACCTCGGCGCGGATGGCGGCCGTGTCGCCGCGCGGGATGAAACTCACCTCGAAGGGCGTGCGCGGAAACCCGTACCATTTCGCCTGCGCGCCCCAGGTCACCGCGCCCGCCGCAGCGGTGCGGCCGTGAAAACCGCCTTCGATGGCCGCGACGTGCGGCCGGCCCGTCATGCGCAGCGCCACTTTGAGCGCGTTCTCGTTCGCCTCGGCGCCGCTGTTGACGAGGAACACGCTGGCGAAGGGCAGCCGCGAGAAGCGCACCAGGCGCCGCGCGGCGCGCGCGCGTACCCGCATCGCGACCGCGTTGCTCTGGAATTGACAGGCCTCGGCCTGGCGCGCGAGCGCCGCCGTCCAGGCCGGATGCGCATACCCGAGGCCGGCGACGGCATGTCCGCCGTACAGATCGAGCACCCGCTCCCCCAGGCTGTTGGTGAGCCAGACGCCCTGCGCCGAAGCGACTTCCAGCGGGTATTGCGCAAATACCGGGGCGAGAAAATCCCGCGCCCGGGCTGCCGCCTGAATCCCGCCGTCGGGCGTCGTGCGCGCCGGTTTCTGCTTCGGCATTCCCGTGCCCTCAGGTCCAGCCCGGCGCGGGTGCCGTGAGACCGGTGGTCTCCGGCAGGTCGAACATGCGGTTCATCCATTGCACCGCGCCGCCGGCGGCCCCCTTGTTGAGATTGTCGATGGCGCACAGGACCGCCACGGTGCCGCCCGCGACCGCCCCCGACAGGTGCGCGTAGTTGCTGCTCGCCACGTCCTTGATGCGCGGCGCTTGGCTCTCGACCCGCACGAAGGGAGCGCGCGCGTAGAACTCGCGCAGCGCCGCCAGCAGCCCCGCACTGTCGAGCGCGCGGGCGAGCTGCGCCTGCACCGTCACGTGTATGCCGCGCGCGAACGGCCCGGAATGCGGCACGAAGGCGAAGTGCGCGTCCACCCCGCAGGCCGCGCGCGCGCACGCCGTCACTTCCGGCACGTGCCGATGCCTGAGCGCGCCGTAACTGTACAGATCCGCGTGCCGCAGCGGATGGTGCGTGCCCTCCACGGGTCTGCGCCCCGAGCCGGTGCTGCCGGTGACGCCGCTCACGAACAGCGTCGGCGCCACCAGGCGGGCGGCGAGCAGCGGCACGCTCGCGAGCAGGATCGCGGTAGCGAAGCAGCCGGGATGGCCGACGTGCGCGGTCGGCAGCTCGCGCAGGTGCTCGGGCAGTGCACAGCTGAATTGCGCCAGGCGCGCGGGAGCCGCGTGCGGCTGCCGGTAGACCGCGGCGTAGGCCTCCGGCGTGGCGTAGCGGAAATCCGCCGAGATGTCGACTATGCGCGGCTGTGTTCCGGCGCGCTCCGCGGTCCTGAGCAGCGCGTCGATGAGCGCCGCGGAGGCTCCGTGCGGGGCGGCCGAGAACACGGCCGAGACGCGCGCCGCACTTACGATCTCCTGCGTCTGTGCCTGCGACTTGAAGCGCTCATCCGGGTAGGCGCCGCCCAGGTGCGGGAACGCCGCCGCCAGCGGCTCGCCTGGCTGGCTGTCGGACATCACCGCCGCGAGCTCGAAGCGCGGATGCGCGGCGATCAGGCGCAGCAGCTCGCCGGCCACGTAGCCGGTGCCGCCGAGCACCACGGCGGGGATGGCGCTCACTGCACCGCCGCCGGCGCGAGTCCGAGCGCCGCGATCACCCGGTCGCCGAGCGCCGCGCCGTTGCCGATGGCGTTGCAGGCCGGCACGCCCATCTGGGTGGTGATGATCTCGACCCCCCCCTGGTTGTCGGTGGAGGGGCCCGTGACCACGCACGGCTCGATGAGGAAGCGCTCGCGCAGCAGCTTCACGCCGCCCCAGGCCGCGACCGGATCGTTCGCCGACAGGATGACGGCGCTGAGTGCGGTGCGGATGTCGGGACACTCGAGGATCGCATCGACCCCGTAGGTGCCGAGGATGCCGTCGCCGAGCTCGAACACCACCACGTCGGGCTTGCCGGAGGCGAGCTCGCTCAGCATGGTGCGGGTGAGCGCCGGACCGTTGGTGCGTGTGGTGGTGACGACGCCCAGATCGGTGAAAATCGCGCAGCGGCGGGCACCCGCGTCCTCCATGGCGAGGATGTCGCGGCGCAGTGAGACGCCGGTCGCCTTGAAGGCATCGACGGTGAGGCCGCGGTGGCGCATGCGGGTGATCACCGCGCAGGCGGCGGCGGTCTTGCCGGCTTCCATGCAGGTGCCGGCGAGCGCCACCACCGGCACCCCGCGCGTGTCGAGCGCGGCGTTGGCGTCGAGCCTCTTGTGACCCACGCGGGCGGGTACGCCGATGCGCTCGCCCAGATAGGGAAAGTTGAGCGCGACGCCCAGCACCCGGCAGTCGAACGGCTTGCCCTTCTCCGGGTTGATGGAGTCGCACACCCCGAGCACGCCGCCGATGTTGAGCATCTGGATGACGTCCCCGGGTTGCAGCGTCGCGGGCACGTGACCGGAGTAGCCGAACAGCGCCTGGCGGTGGCCGAGCGCGCCGGCGACCACGTCGCCCTTGCCGAGCTTGGCCATGCGGCCGCTGGTCAGCTCGAGGGTGTTGTAGGTCGGCTTGTTGTTGAGGACCTCGACCACGATGACGACGCCTTCCTCGGCGGGAATGTCGGCGGCGATGCGCACCTCGTGCGACAGAGCGCACGCCTGGGTCACCGAGGCCAGCTTGTCGACCACCACGCTGCGCATGTCGCCGAGCATGGCTACTGCTCCTCGGAGAGCGCCGCCGCGCGCTCGCCGGCGCGGGTATAGAACACGCCCGGGAGCGCTGCGATGCGCGAGAACCCGAGCGAGTCGCTGGCCGACCACTCGCCGGCCGCTTCGCCGTACACGCCCCGCGAGGCGGCGAGCAGCGAGAACGGCGACTGCACCCCCTCGACGAACACGCTGCCGCTGCGCAGCAGCAGGTGTACCTCGCCCGTCACCCGCTGCTGCGAGCTCAAGAGCAGCGCCTCGATGTCGCGACACACCGGATCGAGCAGCTGGCCCTCGTGCACCAGATCGCCGTAGGGCTGCGCGAGGAGCTCCTTGATGCGCTGCTGCCGGCCGGTGAGCACCAGCTTTTCGAGCTCGCGGTGCGCGCTGAGCAGCACCTCCGCCGCCGGGGCCTCGAACGCCACGCGTCCCTTGGTGCCGATGATGGTGTCGCCCAGGTGAATCCCGCGGCCGATGCCAAACGGCGCCGCGAGAGTCTCGAGCGCTTCGATGATCCCGACCGGGGAGTCCGCCTTGCCATCGAGCGCCACCGGCCGGCCGGCCCGAAAGCCGAGCACGTGACGCTCGGCGGGACGCGGGCGCGTGAATGCATCGCGGGTGAGGAGCCAGGCCTCATCGGGGATGCTGCCGGCGGAGGTGAGCGTCTCGCGCCCGCCGATGGTCACGCCCCACAGTCCGCGGTTGACCGAATAGCTCGCTCCCGTGGGCGGCACCGGCAGCCCGCGCTGCTGCAGATACTCGAGCTCGTCCTGGCGCTTGAAGGCCTCGTCCCGCACCGGCGCCAGCACCCTGAGATCCGGCGCGAGGGTGCGCAGCGCCACCTCGAAGCGCACCTGGTCGTTGCCGGCGGCCGTGCAGCCGTGGGCGACGGTGTCGGACCCGAGCTTGCGCGCCAGGCGTGCGATGGTCTGCGCCTGCATGACGCGCTCCGCGCCGACGCACAGTGGATACAGCTGCCCGCGTCGCACGTTGCCCATGATGAGGAAGCGCAGCACCTGCTCGAAGTAGTCCGCGCGGGCCTCCAGCTGGTGATGCGCCACCGCGCCGAGCGCGCGGGCGCGCGCGCCGAGCGCGCGCGCAGCTTCCCGGTCGATGCCGCCGGTGTCGACGGTGACCGTGATCACCGGACGGCGCTCGTGTTCGGTAAGCCACGGCACCAGGAACGAGGTGTCGAGGCCTCCGGAGTAGGCGAGCACGATGGGCGTGGCGCCCGTGTGTGCAGCGGTGTTGGACATGATCAGACGCGGAACAGCGCGCGCAGGCGGCTGATGAGCTCCTGCTGCGCCCGCGCGTTGGCGGTGGCGATGAATATGGTGTCATCGCCCGAGAGGGTGCCGGCCACTTCCGGCCACTCGGCCTTGTCGATGGCCACGGCGACGCTCTGCGCGGCGCCGATGGTGGTGCGCAGCACCGTGATCGAGGGGCCGGCGCGCCGCAGCTGGCGCACGAACTGCGCCAGGGTGCCGAAGTCGCCGTTGGCGCGCGCGAGCTCATCCGGCGGCAGCACGTAGCGGCCGCTCGCCTTGAGCACCCCGAGATCGCGCAGGTCGCGGCTGATGGAGGACTGGGTCGCGCCGTGACCTTCCTTCTTCAGCAGACGCACCAGATCGGCCTGCTTGCGGACCAGGCCGTCGCGCAGCAGGCGCACGATGGCGCCGCGCCGCTCCAGCTGGTGGGCGTCGCTCAGCACTGCTGCGTGTGCCTGCGCATAAACATGCGCACATTGTGCATTTTAATGCACAAGAGTCAAGGGCGCGGGCCGGGCGACACCCGCGGCGCTACAATGCCCGCTTGGCCGGCGCCCGCGCGCAGCGCCCAACCGCGAAGGGATGAGCATGCATTCACCACGCCCCACAGGCGCGGCCCGGGCCGCGGCGCTCGCCGCCGCCGCCATGTGCGGCGCGCTGTTCGCCCAGGCCGTGAACCTCAAGCCGGGCAAGTACGAGTTCGTGTCCACCTCGCAGGTGACGCTGGCGCCGGAAATGCAGAAGCGCCTGCCGCCCGGCTACCTGGCGAGACTGCAGAAACCGCGGACGCAGCAGCAGTGCATCACCGATGTGGACCTCAAGCAGGTGGGCAAGCAGCTGTCGCAGGGGCGCGGCAACGACCCGAGCTGCAAGATGACCGAGCACAGCGTGGCGGGCGACAAGGTGAAGTTCGTCATGCAGTGCCAGCGTGCCACCACCCACTTCGAGGGCACGTTCTCCTCCGACTCGTTCCAGGCGGCCATCCGCTCGCAGACCGATCAGGGCCCGATGACCGTCAAGATGACGGGGCGGCGCATCGGCGACTGCTCGAAATAGCGCTCAGCCGGCGCCGCTACTTTTCTATGGAGTACACCAGGTCGGCGCCGCGCGCCTGGCCCACCTCGGTCCTGACGGTCCAGTGATCACCGAGGGTGTAGCGCAGCTTGAGCGTGTTGAGCTGCTGGGTGAGGCTGATGCCGTAACTCACGTACAGGCGCGGCGACAGGTAGCGGCCGAGCACCAGTGAGGTCTCGTTGGTGATGTCGGACTCGAGACTCACGTCCTCTATGCCGACGCGCGAACCGAGCTGCTGCGCCAGGATCGCGCCGCCCTGCGCCAGCGCCGCAGTGCCCGCGCCGCTGTTGCCGGTGGGGCGGTTCTGCGCCGACTCCAGCGACCCGCCGGCGAGGATGAGGGACACCACCTGCGACTGCGGCAGCGGCGGATCGGAGAAGAACGTCATGTGCGGCTGCAGCAGCGTGCCGCGGACGTTGACGCCGGCCTTGACGTCGGGGAATTCCTTGACGGCGCGCAGGTCGATGCCCGGATTATCGATCGGGCCGCCGGTGAAGATCAGGCGGCCGCGCTCGATGTCGAGCTTGCGCGCGTAGGCGGTGTACTTGCCCTCGGCCACCGACAGCTCCCCGGTCGCGCGCGTGATGGCGTCGTAGCCGCTGCGGATGGTGATGCTGCCGGTGAGCCGGCCGGTGAGTCCCGAGGTGTCGATGTTCACGCGCTCGCCGAGGCCGAGCGTGATGGTGCTCATCGCCTCCAGGCGCTTGGTCGGATCCTCTTCCTCGCTGCCGACGATCACTTCATCCGGCGAGGCGCGCACGGCGTCGGCGAAGTCCTTGGGCTGGATCTTCGCGTACGGCACCGTGACCTTGCCGGTCACTTCGATCCGGCGCCCGGCGACGTTGAAGTCCAGATCCGGGGAGGCGTCGATCTGCGCCTCCGGAACGTCCGCGACCCGCAGGTTGGTGCCCTGCAGATGAAACTTCCCGTACGGCAGCAGCGCTCGCCATTCGAGGTGGCCGCTGGCCGTGACGCTGCCCGCGCCGGCGTGCGCACCACCGTTGAAATCGAATCCCGCCTCGCTCAGGCGCGCATCGAGCTGCAGCTGGCGCAGGGCGAGGTTCACCTGGTAGACATCGATCTCGCCGTCGCTCACCTTGAGCGCCCCGGAAAGTTGCGGCATCCCGGCGGTGCCGGCCAGCCGGACATCCGCGTTGAAGTGGCCGGCGGCGCGGTCGATGTCCGGCTCGTACAGCGACACGAGGCCGAGCTCGGCCGTTTGCGCGTGCAGCTCGCCGCTGAGGGGCATGTCCTGCCAAGGCGCCGGCGTGTCTACTTGCGCTGTTCCCCGCGCCGGCGTTGCCACTTGCGCTGTTCCCCGCGCCAGCGGTTCGCCAGGTGATGTTGCCCGCGCGGTGGTGCGTTGTGCCTCGAGCCGGCCGTGCAGCGTGCCGACCTCCCCGTCGCCGAAATCCGCCTGGGCACTGACGAGCGCCGGGGTCGCGTTCAGCGTCACCGTGCCGGAGCCGATGCGGGTGTGCTCGATCCGGTGGCTCGCGAGCTTGTGGGCGAGCTCGGCATCGGTGAGCTCGGCCCGTAGCGTTCCCAGGAGCGGGGTGTCCGCGCCGCCCGAGAGGCGCGCGAGTGCGCTGACGGTGCCGAGATATTCGACCGCGGGCGTCATGCCGGCGGTGAGCGTGTTGAGCGGCAGCTGGTTCGTCATGACGGTCGCCGACCAGGCCGCCGCACTCCACTCCCCATCCGCGCACACGCTGCCGGGCGTGCCCACCAGGCACAGCCATTCCAGCCGCACGTGATCGGGCGCCGCGGTGAATGCCACCGGGCGCTCGAGCGACAGGTGCAGCGACTCGTGGCCGCTGACGGCGAGCGCGTTGAGCTCGCCGGTGAAGGTTCCGTGCGCGTAGGCCCCGCGCGCCGCGGCGCTCGCGCTGAGACCGGTGGCGGCGAGCGCCAGGTGCACCTGGTAGGCAGCCGGCGGACCGCTGAGAGAGAGCGTGACGCTCTCGAGCGTACGGTCCCGGTAGCTCAGCTTGCGCAGGCGCGCGTCGATTTTCGACTCCTGAGCGGATGCGCCGGGATCGAAGCTCACGTCCGCGTCGACCCTCTCGAGCTTGATGCCCTGGTAATCGAGGTCCGCGCCGTGGGCCGTGGCGACGATCACCGGATCGGCAAGCGTGCCGGCCACGGTCCCGGAGGCCTTGAGCTCACCGCGGGTGCCGGGTGCCAGCAGGCCCAGGTCCTCGGCGGAAACGGCGAAGCGCAGATCCATGCGCTGGTTGATGTGCCCATCCAGCGCGACGCGCGCGGTTCCCAGCCCGACGCGCACCGCACTGAAGCCCCAGGTGTTTCCCGAGCGTGTCACGGTGCCGGAGCCGCTCGCCGCCACGCCGCGTAACTTGCCGCTCAGGGTGCTGAACGAGGCGGTGAGATCACCCGTGGCGTTGAAGCCGCGCCCCGATGCCCCGAGCGCGAAGCTGACGCTGCCGGGCAGATCCGCGCGCAGCGCGCCCGGGTTGATGCCGCTCACGTGACCCAGGACCGACCAGCTCGCGAGCGGGGACCACACCAGCTCCCCGCTCACGCTCGCGTGACCGCCGAACAGCTCGATCTGCGCGCTGTCGAACGCGAAGCTGTCCTTGCCGAGTGTCCCGCTCACTTGTGCCGGCATCAGCGGCAGATCGCCCACGCGCGCGCTGCCGCTCAAGCGCACGCGATACGGCAGCACGCCCTCGAGGGTGAAGGAGCCGGACGCGCTGCGCAGCGCCGGCTCAGGGCCCACGAGCGGCCAGCGCAACTCGCTCAGCTCGCCGGTGAGGTCGAGTCGCGGCCCGTCGATGCCGATGGTGCCGGCGCCGCGCAGCAGGGCCCCCGAGCCTGGGTGGCGCAGCTCCACGTGCCTCGCGGTCAGCACGCGCTGCGCGTAGCTGCCGGAGAACTGCGCCTCGAACACCCCGGCGCGCAGTCCGGTGGGATTGACGGGTCCGTGGGCACTGAAGCCCGCGCCGTCACCGGAGGCGGCGAGGTGAGCGGTGATGCCGGCGAGCGGAGTGCGCACGCCCCAGGCGCGCAGATCGCAATCCCGCACCACCGCATCGGCCGCCCAGTGCCACTGGCTGGTCAGGTCGTGCAACAGCCCGGTGACGTCGGCGCGGAACGGATTCTCGGTATGCGCGACGATGCTGAGGACGTTGAGATCGCCCCGGGCGCTGCCGGCGACCACCCAGGGGGGCTGCCCGGCCGGGCTCCACCGCACGCTGCCCTTGACCTCCATGCCGAGCGGATCGGTGGCGCGCAGCTCGCCGATGGCGCTGACGCGCGCCTCGTCTCCCAGCATCCCGTCGGCCTGGAAGAAGCGGATGACGCGGTGACGCAGGACCGCGGCGCTCTCGATGCCGGTGGCCCGCAGACGAAAGCCGTTGTAGACGGTGAGCGTCGCGCTGTCCACGTGCGCCTGCTCCGCGCTGATGATCAGCCAGCGCGGCATGAACACCGGCGGCCCGGGGATGCCCGGCCGGGTGCGGCGCTTCACCTCGATGAGCGCGCTGCGCACCGACCCGTGTGTGACGCGCAGGGTCTGCAGCAGCAGCGGCATGAGGGCGACGCGGCCCGCGATGCCTTCGAATTTCAGGTGCACCAGCTCGTGATCGATCTCCACGCGCTCGACCCTCAGGCCGTCGGCGACCGTGCCGCGCACCCCGACGATGTCGAGCTGCACGGGACCGACCCGGTGTGGCAGGTGGCGGATCACGAACTGCAGGCCGCCGGTGGTGTAGAGCGCCGACCAGACGAGCGCCGCCGGCGCCACGATGGCCACGACGACTGCCACGCAGGCGAGGACCAGCAACAGGCGGCGCAGGCCGAACATCGCTACAGCTTCGGCGAGAAGTTGATGTGCAGTCGCGGGCCGGGGCGCACGGACCTGAACACTTGCGCGGTGGCATCCCAGCGCAAGCTGCTCGACAGCGGTTCGGCGATATCCACCCCGAGCGTCATGACCGGCAGGCGCACCCGCAGGCCAATGCCGACCGAATACTGCAGCGAGCTACACTGCTGCTGCTGAGCGGCCGCCGGCGAACACTTGCGGGCGAGCTGCGCGAAGCTGTCGAAGGCGTTGCCATAGTCGAAGAAGGCGGCGATCCCGAAATTGTTGGGCAGAACGCGGATCACCTCCACGGTGCCGGTGATCACGTCCTTGCCGCCGACCTTGATGTACTGGTCGATCCGCTGGCAGCTGCCGTCGGGATTGCGCAGGAACTGCTTGGTGGTCGGGTCCTGGGTGCATACCGCCTCGGTCGGCGACAGATCATTGTAGGCGAAGCCGCGCACGCTGTTGTCGCCGCCGGCGAAGAAGCGGAACACGGTCGGCAGCTGGCTGAAGCGCGACACGAGGCTCGCGCCCACCTCATCGCGCAGCAGCAGATGCCATTTCTTGCCGAGCCGGAACACCCGCTCGGCCTGCAGGTGCAGCTGGATGAAGTTGGCATCCGAGCCCAGCGTGGCGTGCGAGCCGCGCAGCTCGGCAAAGAACGGGTGCTCGAACAGCGCCTCGCCCAGATACCCCTTGGGGACCGAAGCGAGGTCGACTCCCGGCACCAGCAGGCGGTCGGTATGCGCACCGGGGAGGAACTCCGCTCCGAGCGGCAGGTCGCTGGTGGTACGCATTGCGGTCACCAGCCACACGTGCTGCCAGCTGCCCGTGACCTCGGTGATGCTCGGACCCAGCGAGAAGGTATGTGTGGTCACGTCGGCGAGCTGGCGCTGCTCGACCGTGCCCGCCAGGGTGAGTTTCTCGACCGCCGGGTCGCCGATCGGCACGTTGTAGCGGCTCTGCAGGCTGTAGCGCGTCACCTGCGCCGCCTGCACCTCGACGCTGAAGCTGTGGCCGAGCGAGTTGATGCGCCGGTCCTCGAAGCCGAGCGTGCCGCGCGGGCCGGTGTCGGTGGCATAGCCGGCGCCGAACGAGTAGCGGTGTCGCCGGCTCGGGTCGGCGTGGATGCTCACCGGCACGATGTGCGTGCTGCGATCGGGATCCCCGGGCAGCACCTCGAGGTTGGAGAAGTACTGCGAGTCGTCGAGGGCGAACTGGGTGCGCAGCACCTGCGTGAGATCGAAGGGGTCGCCCTCCTGGTAGCGCAGGTAACGGCGTACCAGCGCCTCGCGGACCACGTCCTGGCGGATGCTGGTGGCGCCGAAGTGATAACGCTCACCGGTATCGAGCTCGAGCCCGATGTTCGCCCTGCGGTTGGGCGGGTCGACGACCAGCTCGTTGCGAATGAGGCGCGCGTCGAGATAGCCGTAGGTGGCCGCGGTGCGCTGCAGGTCGGTCTTGATGCTCTCGTAGGCGGCGTGCTTGAGGCGCTCGCCATCGCGCAGCGGCAGGTGCCGCAGGATGCGCTGGAACAGCGGATCGTTTTCCCCCGGCCCGTCGACGCGCACGTCGATGTGCGCGACCAGCACCGGTTTGCCCGGGTTGATGTTGATGGTGACGCGCCAGTCGTCGTGGCCCAGGTCGCTGACGCTCGACTCGACCCGCGGCTCGTAGTACCCGAAGGGTCTGAGCGCCGACTGCACCTCGCGCTCCACGCGGTTGTGCAGCCGCTCGATCGTGTCGGCGTTGAGGTCCGCGCCGCCCTTCTTGTAGCGCTCGAAACTCAGGTAGACGAGCACGTTGGCGCGCAGCTCCTCGTCGACGCCGCGGATCTCCACTTTCACCCCGGCGGCGTGCGCGAGCGGGCAGGCGAGCAGACACAGGGCAACCGCCGGGGCCCGCCTGTGCCGTCGACGAGCCTGCGGCAGGGGAATGCGCTGCGTCATCTCTACGGAATTCTAGAGCCTCGCGAGCGCTGCCGCTCGCCGCTGGTAGTGAGAGCGCGCGCCCGCGGCGCCGGTTCCGCGCCTCACGGCCACTCTCCGGGGTTCAGCT
The DNA here is from genome assembly GCA_005878095.1 of Gammaproteobacteria bacterium. Classification (GTDB taxonomy): domain Bacteria; phylum Pseudomonadota; class Gammaproteobacteria; order Steroidobacterales; family Steroidobacteraceae; genus 13-2-20CM-66-19. Next base: position 347 of record VBNH01000060.1, on the reverse strand, counting down.
GGAATTCAGTTTCGCCGGCAGGTTCGCCGCGCGGGTCGAAGCGCCGCTCGGCGAAGTACAGCCGGCCGCCGGGCTCGAGCAGCACGACGCTCGAGCAGCGGGTGCCGTACTGCGGGTGCAGTACGAAGGGCGCGGACAGGATCCGGTCCCAGTCCTGCGGCAGCCCGCTGCCGCTGCGCGGCAGCGCGCCGTCGTCCGCCGCCTGCGTGCGGTCATTGAGGAGCTCGAACAGCGCGGCGGGCGATCCGGGCTGCGGCCCGGCCAGCCACGCCTCAAAGCCGCGCCGCACCCGCTGCAGTTTCGGCCACGGTGTGTCGAGAAGCTCGTTCGACAGACCATAGACGCCC
>VBNH01000162.1 GCA_005878095.1 Gammaproteobacteria bacterium | reverse complement strand
CCGCGCCGTATCCTACTCGCGGGTAGGATGGGGCGCGGCATCAGGCCATGCGCACCACCGTGCGGCCGGTGACCGCGCCTTCGAGGTAGGCGGGAAACGCGCGCGGCAGCTCATCGAAGGCGATGGTGCGCGTGACGATGCGCTCGAGGTGCCGGGGCCGCAGGTCGGTGGCGATGCGCTTCCAGACCGCCAGCCGCCACTCGCGCCGCGTCGCGGAGGAGTTGATGCCGAGGAGGTTCACGCCGCGCAGGATGAAGGGCATCACGGTGGTCTTGAGTTCAGCGCTCCCCGCCATGCCGACGCTGGCGATGTTGCCCCAGAAGTCCACGCTGCGCGTGAGCCAGGCAAGCACTTCGCCCCCCACACTGTCGATGGCGCCGGCGAAGCGGGCATTCTCCAGCGGCCGGGAGCCGAGCTCGAGGTCCTGGCGGGTGAGCACCTCCGCCGCACCGAGCTCCTTCAGGTACTCCCCCGCGGCCGCCTTGCCGCTCACGGCCACGACCCGGTAGCCGCGGGCGGCGAGCATGTCGACCGCGATGCTGCCCACGCCTCCGGAGGCGCCGGTGACCACGATCGGCCCCTGCTGCGGGGACTGGCCGTTGTGTTCCAGGCGCTGGATGGCGAGGGCCGCGGTGAACCCGGCAGTGCCGAGCGCCATGGCGGTGAAGGCGTCGAGTCCCTCCGGTATCGGAATCACCCAGTCTCCCGGCACGCGCGCGAACTGCGCGTAGCCGCCATCGTGGGTCTCGGACAGCCCGCAGCCGGTCACGAGCACCGCAGCGCCGGGCCGGTAGCGCGCATCGCTCGAAGTTTCGACGACGCCCGCCAGGTCGATACCGCCCACCAGCGGGTAGCGGCGCAGGATCTTGCCGGCCCCGGTCGCCGCGAGCGCGTCCTTGTAGTTGATGTCGGAGTGGCTGACCCGGATCACGACCTCCCCGGGGGCGAGGTCATCGAGCGTGACGGGCTCGAAGCGGGCGGCAATCCGGCCCCCCTCGGAATGAATGCGGAACGCCTTGAATCTGGAAGTCATGCTTGCACCGCCACCGCGTCCTTAAGACCCTGAAGCCCGTGCAGACCCTAACGCCGTGCCACCGGCGGCGGCAAGCGCGCGCTTCAGTGCCGGCCGAGGCGCTTGAGCCACACCATGAGACCCTGGGTGTTGAGCTCGAGATCGCCCTCCAGGACCTTGTCGATTTCCGCATCGCTGAGCGCGCAGCCGTGGCGGTGCACCAGATCGAGCCACAGAGCGCGCATCGCGGCGCGGATGCCGGCGGCCGGTTCCGGATCCTGCGCGTGGGCGCGCGCGATGCGGGCCAGCTCGCGCACCTGCGGCTTGAGCAGCTCGCCCAGCCGCGGCACGCCGGTCACGCGGCTGAAGTGCATGAGGTACATGGACTCGGGGCGGTACGCCAGCAGCCGGTCGATGGAGGCGATGAGCTGCTCCGGATCGAACTGCGAGGGAGGCGTGGTCGGGGTGATGAAGGCGCCCTGCGCGGTGTCGAGCGCGCGGTAGGAGATGCCGAAGGTGTCGCCGGCGAAGATGCTGGCGTGCGCCTGGTCCACGACGGCGTAGTGGTGCAAGGCGTGCCCGGGCACGTGGATGAGCTCGAGCGTGCGGCCCCCGAGCCGCACCCGCTCGCCATCCTCGACCACGCGTACGCGCGCGGCCGGGATCGGCAGCAGCTGCCCGTACAGCTGCTCGAGGCGCTCGCCGTAGACCGCGCGCGAACCCTCGATCAGGCGGCTCGGGTCGATCATGTGCGGTGCGCCGCGCGGATGCAGCACCGCCACCGCGTTGGGGAGCTCCTGCATCAGCCGCCCCGCCCCGCCGGCATGGTCCAGGTGCACGTGCGTCAGCAGCACGTAGTCGACCGCCGCGCGTGCGATGCCAAGTTCCGCGAGCGCCGCCAGCAGGTAGGGGACGGAAGCGTTGGTGCCCACATCGACGAAGGCCGCGCGACCGCCATCCTCGATGATGTGCGCGGCGGCGTGCCCGGGATAGAGGTACTCGGCATCGACGGCGCAGATGCCGTGCGGGTGTCGGTACAGTCGCGGCTTCAAGGAACGTCGACCTGTGCGCTGTGTCGCGGATGGCGTGTCGCGAATGTACACATCGTAACCTGTACGCTAGCTTAAGAGGCATGACCGATCACTGCTCCCTGGCGGCGGCGCTCGCCATGTGTGCCGCAGCGGGTGTCGCCGTGCTGTGCGCACCCCAGTCCCGCGCCCAGCAGCCCGCCCCGGCGCACCGCGAGCGCGGCAATCTCGTGTTCGAGAACATTCCGCTCGCGGATGCGGCGCTCATGGCGCGGCTCGAGCGCTACCAGCAGTCGCGGCAGGCGACGTTCCTCGACTGGCTCGCCGACGGGAGCCTGCTCACCGCGACGCGCTTCGGCGACAGCGAGCAGCTGCACCGCGTGGCCGCCCCTCTCGGCATGCGTGAGCAGCTCACGTTCTACCAGGATCCGATCGAGTGGGCGCGCGCGCCGCGCAGCGGCAGCGGCTTCGTGTTCCTGAAGGATCAGGAAGGCGATGAGAATGCGCAGCTGTACTACCACGGCGGCGGCGCCGAGGTGCGCCAGCTCACCCACGGGGCCTTCATTCACGGCAGCCCGGTGTGGGCCCACGACGGCCGGCGCGTGGCCTTCTACGGCAATGACCGCGACTCGCTCAGTTACGACGTGTACGTGGCGGATGTGAGCAGCGGCGCCGCGCCGCAGCTGCTGGTCGGCGGGCACGAGGACACCTGGTACCCGCTCGACTGGTCGGCGGACGACGGCCGGCTACTGGTGTGGAAATACGTCTCGATCAGCGAGAGTTATCTGTACCTCGCGGATGTCGCGACCGGATCACTCACGGCGCTCGAGGACCGCCCCCGCAAGGTCGGCATCCGCATGGCGAAGTTCGCTCCCGACGGCCGCGGCGTGTACGTGCTCAGCGACGAGGACGGGGAGTTCATACAGCTCAAACTCAAGGATCCGGTCACACACGAGAGCCGCAGCGTCACGCCCGCCAGCGGCTGGGACGTGGAAGACTTCGACGTCAGCAGCGACGGGCGCTACGTGGCTTACGTCGTCGATGACGACGGCCGCAGCCGCCTCACGGTACTCGATACCCAGGCGAAACTCGAGCTTGCCCCCGTGGGGCTGCCGGAAGGTCGCATCGGCAACCTGCGCTTCGACCGCAGCGGGCGCAGACTCGCGATGTCGGCGGAATCGGCGGTCGCGCCACGCGATGTCTACGTCTACGAGGTCGAGCACGGCAAGCTCGAGCGCTGGACCCGCAGCGAGCCCGGCCCACTCGACCTCGGTACGCTCACGACGCCCGAGCTCATCCACTACCCCACCTGGGATCGCAGCGGCGTTCCCCGCCACGCGCGCATGCTGTCGGCGTACGTCTACCGGCCGCGCACGGCGGGTCCGTGCCCGGTGGTGATCGACATTCACGGGGGGCCCGAGTCGCAGTACCGCCCGGGCTGGGACCCGTTCGTGCAGTTTCTCGTCAACGAGCTCGGCTACGCCGTGGTCGCGCCCAACGTGCGCGGCTCATCCGGTTACGGCAAGACCTTCCTCGCCCTCGACAACGGCGTGCTGCGCGAGGACGCGGTGCGCGACATCGGCTCGCTCCTGGTGTGGGTCGGCGTGCAGCCGCAGTTCGATCGCGAGCGGGTTGCGGTGATGGGCGGCTCGTACGGCGGCTACATGGCGCTCGCCTCCCTCATCGCGTATGGCGAGCGGCTGCGCGGCGGCATCGACCTCGTGGGGATCAGCAACTTCGTGACCTTCCTGCGCAACACTGCCGCCTACCGGCGCGATCTGCGGCGCGCCGAATACGGCGACGAGCGCGACACCAGCATGCGGGTGTTTCTCAACCGCATCTCGCCCCTGAGCAACGCGAAGCGCATCAAGAAGCCGCTGCTGGTGGTGGCGGGGGCCAACGACCCGCGCGTGCCGGTCTCCGAGTCCGAGCAACTGGTGTGGAGCGTGCGCGCCGCCGGCGGTGAGGTGTGGTATCTGTTCGCGAAGGACGAAGGGCACGGCTTCAGGAAGAAGGCCAACCGCGATGCGTACCTGCAGACCGCGGCGGGCTTCATGCAGAGGCTGGCGGGAAGCTCACCGTCACAGTGAGCCCCCTGCCCGAAGGCCCGTCGGCGAGGCTGATGCTCGCGCCGTGGCTTGCCGCGATGGTCTTGACGATCGACAGCCCGAGCCCGCTGCCGGGAGGCGCCGTTCCGGCGCGACGGTAGAAGCGATCGAACACCCGCTCGCGCTCGGCGGGTGGAATGCCGGCACCGTCGTCGCTCACCGTGAGACGCGCGCCGCGGGTGTCACTCGCGGCCTCCTCGACCGCTACGTCGACCCGGCCGCCGGCGGGCGTGTAACGCACGGCGTTGTCCACCAGGTTGCGCAGCAGCGTGCGCAGGGCGTCCGGATCCCCGTGGACGCTCGCCGGCTGCGCCGCCGCGACGCCCAGGTCGATGCGGCCGGCATCGGCAAGCGGCACGAGCTCGGCGACGATCTCGCGCGCCAGATCATCGAGGCGCACGGCCACGCGTTGCGCTTCGGCCCGCGGCTCCTGGCGGGCGAGCGCCAGCATCTGCTCGATGAGGCGGATGGCGCGCTGCACGCCCGCCGACAGGGTCTGCATCGCCGCGGCGCGCTCGAGGTCCCCGCTGGCCCGCGCGAGTATGCCGGTCTGCAGGTGCAGCGCGGTGAGGGGTGTGCGCAGCTCGTGCGCGGCGTCGGCCATGAAGGCGCGCTCGCGCTCCAGCGCGGCGCGCAGCCGTGCGAGCAGATCGTTGAGCGCGCTTACCAAGGGCTGCACCTCGTCCGGCAGGTGCGTGTCGGGGAGCGACTCCAGGGCGTTGACGCGGCGCGCTCTGAGCAGCGCCGTGAGGCGCTGCAGGGGCTCGAGCGCGTGCCCGACCGCCAGCCAGATCAGCAGCGCCAGCACCGGCAGCAGCAGCGCGAACGGCTTGAGCGTCTCAAGCGCCAGCTCCGCGGCGCGCTGCTGGCGCACGCTCATCGGCTGCGCCACCTGGATGACCTTGGTGAGCGCCTGCACCCCGAACACCCGCCAGCGCCCTTCGCTGGTGGCGACGGTGGCGAATCCGAGGGTGGTGATCTGCGGCAGCACCGCGTGCGGCCGCGACAGATACACCCGCACGCCATCGAGCGACCAGACCTGCACGACGAAGTCGTAGGCCGCGTCCGCCGGTGGCAGCTGCGGCGCGAGCAGGTACTCGACCGGCTGGTCGCGCAGGATGAGCGCGGTCTGGCGCAGGTGGTAGTCGAAGAAGGCGTCCGCCTCGCTCAAGGCGTTGCGGTACACGGTCCAGCCGCCCGCGGCGCCGACGCACACCACGCCGCCGAGGAGCCACGCCAGCAGCCGCGCACGCAGCGAGCTCATGGCGCGGGTCTCACGCGGTAGCCGACGCCCCGCACGGTGAGAATGAACTGCGCCCCGAGCTTGCGGCGCAGCCCGTGAATGTGAACCTCCACGGCGTTGCTCTCCACTTCCTCGCCCCAGCCGTACAGGCGCTCCTCGATCTGGGCGCGCGACAGGATCACTCCCGGGCGCTCGAGCAGCAGTTGCAGCAGCGCGAATTCCCGCGGCGAGAGTGCGATCTCGGTGCCGTCGCGCGTAACGCGATGCGCGGCCGGGTCGAGCACCACGCCCAGGTACTCGATGCTCGGCGCCGAGCGGCCGGCCTTGCGGCGCAGGAGCGCCCGGATGCGCGCCGCGAGCTCGTCCAGATCGAAGGGCTTGGTGAGGTAGTCGTCCGCCCCCGCATCCAGGCCCTGCACGCGATCGGACACCGCGTCGCGCGCCGTGATGATGAGCACCGGCACGGTGAGGCCGCGCTCGCGCAGGACCTTCAGGAGCGTGAGCCCGTCGCGCCCGGGCAGACCCAGATCGAGCAGCAGCAGCTCGAAGGGCTCGGTGCGCAGCACCTGGGCGGCGGCCGCGGCGTCGTGCACCCAGTCCACGGTGAAGCCCTCGCGCTTCAGTCCCGCGCGGATCGCCTCGCCGATCATGGCGTCGTCTTCCACCAGCAGCAGCCGCACCTGCGAAGTATGATCAATCGCGCGGATGAGCGTGCAAGGAGCCTTAAGTGCCGTGGAGCTGAGCGCCGCCGAGCGCCTGGTCGAGGATGCGGCCAGCCTCGGGGTTTGCCTGACCGATGCCGACGCGGGTCGGCTGCTCGCGCTCCTCGAGGAGCTCGCCCGCTGGAACCGCCGCTACAACCTCACAGGCGTCCGCACGCTCGGCGCCATGGTGACGCACCACCTGCTCGACAGCCTCGCCATCCAGCGCGAGCTGCACGGCGCGCGCATTGCGGACGTGGGTACCGGCGCCGGGTTTCCCGGGCTGCCGCTTGCGGTCGCAAATCCCGCGCGGCATTTCACCCTCATAGACTCCACGGCCAAGAAAATCCGCTTCGTGTCGCACGTGGCGGAGACGCTCGGGCTCGCGAACGTGACGGCGCTTCAGGCGCGGGTCGAGACGATGCACTCCGGGCAAGCCTTCGACACGGTCGTCGCGCGCGCGTTCGCACCGCTGCCGAAGCTCCTCGCGCAGGTGAGGGGGCTCGTCGCCGCGCACAGCCGGGTGCTCGCCATGAAGGGCCGCTGGCCCGAGAAGGAGCTCGAGGCGCTCCCCTCGTCCTGGCGCCTCGTCGGCTCGCGCGAGCTCACCGTGCCCCGTCTCGGGGAGGCGCGCTGCGTACTCGTGCTCGCACTCGCGGTGGACTGAAAGGCCGCCGCGGCCGCCGACCCTCGCGCCCCTCGCGTCGACGGACGATCGCTGCGCCGCCCGCGCGATGCCGTCTGCCTTATGATGTCCCCCCTTTCGCGATGTCCGATCGCCCCACCGCCCGACCGCGCCCGTGAATCCGCTCCTCGCAACCTGGCCGCTGCTCCTCGGCATGGGCATCCTCATGCTCGGGGCCGGACTTCAGGGCACGATCCTCGGGCTGCGCGCCACGCTCGAGGGATTCCCGACCCCCGTAACCGGGCTCGTGATGTCCTGCTACTACGTGGGCTATCTCCTCGGCACGCAGATTGCGCCGCGCGCGCTGCGGCGGGTCGGGCACGTAAGGGCCTTCGCGGCGCTCGCCGCGCTCGCCTCCGTCGCGAGCCTGGTGCATGCCTCCTGGGTGCATCCGCTCCCCTGGGCGCTGATGCGGCTGGTCTCGGGCCTGTGTTTCGCCGGGATCTATGTGGTCGCCGAGAGCTGGCTCAATCACCGCGCGAGCCGCACGAACCGCGGGCGCCTGCTCGCCATCTACATGCTGGTGCTGTACGTCGGACTCGGGTCGGCGCAGTTTCTGCTGGTGCTCACGAGCCCCGAGTCCTCCGCGCCCTTCATGCTGATCTCGGCGCTGATCTCGCTCGCGATGGTGCCGATCGTCGCCTCCGCGCAGCACACGCCCGAGCCCGCCGTGCCGCACCGGGTGCGCTATCGGGACCTGTACCGCAACTCCCCGCTCGGGGTGGTGGCGGTCGCGGCCTCGGGACTGATCTCCTCCATCATCTTCTCGATGGGCCCGGTGTATGCGCGCCTCTCCGGCAACGGCCCGCGCGGGGTGGCGGCGTTCATGGCGGTGAGCATTCTCGCCGCGGTCCTCACCCAGTACCCGGTCGGACGGCTCTCCGATCGCGTCGACCGGCGCACCGTGATCGCGAGCGCCTGCACGCTCGCGACGCTGGTGGCGGCGAGCATCGTCTTCTTCGGCCCTTTGCCCCGGGGACTCTTCCTCGCTCTCACCGCACTCTTCAGCGGCTCGGCGCTGACGCTCTATTCGCTTTCGGTCTCGCACGTCAACGACAAGCTCGAGCCGGCGCAGATGGTGGACGCGAGCAGCGCGCTCCTCATGATGAACGGCATGGCGGCCGCCGCGGGCCCGGTGCTCGCGGGGAGCCTGATACACGCCTTCGGGCCGCGCGCCTACTTCGCGACCCTCGGCACACTGACCGGCGCTCTGACGATCTACGACCTGTGGCGCAAGAGCCGGCGCGCTGCGGTGCCGCGCGAGCTCAAGGGTCCGTTCATCAACACGCAGCAGATCGTGACCTGCGCGGGGCTCGATCCGGCCCCGGAGTACGCGGATGGCGAGCGCGGCGCGCAGCTCGCGCCGTCCGCGCCGGTCAAAGCTGCAGAGGCAGCGCCGTCGTCGCCTTGATGACGGCGAGCGCAATCGAGGAGTTCACCGACTGCACGCCGGGAAAGCGCGACAGGTGATCGAGGAAGAACGCCTCGTAGGCCTTGATGTCCCGGCACACGATCCGCAGCAGGAAATCCGTCTCCCCCATCAGCGTATAGCACTCGAGGATCTCCGGGTGCGCACGCACCGCCTGCTCGAAGCGCAGCAGGGCCTCGCGCCCGTGAGCGGCGACCTTCACGTGCGAGAACACCATGACCGAGAGCCCGAGCTTCTCGCGATCGAGCAGCGCCACGCGCTTGACGATGACGCCGAGCTCCTCGAGACGGCTGATGCGCCGCCAGCAGGTCGATGCAGTCATCCCCAGGCGCTCCGCGACCTCGGCGGCCGAGAAGTGGCCGTGCTGCTGGACCAGATCCAGAATGCGCAGGTCGGCCCGGTCCAGGTCGGGGTGCATCATTCATCTCGAAATGCTACTGTTTATGGAATATACATTTCACCAATAGACCCAGGGAAGCAACTTTTGTGACGTTCCGTGCAGATTGAGAGAGCTAGCCTCGAGGGGTCTTGCTGCGCGCCTTCGCCCCCGGAGCTCGCCCATGGAAATCTTCGACCTGCGCGAATTCGACGGCCACGAGCTGATCGTCTTCGGGCACGACGCCGCCACCTCCCTGCGCGCGATCATCGCCATCCATTCCACCGCGCTCGGCCCCGCCGCGGGCGGCTGCCGCATGTGGCCGTACGCCACCACCGCGGCGGCGGTGTGCGATGTGCTGCGCCTGTCGCGGGGCATGAGCTACAAGAACGCGCTTGCCGGCGTGCCGTTCGGCGGCGGCAAGGCGGTCATCATCGGCGAGTCGCGCCAGGCGAAGACGCCGCAGCTGTTCGAGGCTTTCGGTCGCTTCGTCGACTCCCTCGGCGGACGTTACGTCACGGCCGAGGACGTCGGCACGACGATCGCCGACATGGCGAGCGTGGCGCGCGCGACGCGCCATGTCGCGGGCCTCGGGCGCGCGCCGGGCGAGGCGGGCGGGGATCCGGGGCCGAAGACCGCGCTCGGGGTCTACCTGGGTATCAAGGCCGCGGTCCGCTTCAGGCTCGGCCGGCAGGATCTGCAGGGTCTCACCGTCGCCGTTCAGGGCGTGGGCGGCGTGGGCTACCACCTGTGCGGCCTGCTGGCGGGGGCGGGCGCGCAGCTGCGCGTCGCCGACGTGCGGGCGGCGGCGGTGCAGCGGGTGTGCGAGGAGTTCGGCGCCCGAGCCGTGCCGGTCGAGGAGGTGCTCGCCGAGGAGGTCGACGTGCTCGCCCCGTGTGCGCTGGGCGCGGTGCTCAGCGCGCAGTCGATCCCGCGGCTGCGCGCGCGCATCATCGCCGGGGCCGCGAACAACCAGCTGGCGCAGGGACAGGATGGCCAGGCGCTGCAGGCGGCCGGTATCCTCTATGCGCCGGATTACGTGATCAATGCCGGCGGCATCATCAGCGTCTCGCGCGAGTACCACGGCGGCGCCACCGAGGAGCAGGTCATCGCCGATATTCAGGGTATTCCGGCGCGGCTGACGGAGGTCTTCGAGCGCGCCCGGCGCGAGAATCGCACCACGAACTCGGTGGCGGACCAGATGGCGCGCGAGATCCTCAGCGGGCGGCGCCGCAAACTGGTGGCCTGAGCGCCCCCAAGGGCGGGCCTAAGGCGCATCCACCGGCCCGGGCGCGGCGGTGAAGTACACTGTCGCCCCATGAAGCGGGTCAT
>VBNH01000059.1 GCA_005878095.1 Gammaproteobacteria bacterium | reverse complement strand
CGAGGCCGCGCGCGCTGCGGTGCGCAGCCTAGTCGGCACGGTGCCCGTGTTCGAGCAGGCCGGCGTGCTGTGGGGGCGTATCGGGATGAGCGGCGCGGCGTTGCTGCGCGTGGCGGGAGTAGATGAGCGAGCTGGTAGCGGGGGCCCGATTTGAACCTTATTTTCGCCCGTTGATCCTGAGGATTCCGTTGGGCTGATCCCCGCCTTAGTCGGCCTCCGCGTTGCAGCAATTAGACTGTGGCATGCCGACACCCAATCTGACACCCAGTCCTCCGTCAGAGTGACACCCAAGAAGACCCAACATTAGTGGTCGGGGTGACAGGATTTGAACCTGCGACTCCTACGTCCCGAACGTAGTGCTCTACCAGGCTGAGCTACACCCCGAATCTTGGCGAGACCCCGCTCGACTGCAGTGCGCGCATCGCAACCGGCGGGCCGGGCAGTGTACTGAAGCGGCACGGCGCCTTCAACGCCAAACCCCGTCCTGCCGGGGAAATGCCCCAGGCGCTGCAGTGGCTTGCGCGAGAGAGGCCGGCGCGGCCGGCGCGCCCGGCCACGCCAGGAAGTCCCGCAGCGTTATGTCCCAGCCTTTTGCAGCACGATGTGGCCGAGGTGCATGACGAACATGGGGTGCTCGGTTGCGCGGATGTCGCCTAGCACGCTCCCCGGCACGGCTACGACGTCTGCCACCTTGCCGGCTTCGAGCGTGCCCACTTCCGCCTCGATTCCCAGCAGCTTCGCGGACTCGCGCGTGCCTGCCAGCAACGCCAAGGCCGGGCTCATTCCGAGATCTGTCATGAGCCCGAATTCCATGGCATTCATCCCGTGAGGGTACACTCCTGCGTCGGTGCCCAAGGCGATGGGCACGCCGATGCGCAGTGCCGCCTTGAACATGGTGCCGTGGGCGGCGGCGGCCGCGCGTGCCTTGTCGGCGATCTTCTGCGGGTACGTGCCCGCGTCCGCCTGCTTGCTCACCCAGTAAACCGCCATGCGCGTGGGGACGAGATACACGCCTTTCGCCTTCATCAGCTTGAGGGTGTCCTCGGTGAGAAAACTCCCATGCTCGATCGAGTCCACCCCCGCCTCGATGGCGATGCGCGCGGCGGCATCCCCGTGGCAGTGCGCCGCGACCTTACGGCGCCACTTGTGCGCCTCGGAGACGATGGCCGACATTTCCTCCAGCGTCAATTGCGGCACGTCGACAGGATCGGCTTCCGAGAGCACACCGCCGCTTGCGGCGATCTTGATGAGGTCGGCCCCCCACTTCATCTGGTAGCGCACCGCTTCGCGACACTCCTCCGGCCCGCTGCAAATGCCCTCGATTGGCCCCCACGGCTTCACTTTGTCGGGCGGGAAGGAGTAGTCATCGAAATGCCCTCCGGGTGAGCCGATGCCGTGCACCGCGGTCAGGATGCGCGGACCCTCGGCCACGCCCGCATTGATGGCGTTGCGCAGGCCGACGTCGACGAAGTCGTCCGCGCCGACATTGCGCACGGTGGTGAAACCCGCCTCCAGAGTGCGTCGCGCGTACATGGCGGCATACATGGCCTGCTCGGCGGGAAAGCGCATCAGACGGTTGTAGATGAAGTGGTAATAGTCCTTCTGGAACTCGAGCGTGAGATGCGTGTGAGCGTCGATGAAGCCGGGGAGAATGGTCGCATCGCCCAGATCGACGACCCGCGCGCCCGCGGGCGCCGCGGCTGATCCGACCGACACGATGCGATCGCCGCGCACCACGAGGGTCGCGCGGTCCTTGAGCGCGGTGCCGGTCGAGTCGAACAGGTGGGCCGCCTTCAGGACGATGGTCTCCGGCGCCTGCGCCGCATCCGCGGACTGCGCCGCGGGCGATGCACCGGCCAGCAGGCCCGCTGCGATGGCCAGCAGTGCCGCCGGGTGCCGCTTCGTCCCTGAGGTCGCGTTGTTGGCTGTTGTCATGGCCGCGTCCGTTTCGATGGCGGTGGCGCAGTCTAGGGTGACCGTCGGGGCGGGGCAATTCCCCGCTCACGCGCGGCTGCCGGCCGGCGCTTCACGTCGTGTGTGCCGCCGCAAAGCGCGCAAGCGCGGCGAGTCCATCCTTATAAGAGGAGTCCGGCAGCGACCCGAGCGAGCTCAGCGCCTGCTCCAGCTCCGCCTGCGCGAGGCGCGTTGTGTAGTCGAGGGCGCCGGTCGCTTCGATCGCCGCCACCACCGGTTCGAGCTGCTCGAGCCCGCCCTGTTCGATGGCGCGGCGGATGGCCGTGCGTTGTGTTTCGCTGCCGCTCTTCAGCGCGTGGATCAGCGGCAGGGTCGGTTTGCCTTCGGCCAGGTCGTCACCGAGGTTCTTGCCGCGCTCCTGCGGGTTGGAGCGGTAGTCGAGTACGTCATCGACCAGCTGGTACGCGGTGCCGAGGTGGCGGCCGTACGCAGCGAGCGCCCGGCGCACGGGGGGCTGCGCTTGCGCGAGCACCGCAGCCACTTCCGCACCGGCCTCGAAGAGCTTGGCCGTCTTGCGGTAGATCACATCGAGGTAGCGCTGCTCGGTCGTGTCCGGATTGTGGGCGTTCATCAGCTGCAGCACTTCACCCTCGGCGATGACGTTGGTCGCCTCCGCCATGATCTCCATGACCGGCTGGCAGGCGAGGTCGGCCATCATCTGGAAGGCGCGTGAATAGACGAAGTCGCCCACCAGCACGCTTGCCTGGTTGCCGTACACCTCGTTCGCGGTATGGCGCCCCCGGCGTAGCAAGGAGCCATCGACCACGTCGTCGTGCAACAACGTTGCGGTATGGATGAACTCGATGAACGCGGCAGCCTCGATATGGGAGGCGCCCTGATGCCCGCAGGCGCGCGCCGTGAGCACCACCAGCAGCGGCCGCAGGCGCTTGCCGCCACCGGAGATGATGTGCTCGGCGACCTGGTCCACCAGCGGCACGGCACTCTTCAGGCGCGCGCGAATGACCCCGTCTACCGAGTGGAGGTCGGCTTGTACCAGCGCGCGAATCTCTTCCAGGGTCATTGGCAGGAAGGCGGGGTGTTTCTTGGACGGGTGGGCGCTTTGGAACGGCCAGGCATCGTAGCCGACCGGGGCGGCTTTGGAGAAATTAGCTGGGGCGGTGCGCAGCGCCTGCGGGTGGGAGCTAAGTCCCCGTCGCACTTGGGGAAACAGCCGTTTGACCCCGAGGAGATCCGTCAGTAGAATGCGCGGCCTTTCGGCTCACGGCCCAGCCTCCTCAAATACCATGTACGCGGTCATCGCCACGGGCGGCAAGCAATATCGGGTGACCAAGGACGGCGTGTTGCGCGTCGAGAAGCTCGACGCCGAGCCGGGCGCCACGGTCGAGTTCGGCGAAGTGCTGCTGGTCGGCGAGGGGGCGGACGTCAAGCTCGGTAAGCCCACCCTCAAGGGGGGCAAGGTACTCGCCACGGTGGTGCGCCACGGCAAGAGCGCCAAGGTGTCGGTGGTCAAGTTCAAGCGCCGCGCGCATTACCTGCGGCAGAAGAACCACCGACAGTTGTTCACCGAGGTCAAGGTCACGGACATCAGCGCCGGCTGAGCGCTGTTTCGCAGGACACCTTAGTCATGGCACACAAAAAGGCAGGCGGCAGTACCAAGAACGGCCGCGACTCCCACTCCAAACGCTTGGGGGTCAAGCGCTTCGGCGGCGAGCAGGTGCTCGCCGGGAACATCCTCGTGCGTCAGCGCGGCACGCCGGTCCGCCCCGGCTCGAACGTCGGCGTCGGCAGCGACCATACGCTGTTCGCCAAGGTGACCGGCAAGGTGCAGTTCCAGAAGAAGGGCGCCGAGCAGCGCCTGTACGTGAGCGTGCTGCCCGAGAAGGCCTGAAGCGGCCACTGCGCTCGATCCTGCCGCGCTTATCGAACTAACTGCGCCGCCCGCAGCGCGCCGGGGCTTTAGAATCGCAGCGTCGCGTCGATTCCGTAGGTGCGCGGCTCCCCGACCAGCCCATAGTCGAAGCCCAGTGCACCCGTATCCGCATCCCCCTGATTGAGCGCGTAGGCGAGGTACTGGCGGTTCGCGAGGTTCTTAACCCACACGCCGATGCCGAACCCGGGCCTGCTCGTGCCCGTGCTCTCGAACGACACTCGGGCATTGGCGACACCGTAAGCGCCTTGCGCGTCCCGCTCGGTATTGAAGGCATCGAAGTACTGCTTGCCGTAGAGGTTGCCGTCGACGAAGAGCCGCAGGTCGCCCCCGGCGATGTGGGCGAAGCGCCAGGCGAAGTCGACGCTTGCGTTGTAGTCCGGCGCCTGGATCAGCTGGTTACCCACACAGCAGATGCGTGGGACACCGCCGGTGCAGTTCGGCCCCGTCCCTGCCACCACGCACTCACCCTGGTGCAGCGTCAGGTCGACGTACTTGCTGCTCATGAGCCCAAGGGTCGAGCCGAATTCGAGATCCGGCGTCGCTTTGACCCGGAACTCGAGCTCCGCTCCGTCGACGCGCGACTTCGGGGCATTGATGGTGTGGAACCCGGTGCCGAGGCCGCCCGGCAGCGTGAAGGCATCGAGAAACTGCTGATTCTTGTAGTCGTAGTGGAACGCCGCGGCGTTGAACACCGCCCGCCGCTCCCACAGCTCCGTCTTGAGGCCGAGCTCGTAGGAGGTGAGCTTCTCTGGATCCGCGAACGTGAGCTCGCTGTTGTCGTTATAAGCCTGCCCGTTAAAGGCGACTCCGCGGTAACCTTGACTGATGCTCGCGTACGCGAGCACACCGTCGCTGGCTTTCCAGTCGACGCCAACCTTGCCGCTCACGTTACTGGTGTCGTTCTCGAATGTGGGGACGAATCCATATCCTTGCACCGCAAGTCCCTGCTGGAAGTAGTGACGCCCCGCGGTAGGCGGCGTGGGTGGTGGTGGCGGGTATAACGCGGGATTGCCGACGGTCTGCGTCCACCAGGTCGTCGCGTCGATGTTGGGATCGGCGCCGGTGGCCGCAGTGGTCGCCCCGGGGCTCGCAAGCCCGCCTTCGAGCGCATAGAAGTTGCTGATCGTCACCTTATCCTTGGTGTAGCGCAGCCCCGCACGCAGCGTGACTGCCGGTGCCACGGTGTAGGACGCGTTGAAGAACACGGCCCGGCTGTCCTTGAGCTGGTCGAAATTGTTGTACTCGTCGAAGCCGTACACCTGCGTCGGCGCGCCGGCGTTCGTGGGAGCCCAGAAGTTGAGGTTGTAGCCGTCGAAGAAATGAAACTGCACGGTCGCGTGCGTGCTCTCGCGCCCGTAGTAGAGTCCGCCGAGCCAGCCGAGAGCCCCCGTGTCGTGGGAAGCGATGCGGATCTCCTGCGAGAACGTATTTACGCTCGAGAAGTAGGTGTTCGGGTCATCGAGACGCAAGAAAATCGGCAGCCCGCCGTCGTCGCTTTTCTCGTACCACCAGCCGTAGTCGTAGCCGGTCACGGAAGTGAGCGTCGCGTGCGGGCTCAGCTGCCAGTCGATCTTGAGGGTGGCGTTGTCGCTGCGAATATCCTTGTGGACGGCGAACTTGGCGCCGTTGTCGAACCAGCCGATGTTGCCGGTGTAGAGAGAGGCGCTCGGGTCATTCGTGAGCGTCGCGCTCGGGTCGTTATTGATCGCGTGCGCACCGTAGGGCGTGCCGCCCGAGCGGCTGACGGAGAGCTTGAGTTGGGCCGTGAGACTGTCGTTCGGTTTTGCAAGCAACGTGAAGCGACCGGCGGCGGCATCTACGCCGTTCAAAGGCTCAACGCCCGGCACCACGCTCCTCACCCAGCCGTCGCGTTTCTCGTACATCACCGCGGCGCGCCAGCCGATTTCATTGTCGATCACCGGACCGCCGACGGCCCCCTGCACCGAATAGGCACTGTAGTTGCCCGCCCCGGCGGTGATGTAACCGTCGTAGGCGGTCAGGCTCGGATTCTTGGTGTAGAAGCTGATCGCACCCCCGGTCGCGTTCTTGCCGTACAAGGTCCCCTGCGGACCACGCAGCACCTCGACGCGATCGAGGTCGTAGGTCTGCAGTGCCTGGACGGCGCCGACGCTCTTGTAGACTTCGTCGACGTACATGGCGACCGGGCTGCTCTGGTTCTCGCTGAAGTCCTGAGTCGTCACTCCGCGCAGCGTGAAGGTGGGCTGGGCCTCCGGCCCGTACGGGGAATTGAGCAGCAGGTTCGGGACGGAGGCGGTGATATCGCCCGCCTGCCGTATGCCGCGCTCGAGCAGCTCGCTCGCCGGGATGGCCGTGACCGCCACCGGCACGTCCTGCAGCCGCTCCGAGACGCGCTGCGCGGTCACCGTGACCTCCTCGAGCGCGGCCTCGTCGGCGCGCACGCTCTGCGGCCAGGCCGCGCTCAACGCCGCGCCGGCTGCCAAGAGCCAGGCAAGCTCTCGCAGGAATGATCCGTGGAACCGATAACCCGGCCAGCGCATTGCTGCATCTCCCCTGGATGCGTGTGGAGTCGGCAGTTCAGGCGCGGCGTCCGTGCGGTCACCGTGCTGCCGCATCGATTATCGATAGTTTGTTATCGCGACATTGGCCACTGTAGGGCCAGTCGGCACGAGCGTCAACCCGCTCACCGCGCGGCCGGGGGTGCGCATGGGCGCATCGGCCCGGTGCGGGCTCGCCCCGCGGCGGATGCTACAGTTACCGGATGAAATTCGTCGATGAGGCGCGAGCGCGGGTGCAGGCCGGCAACGGCGGGCGCGGCAGCGCCAGTTTCCGCCGCGAGAAGTTCGTGCCCTTCGGCGGCCCGGACGGCGGCGACGGCGGCCACGGCGGCAGCGTCTACCTGCGCGCCGCGTCGGGCATCAATACGCTGGCGGATTTCCGCATCGAGCGGACCTTCAAGGCGGCCCACGGGGAGCCCGGCGGCGCCAATGACTGCAGCGGCCGCGGCGGTGCGGATCTGTACGTGCCGGTGCCGATCGGCACCGTGGTGCGCGACGCCGACACGCACGAAGAGCTCGGAGACCTCACGCGTGACGGCGAGGAGCTGCTGGTCGCGCGCGGTGGCAAGGGCGGCTGGGGGAACCAGCGCTTCAAGTCGAGCACCAACCGCTCCCCGCGCCAGTTCGGCCCCGGACTTCCCGGAGAGAGGCGCCTGCTGGAATTCGAGCTCAAGGTCATCGCCGACGTGGGCCTGCTGGGGCTGCCGAACGCCGGCAAATCCACGCTCATCCGTGCGGTCTCGGCGGCGCGGCCCAAGGTCGCGGACTATCCGTTCACGACCCTGCACCCGAACCTCGGAGTGGTGGACGTCGGGCGGCACCGCAGCTTCGTCATGGCCGATATCCCCGGTCTCATCGAGGGGGCCGCGGAAGGGGCGGGACTCGGGATCCGGTTCCTGAAGCACCTGCAGCGCACGCGGCTGCTGCTGCACCTGGTGGACATCGCGCCGCTCGATCCGCAGGCCGACCCGGTACGCGATGCACGCGCCATCGTTCGGGAGCTGAAGAAGTTCAGCAAGAACCTGGCCCTGAAGCCGCGCTGGCTGGTGCTGAACAAGCGCGATCTGCTGCCGGCGGCACAGGCCGAGCGGCGCGCGCGCGCCATCGTGCGCGCACTGCGCTATCGCGGGCCGCAGTTCCTGATCTCAGGGGCGACCGGCGAAGGAACGAAAGCCTTGTGCGAAGCGGCTATGAGGTCTTTGGAGGCGCACGATCGAGCGGCACGCGAGCACGCATCATCTCGAGGAGATGCTGGCGTCGCGCCGCCGGGCGCAACTTGAGGGGGGTCGGAATGACCGGGATCGGGATGCTGGCCTTGGAGTTCGCTGCGCTCATCACTGCCTCACTGCATTGCGCGGATACGGGCCGCCAGGCGACTCTTGTGCCGTGCGGCCTTGTTACGATGGATGATCTGCTTGCTCACGAGCGAGTCGATGATCGGGACGGCCTGGTTGTAGCTGCTCTGGGCCGCCTCTTTGTTGCCGCCGCCGAGGGCCGTCGTCACGTCGCGCACCGCGGTGCGCATCCGCGAGCGCAGCGCCACATTGCGGGCGCGGTGCTTCTCTGCCTGACGGGCAGCCTTTTCGGCGGACTTGGTATTGGCCAAGAAATCTCCGTATCCACGGCCGGGTCGCAAGCAAGCGAGGGCCGGTAGTCTGCGCATCGCGCCGGCGCTTGTCAACGCGGCCGCGCGAGAGGGACGGCCGACACCGGCCGCTTCACATAAACTGCCCTTGGGCATGCGAAGGCGGCGCAACGAGGTTAACTTAGTCTTTCGACATCAATGGCTTAAGCGAATCATGGAGCTCATTCGAGGACTCAGCGGCGCACATCGGCGCGCTGGCGGCTGTGTACTGACCATCGGCGCGTACGATGGCATCCACCTCGGCCACCAGGCGCTGCTGGCACGTGTGCACGAGCAGGCGGCGCAGTGCGGCGCGGCCACGGTTCTGTTGACGTTCGAGCCCATGCCGCGCGAGTACCTGGCGCCGGATGATCCGCCCGCGCGGCTCACCTCGCTGCGCGAGCGCTGGCGGATCCTGTCGGGCACCCGCCTGGATTACCTGTGGCTGCTGCGCTTCGGCGAGGCTTTGCGTAACCTCCCCGCTGAGGCCTTTGCGCAGCTCCTGGCGCGCGAGCTGCGCCCCCGGCTCGTCGTAGTCGGTCACGACTTTCGCTTCGGACGCAAGGGCGAGGCGACCGCGGCTGTGCTGGCTGCGGCCGGGACGCGTCTGGGGTTCGACGTGGACGTGCTGGGCCCTGTGAGGCTCGACGGCGAGCGCGTCAGCAGCAGTGGGGTGCGCGCGGCGCTGGCGTGCGGGGACTTTGAGCGCGCGCGGCGTTGGCTCGGTCGGCCCTGGTCGATGCGCGGGCGGGTGATGCCGGGCAAGCGCCTGGGACGGGATCTGGGGTTTCCGACCGCCAATCTGCCGCTCGCGCGCCGGCGCGCGCCGGTCGCCGGGGTTTTTGCGGTGCGCGTGCACGGGGTGGCAAGCGCGGCGCTGCCGGGCGTCGCCAGCCTCGGCACCCGCCCCACGATCGGCGGAGTCGAGGCGCTGCTGGAGGCGCACCTGTTCGATTTTTGCGGCGAGCTGTACGGTCGCGAGATTGAAGTCGAGTTCGCGGCGAAGTTGCGCGACGAGACGCGCTTCGCGACGCTCGAAGCGCTGACCGCGCAGATGCGGCGCGACGCTGCGGATGCGCGCCGCATCCTGGAAGGCTGAACGGCCCGGCGACCCGGGCCCGCCGACGTTTGAACGAGTGGACATGGCGGACTACAAACACACCATCAACCTGCCGCAGACCGACTTCCCGATGAAAGCGGGTCTCGCCCAGCGCGAGCCGGCGATGGTGCGCGCCTGGGAGGAGCGCGGCACCTATGCGAAGCTGCGGGCGCTGGCGCGCGGGCGGCCGCGCTTCGTGCTGCACGACGGGCCGCCGTATGCCAACGGCGCCATTCACATCGGTCACGCGGTCAACAAGATTCTCAAGGACATCGTGGTCAAGTCGCGCTCGCTCGACGGCTTCGACTCACCCTACATCCCGGGGTGGGATTGCCACGGGCTGCCGATCGAGCTGCAGGTGGAGAAAAAGCACGGCCGGCCCGGCCAGAAGCTCGACGCGCAGGCCTTTCGCGCCGCCTGCCGCGCCTATGCGCACGAGCAGATCCATCTGCAGCGCGCCGACTTCAAGCGGCTCGGCGTCCTCGGCGACTGGGACCGACCCTACCTCACCATGTCGCCGGGCTACGAGGCGCAGCAGCTGCGCGCCTTCGGCCGCATCATCCGCAACGGACACCTCTATAAGGGCGTGAAGCCCGTGCACTGGTGTCTCGATTGCCGCTCGGCGCTCGCGGAGGCCGAGGTCGAGTACGAGGAGAAGACCTCACCGGCGATCGACGTGGCATTTCGCGTCGCCGACCGCGACGATCTGGCGGCGCGCATCGATCTGAGCCGCGCACGGCTGGGTACGGCGCCCGTGGATCTGGTGATCTGGACCACGACGCCCTGGACGCTGCCCGCGAATCAGGCCGTCGCCCTGCGGGCGGAGTTTCGCTACGCGCTCGCGCAGGCGGGGACCGGCGGCGAGCGGCGCGGGCTGATCGTGGCGGCCGAACTCCTGGAACCCTCGCTCAGGCGCTTCGGCCTGGGGCACGCTGCCGTGCTGGCGCAATTCGAGGGCCGCGCCCTGGAGGGACTGAAGCTGCAGCACCCCTTGCAGGACCGGCAGGTGCCGGTCGTGCTCGGGGAGCACGTGACGCTCGATGCCGGCACCGGCGCGGTACATACCGCCCCGGGGCACGGGATCGAGGATTTCGCCGTCGGGCAGCGCTATGGGCTGCCGGTGACCAACCCGGTCGGCAACGACGGGCGCTTCCTGCCCGATACCCCGCTCGTGGCCGGCCTCAAGGTCGATGCGGCCAACGAGGCAATTATCGCTGTACTGGCCAAGGGTGGGCAGCTCCTGCACCAGGAGTCCCTGCGCCACAGCTATCCGCATTGCTGGCGTCACAAGACCCCGGTCATCTTCCGCGCCACACCGCAATGGTTCATCAGCATGGAGCGCGCCGGCTTGCGCGCGCACACCCTGCGTGACATCAAAGGCGTGCAGTGGACGCCCGCGTGGGGCGAGCAGCGTATCAACGGCATGATCGAGAGCCGCCCCGACTGGTGTATCTCGCGCCAGCGCACCTGGGGAGTGCCGATTCCGCTGTTCGTGCACAAACAGACCGGAGAGCGGCATCCGCGCACTCAGGAGCTGATCGAGGCGGCCGCGGAGCGGGTCGCGCAGGGCGGGATCGACGCCTGGTTCGCGCTCGAGCCGCAGGAGCTCCTGGGCGCGGACGCGCAGCATTATGACAAGGTCATCGACGTCATGGACGTGTGGGCCGACTCGGGGATGTCGTTCGAATGTGTCGGCGCCGAGCGGCCGGAGGTGAGCGCGCCGGTGGAGCTGTACCTCGAGGGCTCGGATCAGCATCGCGGCTGGTTCCACAGCTCGCTGCTCATGTCCGAGGCCCTGTATGAGCGAGCGCCGTACCGTGGCGTGCTCACCCACGGGTTCACGGTCGACGAGAAGGGCCGCAAGATGTCGAAATCGCTCGGCAACGTCGTGGCGCCGCAGAAGGTGATGAACAGTCTCGGCGCCGACGTGTTGCGACTGTGGGTCTCGGCGACCGACTACGCCAACGAGATGAGCGTGTCGGACGAGATCCTCAAACGCATGGCGGATTCCTACCGCCGCATGCGCAACACCCTGCGCTTCCTGCTCGGCAATCTGCACGGCTTCGATCCCGCACGCCAGGGGCTGCCGGGCGCGCAGCTGCTGGCGCTCGATCGCTGGATGCTCGCGCGCACGCGCAGCCTGCAGGCGGAGGTCCTCGAGGCCTATCGCAAGTACACCTTTCATCTGATTTATCAGAAGGTGCACAACTTCTGCAGCGTCGATCTGGGCGGCTTCTACCTCGACGTCATCAAGGACCGCATGTACACGACGCCCGCCGCGGGCGCTGCGCGCCGCTCGGCGCAGACCGTCATGTTCCACATCGCCGAGTGCATGGTGCGCTGGCTCGCGCCCATCCTCAGTTTCACCGCCGAGGAGGTGTGGCGCCATCTTCCGGGCGAGCGCCGCGAGTCGGTGTTTCACGAGACCTGGCATACCCTGCCGCAAGCGCCTGCGGACTCGATCGACTGGGACGCACTCCTGCAGCTACGCACCGATGTCACGCGTGAGCTGGAAAAGCTGCGCGACACCGGCGCCATCGGCGCGCCGCTGGATGCCCGGGTCGAGGTGTACTGCGTGGCGGAGGAGTTCGCGCGCTTCGCGGCCCTCGGCGAGGAGCTGCGTTTCCTCTTGATCACCTCGCACGCGCAGGTGCACGAGGCCGCGCTGGCTCCCGCGGCAGCGGTGGCGGCCGTCAACACCGGCCGCAGCGGCGTGTGGATCCTCGCGCAGGCGAGCGCCGATCCCAAGTGCGTGCGCTGCTGGCACCGGCGCACGGATGTCGGTTCGGACGCGCGCCACCCGCAGCTGTGCGCACGCTGCGTCAGCAACATAGAAGGTCCGGGGGAGCACCGGAAGTTCGTATGAGCGAGGCGGGCAACGGCAGCACGCCGGCGCGGCCGGCGAGGGGCGCGGGCGCGGCCGGCGCTCTGCCGGCGGCGGCGAGCGGTTGGCGCTTCCTGCCATTGGCGGCGTTGATCATGCTGGCGGACCAGCTCATCAAGGCCTGGATGGTGCAGCATTTTGCGCCGCTCGAGCGGGTGCACGTGCTGCGGGTGCTCGACATCATTCTCACTTACAACACCGGCGCGGCCTTCAGTTTCCTCTCCGATGCCTCGGGCTGGCAGCGGTGGCTGTTCGTGCTGCTCGCGCTGGGCGTGAGCGCAGCCCTCATCGTATGGCTGCGGCGGCTGCGCGTCGCGGTCCAGGGCCTGCTTGCCTGCGGGCTCTCGCTCATCGTCGGCGGGGCGCTCGGCAACATGATCGACCGCCTGACCCTGGGCCGGGTGGTAGACTTCATTCATGTGCATTGGCGGCAGGCGTATTTCCCCGCGTTCAACCTGGCCGATTCGGCCATCACCGTGGGCGCCGTGGTGCTGCTGATCGATGCCTGGCGCGAGACCCGGGCGGCCAGGCGGGTGCGCGGCTGATGCAGGTGCTGCTCGCCAACCCGCGCGGCTTCTGCGCCGGCGTCGATCGCGCCATCGACATCGTTGAGCGGGCGCTCGAGCTGTTCGGTGCGCCGGTCCACGTGCGCCACGAGGTGGTTCACAATCACCACGTGGTGGAGCGCCTGCGAGGGCTCGGAGCGGTGTTCGTCGACGAGCTGGCCGCGGTGCCGGCGGGCGGTACGGTGATTTTTTCCGCGCACGGGGTGTCGCGCGCGGTGGAGGAGGAGGCCCGCGCCCGGTGTCTGACGGTGTTCGACGCCACCTGCCCGCTGGTGGCCAAGGTGCACATGGAAGTACAGCGCTACGCGCGCGAGGGATGCGACGTGATCCTGATCGGACACGCCGGACACCCGGAAATCGAGGGCACCATGGGCCGCTTCGATGGCTCCTACGGTGGCCGCATCCATCTGGTGCAGAACCTGGCTGACGTCGGCGCGCTCGAGGTGCGCGACCCCGAGCGGCTGGCGTCCGTCACCCAGACCACGCTCTCCGTGGACGACACCGCGGAGATCGCCGCGGCGCTGCGGCGCCGATTCCCGCGACTCGCCAGTCCACGCCGCGAAGACATCTGCTACGCGACCCAGAACCGCCAGGACGCCGTCAAGAAGCTTCTCGGGCAGTGCGACGTGCTGCTGGTGGTGGGTTCGCGCACCAGCTCCAACTCCAACCGCCTGCGCGAGCTCGCCGAGCGTGCCGGGGTACCCGGGTATCTGATCGACGGACCGGCGGACCTGCGCGCCGAATGGTTCACGGGCAAGCGCGCCGTCGGCGTGACCGCCGGAGCCTCGGCGCCCGAGCTGCTGGTGCAGCAGGTGCTCGAGCAGCTCGGCCGCTGGGGTGCGCAGGCGCCGCGGGAGATCGCCGGCCGTGAGGAGCACGTGTTCTTCGCCTTGCCCCGCGAGCTGCGCCGCGAGTCGGAAAAACCGGCGTAGCCGAACAGCTCCGCCACGGTCGAAGCTTGAGGGATACCGGGGCCGGCAAGCGGGTTGCCGTTCCCCCGATTCATTTCCGCGCTCCCCCGGAAACCCCGGCGTGCACCAGCGACACTCACTTGGCGGACAGGCGCGCGGGAGGTCTTCACATGCGACGCACTACCCCTCTTGGATCTGGATGTCCGGTCCTCGCGCTGCTGGCCGCAGCCGCCTTGCCGCTGATCCTCAGCGCCTGCGGCGGGGGCTACGGTGGCGGTGGTTCGGGGGGCTCCCTGAGCTGCGGCGGAGCGTACAGCACTCCCTGCCCGGCGCCGACCGTTACCCTGACCGCCCCGGCATCGGGAGCGACCGTGAGCGGCACGGTTGCGCTGACGGCGACTGCAAGTGCTTCCTCGACCTACGGTCTTACGGTCACGAGCGTCGAATTCCTGATCGACGCCATGGCGGTGGGAACGGTGACCAGCTCACCCTACACGTACATGTGGAACAGCACGACCGTGACCAAGGGCAGCCATTCGCTCACCGCCAAGGTGACCGACAGTGCGGGCGACACGGCGACCACGCCGGCCATCATGATCAACACGACGGGTATGGCGATCGCCGCTGTTGCCATGACTGCGGCGCAGATCTTCCCCGCGCCGATGTCTCAGGCTTCCGGAATGGCCGACTTGACCGTGAAGCTCGACACCGGCGCCACGCGCGGCACGGTGAAGCTGACGGGCCTCAGCGCGACTGCGGTGACCATCAATGAAGGCTTCGCTGGCGCGACCGGACCTGCCCTCATCAGGCTCTCGCCCAGCGGCGACAACACCGCTGAGTGGGAAGTGCCGGCCGATGCACTGCTCACCGCCGAACAGCTGACTGCGCTGTCGCAGGGTAAGCTCTACGTGATCGCAACCTCCGCGGCCAATCCGCGCGGGGAGATCCGCGGGCAGATCGCCCCCGACAACGTCGCCCTGACGTTCTCCACGATGGCCCCCGCTGCCGAAGCGCGCTCGGTCAGCCCTGCGGCCGGGGGCGTCGTAGCTACGACGGTGGATAAGAGCGCCTACACGCTCAGCATTCACGTCAACTCCACGGGCGTGGACGATGCGGATGCAGCGGAGGTGGACAGCGCCGCCACCGGGCGCAAGCTCGCCGTGCTGAGCAAGGACTCCGTCGAGATGGGGCACTGGTCGACGGAGCTTGCCCCCATAAGTGCCGCCGACGTCGGCCACTTCGAGGCGGGCAAGTGGTACCTGAGCATCGCGACGCCGGTGGAGGCGGGCGGCGCGCTTCGCGGACAGATCCGAGCACCGGGGAACTGACGCGCCGGGCGCGCCGCCGCCAGCCGCGGCGCGCACCGCACCGCGAGTTTCAGAAAAACCCGTGTAGCTCGAGGAAGTACAGCCGCGTGTGCTCGCTGTCGAGCTGCGGTATGCCGTCCGAGTAGCGCACCCCGGCGCGCAGCTGCACGAACTGCACCGGCGTCAGCTCGTACAGCAGGCTCCAGCGAGTCTGGCCGTCGTGCGGCACGCGCCGGTTCGGATCGAGGTACTCTCCAGTGACCTTGAGATTGTGCCCGCGGGCGAGGGCCCAGTTGGCTTCCAGGAGAGTCGCGAGCATCTTCACCGCGCCGCCGGGAAGGCTGCGGTCATCGACGAGGTCGGCCTCGCCGAGCCAGGCGACCTTGCCGGTCTTCAGTCCGCCGAAGACGCCCCAGGCGCTCCTGTTGCCCGCGGCGGCGGCATTGTTGTAGTTGGCCGCCGCACCGAGCCGCCACAGCGACTCGACCCAGGTGAGCTGCGCGCTCGACTGCTTGCCGTTGCTGGTGGCGGCGCCCCCGGCGGTGCCGTTGCTCTGGGCGAGCTGCGCATCCCAGTGTCCCTTGAGCCAGCCGAACTCCACGCCCTCATCGGGCGTGGTCATGTTGATGCCGCTGACCTGCCCGACGAGCGCGGTCTGATCCTGCAGACGCAGGCCGAAGGGCAGGTACAGCTGCCCGCCCTTGAGATACCAGGAGTGATCGGCGGACCAGAACATGCCCCACGCTTCGCGGTTCAGCGCCCCTCCCGGCGCCACCTGCTCATCGACGTAGACCAGCAGGCGCTCGGGGATCACGCTGGCATCCAGATAGACACGCGTCTGCTGCATCTGAAACTGCTCGAGCGTGCGCGTGTGCGGAACCTGCCGGCTCGAGGCGTCGAAGCGCAGATCCGCGCCGATCGAGATGAAACGGGCGAGCTGGCCCGCCCAGGTGTCCGTGCCGCTATCCAGATGGTGCGCCGGCAGCTGCGTCTGCGCGAACACGTCGCCGAAGGCGTTACGCAGGCCGCCGCCGGTGGGGTTGACATGGCATTGACTGCACTTGGCGCCCTGGCCGACGGCGAGGTACGGCTCCGTGTGTACGGATGAGGCCGCGAGCACACACGCGAGCGCGATGCAACGGGAAGCGAGGCGGGCCACGCGGTTGGTCATGGTGTGATGTCCACGATGAATTCACTGACGTAGTCGCTGCCGAGCGCGCGTGCGTTCACATCCGCCAGCGCACCGCCGCCGCTGCCGCGCAGCGTCAGGCGATAGCTGCCGGCGGCGAGCGTGCCGCGCGGGATGATCAGCAGCGCGCGGGGATTACCCTCGGCAAGCCGCAGGGAGAGCGCACCGGCCGGCTCGGGGGCGCCACTGCCGAGACGCTCCAGATGTACGGTGGTGTCATTGATCAGTGAGGCATCCAGCTCGTGGCTGAAGGCCACCACGATCCGCGCCAGCGGGGGCGCGACCAGCGCCTCACCCTCGGGGAAGGTCGCCGTGACGGCGAAGCGCGCCGCGGCGGCGCCGGCCATCGGGCCGCTTGCGGCGCCGTCGCTGATCCATTGACGAATGACGTCGATGGTGGACTGCGGCAGCGGCGGGCCCCCGAACGGCATCTGCGCGCCGACGATTCCGGAGCTGCCCTCGAGCTTGAGCACGATGTAGCTGCTGTCGGGAACGCCAGGCTTCACGCGCAACAGACTCGGCTCCTCGTTGCTGGGAACGCCCACCAGCAGCGCGTAGCTGTGCGCGGCGTCCAGCTGCAGGCCCTGTGGCGCGCCCGCGCCGCTGTGGCAGCGCACGCACACGGGCGTGAAGACATTGTCCTGGATGGATTGAAAGTCGGCGGCGAGCGGCGGCGTACCGCTGGCGGAGCCGAGCGGCTGCCCGTTGGCATCCAGTCCCTCACCGTTCCCGGCACACGCTGCAAGCAGCGCGGCGCCGAGCGCCACCAGCAGACGCGCGCCTGACACATCCAACATTGCACGACTCCCCGCCGACCGACACTGTGCCGTGAGTGCGCGAGCAACGCGGTGTTGGTTTCCGTTCCCGCCGAATCATTTTTTGCGCCTGCGGCTAAACCGCGGCGGGCGCCGCCGACACCTACCAGCGGACAGATACATTGGAAGGCTTCACATGCGACACACTCTCGGTCTCAAACATGCGCGTCGAGCGTTGCCGTTGATGGCAGGCGCCCTGGCGCTGATCCTCAGCGCGTGCGGCGGCTACGGCGGTAGTAGCGGCTCGGGCTCCATGGCCTGCGGCGGCGCCTACGGCTCTCCGTGCCCGGCTCCGACCATCACCCTGACATCTCCGGGAGCGACCGTGAGTCGCACCGTCAAACTGAGTGCCACTGCGGCCGCCATGGGCGGCGCCGCGGTGAGCCGGGTCGATTTCATGATCGACGGCACGGTTGTGGGAACGGCGAGCGCCGCTCCCTACAGCGTCAGCTGGGACAGCACCACCGTCGGCGATGGCAACCACACCCTCACCGGCAAGGTCAGCGACAGCCAGAGTCAGACCGCCACCTCGGCGGCCGTCAGCGTCGCGGTGAAGAACAATCCGGCCTTCAGCGTCGCGATGGCGGCGGCGCAGATCTTCCCGGCGCCTAACTCCGGCGCTGCGGGAACCGCGAGTCTGACCGTCAAGCTCGCGAGCGGCGCCACCAGCGGCAAGGTGACCCTCAGCGGCGTCAGCGCGACCGCCGTGACCATCAACGAGGCCTTCGCGGGCGCAACCGGGGCCAGCCTGATCACGCTCGCGGCCAATGGCGGCACCGCAGGTGAGTGGGACGTGCCCGCGGGCGCACTGCTCAGCGCCGACCAGGTGACGGCGCTGTTGCAGGGCAAGCTCTATGTGATCGCGACCTCCGCCGCCAATCCCGCCGGTGAGATCCGCGGCCAGATCACACCCGACAACGTCACGGTGGTCTTCTCCGCACTGGCCGGCTCCCAGGAGGTGCCGCCGGTCACGATCACCGCCTCCGGGGTTGCCGCCACGACGGTGGATGCGGCCGCCAACACGCTCACGGTTCACGTCAATTCCACCGGCGTGGACGATGCGACGGGGGCGGAGGTCGACACCGGCGCCGCGGGTGCCAGTGGACCGAAGCTCGTAGCCCTCGCCAAGGACAGCGTCAATATGGGCCACTGGTCGAGGGAGCTCGCGACCATCGCCGCCAGCGACGTCGGCAACTTCAGCGCCAACAAGCTGTACGTGAATGTGAAGACGCCTGCCGATCCGAACGGCGCGATCCGCGGGCAGATCAACGCCTCGTCAACACCGCCCCCCGCCGCCCCAACCCTCACGCAGCTCAAGTCGAGCGCGTTCAGCGTCTGCGGCGGCTGCCACACCGGCGGCGGCACCTCGCTCCCCGCGTCGATGGACCTGACGCCGAGCCACATCTACGCATCCATCGTCAACGTTGCGAGCGTCGAGCAGCCGGCGCTCCAGCGCGTCAAGCCGGGCGATCCGGACAACAGCTACGTCGTGCAGAAGCTCGAGGGCGCGGCCACGATCGCGGGCAACCGCATGCCCCTCGGCGGTCCGTTCCTCGATCAGGCGACGATCGATCAGGTGCGGGCGTGGATCACGGCCGGCGCGGTGAACAACTGACAGGCGCATCCCGTGGGCGCGCGCGCGTGCGTGGGCCGCGCTTCAGCGGCGCTGCCGGCAGCCGCGGCGGCTTCAGGCCTCGGAGCGGCCGCGGTTCTGGTAGAGCGAGCGCTTGAGCTTCCAGCGCTTGTGCGACCAGGGCCAGTCGCTGGGCGCGGAGCGGATCTGCTCCTCCACCCGGCGCGCGTAACGTTCGGTCAGCGCCCCCGCGGGCAGAGGCTGTGCGGCGCTGGCGAGCGGTTCGAAGTGCATTTCGTAGTAGCCGCGCGCGGTGCGGCGCATGGCGATGAAGAACACCGGCAAGCGTGTGACACGCGCGAGTTCCTCAGCACCCAGGTAAAAGGCGGTGTCGCGGTTGAGAAAGCGGGTCCAGTACTTGTGCTCGCTGGTGGTCGGTTCCTGGTCGGCGACCATCGCCACGGCGCGCACCACATCGCGGCGCTTGATGATGTCCGCCAGCAGGTCCTTGGCCGGCACCAGGCGGCTGCCGAAACGCGTTCGCACTTTCTTCATCTCGCGCTCCGCCCAGTTGTCCACCAGCGGCTTGTAGGCGGCATCGAGCGGATAGCCGAGCTCCAGGGACAGCGCGAGCAGCATCCATTCCCAGTTGCACTGGTGGGCTGCCACCAGCAGCACCGACTGGCCCTGCGCGAGGAGCGCGCGGGGCGCCTCGAGATTCACGATGCGCACGCGCCGGCGGATCTCCTGCGCCGGCAGCGTCACCGACTTGATGACCTCCACCAGCATCTGCGCGAAGCCGAGGTAGTAGCCGCGCATCACCGCGCGCAGGCGCGCCTCGTCGAAGTCGGGGAATGCCCGGATCAGGTTCTCGCGCACCACGTGCTGGCGGTAGGGGAACGCCCGAAACGCGAGCCAGCCGAGGAGGCCGGCAAAGCCGTACAGCGCGCGCAGCGGAATGCGCGCCAGCAACCGCGCCCACCAGGCCGGGCGCGCGGGCGCGAGCGGCAGGGTGATGGAGGTGTTGCCGTTGCCCGGGGAAACCTCGGTCAGCATTCCGTCTTAGTTTACCGGATGCGGTTGCGGCGGCGCGCCGGCGGGCGGTGGCTGCGCCGTGAGCACCCGGCCGAAGCGCGGCGCGAGCCAGCGCTCGATGTCATCGATGAGGGTGAAGACCGCCGGCACGATGACCAGCGTCAGTCCCGTGGAGGTGATGAGACCGCCGATGACCGCGATGGCCATCGGCTGGCGAAAGGCCGTGTCCCCGCCCAGTCCGACCGCCACCGGCAGCATGCCGGCAATCATGGCGACGGTCGTCATGACGATCGGGCGCGCGCGCTTGTGGCCGGACTCGAGGATCGCCGTGAGCCGATCCTTGCCGGCGCGCATCTCCTCGATGGCGAAGTCCACCAGCAGGATCGAGTTCTTGGCGACGATGCCCATGAGCATCAGGAACCCGATCATCACCCCGAGGGAGATCGAGTGTGCGGTGATCAGCAGCGCGAATACCGCCCCACCGATCGACAGCGGCAGCGAGGACAGGATGGTGATCGGCTGCAGCACCCGCGCGAACAGCAGCACCAGCACTGCGAACACCATCAGGATGCCGGTGGCCATGGCGATGAAGAAATTGGTGATCAGCTCGTTCATGTACTTGGCATCGCCGATCTCGACCAGATGCACGCCCTGCGGCAGGTGCTTGAGCGTCGGCAGGTTGTAGATGGCCTTCATCGCGTCCCCGAGCTCGGCACCCTTGAGGTCCGCATCGATGAACAGGCGGCGGCTCTGGTTGTAGCGGCGCACCCGCGTGGGGCCCTCGCCGAAGCTGATGTCGGCGACCGCCTTCAAGGGTACGGTCCCCCCGCCAGAGGTGGGCACCGGCAGGTTCTCCAGCGTCGTCAGGCTCTTGCGGCTTTCCTCGAGGAGGCTGACGCGGATCGGCACCTGCCGATCCGACAGCGAGAACTTGGCGCTGTTCTGATCCAGGTCCCCGAGGGTCGCGATGCGGATGGTCTCGCTGATTCGCTCGACTGTCACGCCGAGCTGCGAGGCGAGATCCAGGTGCGGGTGCACCAGGATCTCCGGACGCGGCAGGTCGTTGTTGATGCGCGCGTCACGCACGAAGGACAGCCTGCTCATCTCCTCGACCACCCGGCGGGCCGTGTTGTAGGTGAGCTGCGGGTCGTCGCCGGTGATGTAGATGTTGACATCGCGGCCGTTGCCGTTGCGATTGAAGTGCAGCTGCGCGTCCGGAATCACCTTCAGTTCCTGGCTGACGCGGTCCTCGAACTGACGCTGGGTGACGCGCCGCTCGCTCGCCGGCACCAGCGCGATGTCGAGCTCCGCCTGACGCACGCCCTCATCGCTCGTGCCGACCGATTCGACTATGTCCCTCACTTCCGGCTGGCGGGCGATGATGCGGTAGGCGGCGGCGGTGACTCGGGCGGTGTCCTCGAGGCGCACGCCCGGGGGCAGCTCGACGCTCAGGAAGCTGGTGCCCACGTCCGACTCGGGTATGAAGGAGAAGGAGCAGAAAGCCACGCCGGCCGCCGACAGCACCATGAACCCGAGGCCTGCCAGCACGGTCTTCCAGCGATGCACCGCGCACCAGCCGAGCAGGCGCTGGTACCAGGCCATGATCGGCCCGTCGGTGTGCCGGGGGACGTTGTCGGACTTCAGGGTATAGGCGGCGACGACCGGTGTGATCAGGCGCGCCACCAGCAGCGAGAAGAACACCGCCGCCGCCACGGTGAGGCCGAACTGCTTGAAGTACTGCCCGGTGAGGCCGCCCATGAAACTCACCGGCACGAACACCGCAATGATGGTCGCCGAGGTCGCCACCACCGCAAGTCCGATCTGGTCGGCGGCCTCGAGCGCGGCCTGGAAGCCGCTCTTGCCCATGCGCATGTGGCGCACGATGTTCTCGATCTCGACGATGGCGTCGTCGACCAGCACGCCGGCGACCAGCGACAGGGCCAGCAGGCTGATCGAGTTCAGCGTGAAGCCCATCCACTGCATGAACGCAAACGTCGGGATCGCCGACAGCGGGATGGCGAGCGCCGAGATCAGCGTGGCGCGCGTGTCGCGCAGGAACAGGAACACCACCAGCACCGCGAGCACCGAGCCTTCCAGCAGCGCGCCCAGCGCCGAGTGGTAGGTCGCCTTGGTGTAGTCGACGCTGGTGAAGATCTGCGTCAGCTTCACCTGCGGATTCTCTTTGCGGACTTTGGCGAGCTCCACCTGCATGCCGTTATCGACGCTGACGTCCGAGTAACCCTTGGCCTTGATCACTCCAAAGGTGGTCGCCGGGCGGCCGTTGAGGCGCGCGATCGTGCGCACCTCGCCGACGCCGTCGCGCACCTCCGCCAGATCCGAGAGGCGCGCGAAGCGCCCGCCGGGCAGGGCGATCTGCGCCCCGCCGAGGGCGGCGGCGGTGCGCGCGCCGCCGAGCACGCGGATCGCCTGCTCGCCGCCGCCGAGCTGCGCGCGGCCGCCGGGGGAATCGAGGTTCAGCGAGCGCAGCTGCTCGTTGACCTCGGCGGCGGTGATGCCGAGCGCCTGCATGCGCGCCGGGTCGAGCTCGACGCGGATCTCGCGGTTGACCCCGCCGCCGCGCTGCACCTGCGCGACGCCGGTCACCTGCAGCAGCCGCTTGGTGATGGTGTTGTCGACGAACCAGGACAGCTCCTCCTCCGTGAGCGAGCTCGAGCTGACCGCGTAGAGGACCATCGGGCCGCCGTCGGCATTGATGCGCTGGACCGTGGGTTCCTGGATACCCTGGGGCAGCAGCACCCGCACCTTGGCGACCGCATCGCGCACGTCCGCGACCGCGCGGTCGATCGGGGTGCCGATCTCGAACTGGATGAAGATGTTCGCCTGGCCTTCGACCGCCCAGGAAGTGATGTTGTCGATGTTGCCGATGCCGGCGACCGCGCCTTCGACCTTCTGCATCACCTGCGTTTCCAGCTCCTGCGGCGCCGCGCCGGGCTGGCCGATGCCGATGAACACGCCGGGAAAGGAGATATCGGGGTCGGCGGTCACGGGCAGGCGCACGAAGCACACGATGCCCATGAACAGCAGCACCACGAACAGCACGATGGGGGGCAAGGGGTGGCGGATCGCCCACGCTGAGATATTCTTCATGCGCGCGGCTCCGGCCTTCAGGGCGAGGGCTGAGTGGCGGGTGCCGCCACGGCCTTCACTTCCTCCCCGTCACGCAGAAAGCCGGCCGCCGTGGTCACGACGCGCTCGGAGCCGCTGAGACCCGAGGAGATCACGACGCCCTGGTCGGAGGTGTCGGCGACGCGCACGGCGCGCCGCTCGGCGTGGCTCTGGGCGTTCACGAGGTACACGTAGCTGCCGCCGGTATCGGTCAGAACCGCCGTCTGCGGCACCACCGGCCGCAGGGCCTTGTTCACCGCCACCGTGCCGCGCGCGAACGCGCCCGGGCGCAGCGCCGGGTCGGGCTTGAGCGTGATGCGAATTTCCCCGAGCCGGGTCTGCGGGTCGATGATGGCGCCGAGCAGGCGTACACGCCCCTCGAAGGCCTGCGGCAGGCCGGTGAGGTGCACGCTCGCCGCGTCACCGACCTTGACCTGGGCGAGATCCTGCTCCGCGAGCTGGCCGCGCATCTCGATCTCACCGCCGCTCGCGATCCGAAACAGCGCCTCGCCGCCCGGATTGGCGATCTGGCCGACTTCTGCCCGGCGCGTGAGGACCGTGCCGGCGATGGGCGCGACGATGCGCGTACGATTCAGGCGCGCCTGCCCTTCCGCGAGCAGCGCGGCCGCCACCTTGACGTTCGCCGCATCCGTCATCGCAGTGGCGCGGCGCTTTTCGATGTCCTCGGCCGACAGCGCGCCGGCCGATTCGACGCCCTGCGCGCGCCGATACTCGGCCGCCGACAGTGCGGCCTGCGCCTGCGCCTGCTCGAGGGCGGCCGCGAGGCGATTGACCTGCGGAATGAGTACCGACTGATCGAGCTTCGCGAGCGGCTGCCCGCGCTGCACGTGATCGCCGGGCTCGACGTAGACCGCGACGATCCGGCCGGTCTCCCCGTCGTTGCCGATCGGCATGTCATAGCGCGCCGCGATCGCGCCTGTGAAGGTCACGCTCGAGGTCACGGCCTTCAGTCCCGGCGTCATGACCGAAATCAGCGGCACGTTGCGCTGGTCGGCGAGCGGCACGAGCTTCGGCTTCGAGTGCAGGGTGCTCCAGAGCACGGCACTGATCGCCAGGGCCAGCAGCACCGCGCCTGCCGGGAGCAGCCATTTGCGGCGCAGTTCCGGCTGTGGCGCCTCGATCGGGGCCGTGGGCGGGGATGTGGGGTGCACCGGGCTGTCGGGGGTGAGGCGGTCAAACCCGAGTCGATCGCGCCCGATCCACGTCACCGGCTCGCTGTGCGCCGCCAGGGCGTCTGGGATGTGTTCCGGGTTCGTGCCCACGCGGAGTTCCTTATGTTACGGGCCGATCGCATCGCGCCCGTCGCCTCTTGAGCCGGCCATTTACGGTCAAGTTTAAACGCCATCCCGTGCAATTCTCCGCCGGACGCGCCAGGGGGAGGTCGGCGGGCGACGGGCCGAGACGCGCGGCGGCCAGGAAATGGTGCCGGGAAGAGGACTCGAACCTCCGACCCGCGCATTACGAATGCGCTGCTCTACCAGCTGAGCTATCCCGGCGCCCGTCACGGGGAAAGCCGCGCATTCTACATTTTTTTGCGCAGTCTAATGACCAGATCGATCCCGGCCACCTCGGTTCCCGGCGGTGGCGCAGGCAGGTGGCTGAACGCCACGGCCGGAACGGGAACATCGATCAGGGCGCCGCTCTCGAGGTCGTGAAAGTGATAGTGCGGTTCGACATTGGAGTCGAACCAGGCGCGCGAGCCGTCCACCGACAGCTGGCGAATGAGGCCATGCGCGGCGAACAGGTTCAGCGTGTTGTACACCGTGGCCTTGGACACGCGCGCCCCCGCTGCACGCAGGCTCGCCAGGATCTGTTCCGCGGAGAGGTGCTGGGGCGCTGACAGGAGCAGCGTGGCGATGCGCACGCGCTGGGCGGTCGGGCGGATTCCGCAATCGGACAGCCGCCCCTCACAGCGCTGGCTGGCGCTGGCGGCGTCCAATGGGGCACTAAGCTCCATATCGAAGCATTATAGGCACAAAACGGCCCCAGCTTGCGAATTTTGCCGCCACGGGCCGTGTCTCGCTTCAGGCCTGCGCGAGCTTGCCCTGCAGGTGCTGCGCGAGCTCGGCGATGGTCGGGAAGTCGAACAGCTCGGTCAGATCCACCTGCCCGGGGTACTCGCGGTCGATCTGCTCGTGGATTTCGATGAGCTTCAGCGAGCTCGCGCCGATCTCGAACAGATTGTCGTGGACGTCCACGCGCTTGCCGTGCAGCGCCGCATCGCAGATGGTCTTGAGCTTCTGCTCGATCTCGGTGCGCGTGCCCGACTCCGGCCCCCGCTGCGCGGCCCGCAGCGCCGCAAGCTCCCTCAGGTCCGCGTCGAACTCCCCGTCGGCGTAGCCCTCCTCGAGGAGGTGGCGCTGGATCTTGCCGCTCGTGGTCTTGGGGATGCGCTTGACCGGCACCACCTGCGCCACCTCGAGCCCGGTCTGCTCGTTGATGAGGCGCGCGACCTCAGTCGCCACCGGCAGGAACTCCGGCAGGCCGCCGCGGTGAAGCACGAACACCACGAGCTCCTCGATCTCTGCGCCGCGCGCCCGTGCACCGGCGGCGACCACCTTGCCGAGCTCCAGCCCCGGGGCGCGCTGCGCGATGGCCTCGAGATCGTGCGGATAGTAGTTCTGGCCGTTCACGAAGATGATCTCTTTCGCGCGGCCGGAAACGTACAGCTCCCCGTCGTGGATCAGGCCGAGGTCACCGGTACGCAGCCAGCCGTCGGCGGTGAACGCGGCGGCGTTGGCCTCGGGGTCCTCGTAGTAGCCGCGCGTGACGTTGTCCCCCGTCATGTGCACGTGGCCGATGTGCTCCTCGGGCAGCTCGCGGTCCTCATCGTCCGCGATGCGCACGCGGCAATAGGGGATAGCCCGTCCTTCGGAGACGAGTCGCACCGCGTCGCGGTCGGCCGCATCCACCAGCTCGACCGGGTCGCCGGCGTTCATGCGGTGCCGGTTGAGCGTGATGGTCCGCAGCGGCGCACCCACCGGCGGGAAACTCACCGCCAGCGAGGCTTCCGCCAGCCCATACACGGGGTACATGGCGTTGCGCTTGAGCTTCGCAGGCGCGAGCCTGGTGAGAAACTCATCGCACAACTCGACCGAGATCGGTTCGGCGCCGTTGAAGACGAACCGCACGGCGGACAGGTCCATTCCCTCCACCGCGCGCTCCCCCAGCACCTTCAGATAGTGTTTGTAACCGAAGTTCGGCGAGCACAGGATCGTGGCGCGCACCCTCGATGCGAGTGTGAGCCACAGCAGCGGCCGGCGGATGAACAGCTCCGTGGGCATGAGGTGCGTGTGCACCCGGTTGGCGAACATAACCAGATGCAAACCGATGAGGCCCATGTCGTGGGTAAGCGGCATCCACGACAGACTCACGTCGTGCTCGTTGAAGCCCGCGGCTTCGGTCGCACCACGCCAGTTGGCGATGATGTTGCCGTGCGTGAGCACCACGCCCTTGGGCTCGCTGGTGGAGCCGGAGGAGAACTGAATGAAGGCGGTGTCGCCGGGGAGCGCGCGCTGCACGCTGCCGGCGCGCGAGATGTCGTCCAGGTCGTCCACCAGGAAAGCTCGCGTCCGCAGTCCTTCGAACACCGCACTCTCGCCGGCCTGCGCCGCGAAGGTGCCGATGCGCTCGAGCGCGCGGCGCTCGGTGTACAGGAAGGGCTTGCCGAGCCGGCGCGCGATGCGCAGCAGCTTCAGGCGGTGCTCGTCGCTGATGCCCAGCGCCACTGGCACGGGCACGATGCCGCCGAGGATTGCGGCCCAGAACACGTCGATGAACTGCTCGTTGTCGGCCAGGAACAGGATCAGGGTGTCGCCGCGGCGCGCGCCGAGACGCTGCAGGTGGTACAGGATTCCGAGCGAGCGCTCGTACAGCTCGCCGAACGACACCTCGCGCGCGTCGTCCTCGCCCGCGTGATAGGTGATGCTGCGCGGGAAGGCGCGGTTGCCCTCGATGACTTCCGTGAGCGTCGTGGCTGTGGACATCAGCGCCGTTCCAGCCTCATGTGCAGCGGATAGCGGGTGCGCAGGTTGATCTGCGCCTCGAGCTCGACGGGCCTGTCGGGCACGTAGCTGAGGCGATAGTGGCGCGCGACCTTGTACAGGTGCATGAGCATCTCGTAGAGCGCGAAGGTTTCGCCGATGCAATGGCGGGGGCCCGCGGCGAAGGGCATGTAGGCGAAGCGCGGACGCTCGGCCTCGCGCGCGGGGGCGAAACGCTCGGGCCAGAAAGCTTCCGGGTCCTTCCAGAAGCGCGGGTGACGATGCAGCAGGTACAGCGGCAGCAGCACGTTGGTGCCCGGCGGCACCGGATAACCGCCGAGCACGTCCGCCTCGATCGTACGGCGCGACAGCAGCCATCCCGGCGGATACAGGCGCAGTGCCTCGTTGACGACCTGGTGCGTGTAGTTGAGCGCTTCCAGCTGCGCCAGGCCGGGCGCCGGCATGGCGGATGCCGCGTCGATCTCCGCATGCAGCCGCGCTTCCACCCCAGGGTGTTGGGAAAGCAGGTACCAGGTCCAGTTGAGCCCGCTGGCGGTGGTCTCATGGCCGGCGACGATGAGCGTCATGACCTCGTCGATGAGCTCACGCTCGCCCATGGGGGCGCCGCTCTCCTTGTCGCGCGCGCTCATGAGCATCGCGAGGTAGTCGAAGCGCTCCTCCTGCCCGGCGCGCCGCTGCGCGATGAGCTGCGCTACGATCTTGGTGAGCGAGCGAAACCGGTACGCGAACTGCAGATCGCGCGACTGTTCCTTCGTGACCACCTCGAAGGGGTTGCCGCCGAGCTGCTGAGTCAGGCGGTCCAGGTCGCCTCCGAAGATCGAACGCAATACGATCTCGAGCGTGAGCTCGCTCATCTCGTCAGTCAGGTTCACGGGCTCGCCGCGCTGCGCGAGCGCCTGCCAGCGGGCGATGAAGCGGTCGTTCGCCGCCGCGATGATGCCCGCGAACCCGCCGAGGACGCGGCGGTGGAAGAGCGGCTGCATCATGTAGCGCTGGCGCTTCCACAGCTCGCCCTCGCTCGTCATGATGCCCTTGCCGAGGAGGATCCTGACGCGATCGAGGCCGAGGCCCTTGGTGTAGTTGCGATGATTGGTAACCAGCACCCGCTTGACGTCATCGGGGTGGTGAATGACATAGGTATAAGATCCGCGTGCCGGCACGAACACGCGATATATGTCTCCCAGACGGGTGAACAGCTCGATCATGCGCTCCAGGGAGTCATCCGTGGAGCCGATGTCGAACTGCAGCTCAGCCTCGGGGGGTTGGGTCTGCGCAGATGCGGCGGCGGTCATGCAAGCTGTTGAAAGCCAAACCTTAATCTTATATCACACCGACCTGCGCGGTGAGTGGCCGCGGGATGCGGCCCGCGCGCTCGCCGCGCGTCTGCCGTACGCCAAGCGCCTCGCGACCGGCGCGGACAGTCCCGGGGCGCGCGCGAGTCTCGCCGGCATCGCGCTCGCGCTGCGCGCCCTCAGTGCGCTCACCGGACGCGCGGTCGCTCCCGGGGAGATGGTGTTTGCGCAAGGTGCGAAACCCGGACTCGCGCACGGCGGCGCCGCGCGTGCGGCGCTTAGCAACGAGCGGCGGGACCTCGGGCCCGACTTCAGCATTGCGCACGCAGGTCCCTGGGCGGGCTGCGCCGCGGTGAGGGCCGGTCGCGTCGGCTTCGATGTCGAGATGGGGAGCGGGGAGCGCATCGCCGACTTTGTGGCGCGCGAGGCGGCGCTCAAGGCCTGCGGCGCCGGGATCGGGGCATGGCGCGAGGTGTGCCTGAGTCCCGGGCATGCCCGCTGCCGCGGGGAGCTGTGGTATGCGCACGCACTCGGGGTGTTTCCGGGAGCGGCTGCCTGTGTGATGACCAGCTTCGCGATGCCCGAACTCACCGTGCGCACGCTGTCGCTCGAGGAGCTGTTCGCCCGATGAGCGGCGATGACGGCGGACTGCGCAACACGCTTTACCGCACCACGACACGCTCGGGGCGGCGGATGACGCCGGCACGGCGCTGGCTGTACCGGCTGGCGGTGCCGCTGGGACTGGCCATCATCCGCGCCTGGTGGCTCACCTGCCGCGTGACGCGTGTGGAAGGGGTGGCTCACCTGGACGAGGCGCTGGCGCGGGCGCCCTCCCTGGTGCCGTGCTACTGGCACCAGCACCAGCTGTATTGCGGCAAGTTCCTGGTCGAGCAGCGCGCGCGCGGACTCACGGCGGGCTGGCTCATCAGTCCGTCGGTGGATGGGGAGCTCGGTGCGATGATGGTGCGGCGCTTCGGCGGCGCGGTGATCCGCGGTTCCTCGACCCACACCGGCGCGCGGGCGCTGCGCGATTATTACCAGGCGCTCGTCAGGGACAACGTCTCGCCCGTCATCACTCCCGACGGGCCGCGCGGGCCGCGCTTCAGATTCAAGCCCGGCGCACTGCTGCTGGCGCAGATGTCGGGCCGGCCGATCCTGCCGATGTCGTATGCCGCCTCGCGCGCGTGGCTGATCAAGTGGGACAAGTTCGTGATCCCGACGCCTTTTTCGCGCATCGCGATCGCCATCGGGCCGCCCTGTTATGTGCCGCGGGTCACCGACCCGCCCTCGCTCGCACGACTGCAATCGCAGATGGAACAGGAACTCAAGCGCCTCTACGGCGTGGCGCGCGCCGCCTTGTGCCGCGACTGATGCGCGTCCGCGGCGCGAGGGCACGTGCTGGCACGCGGACCGGGAGGGATTCTGTTAAATGCCCAAAGCCTGACCGAACAGTGCGTTAGCTTGTGTTCCTGACTCAGTGTGCGAGAATTCTTCGCAACCAGTTGGAAAATAGCTGTTGCGAATCCTCCACTCCGTGACGGGGCGTCGTGTCCGGGGCGGTGCAAACGGTTACGCTGCGCCCGGTTGGTTACGGGAGGCCACGGTTAATGAGCACTCCGCCGCCGGATAAGCCGGCGGACTACACCGCTTCGGACATTCTGTCGGCCGATGCCTGGACCGGCCGTGTCCCCAAGCCCGTTCTGGGCATCGACGTCGTCTGTACCAAGATCGCGGTGGACTTCCAGAACATGCAGCGGGACTCGGTGGACGAGTGCGTGCGCCGCAACCTCGAGTTGCTGCGCGGCGCCACCGGGTCCGATTGCGCCTTCCTCGCCGCCCTCAATACCGAGGACTCGACCATCGCCGATGTGCAGTTGGCGCGCAGCGCCTTTGCCCAGTGCCGTCCCGAGGGCCTGACCGGGTCGGGACTGGAAGCGTTTCCCTGGCTGAAAGGGCGGCTCGAGAATCTGCGCCTCTCGGAGCTGCGCGACAGCAGCGCACCGCGCAAGGAGCAGGCGCTCGAGGCGGCCAAATTCGCCGAGCTGCACATCGGCTCGGCGCTGCTCGTGGCGCTGCGAGTGCAGGGCAAGCCGGCCGGTTTCCTCGGGCTCGCGCACGCCATGCCGCGCGGCGCGTGGGACGTGAACGTGCAGCTGCTGATGAAGCTCGTCGGCACGAGCCTCGCCACGGGCCTCGAGCGTATCCGTACCGAGGCGCGCCTCGCCAAGCTCGAGGAGCGCACCAATCTGTTTCAGGCCGCGGCCAACGACGGCATGTGGGACTTTGACGTCGAAAGCAACGAGGTGTATTTCTCGCCGCGCTGGAAGGCGATGCTCGGTTACGGCGACGACGACATGCGCGGCGCGCCGGACTGGCGCGCGCTCGTGCACCCGGACGATCTGTCGCGCGTACAGACCGCGATCCGCGACCACGTCGCCGGCAAGACGTCGATCTTCGAAAGCACCCATCGCATGCGCCACCGCAACGGCGAATGGCGCTGGGTCATCAGCCGCGCCACCGCGCGCGTCGACAAGCACGGGCGCCTGCTGCGCCTGGTGGGCGTGGAATTCGACATCACGGAGCGCAAGCTCTACGAGGAGGCGCTGTTCCGCGAGAAGGAGAGCGCGCAGATCACGCTGCAGTCGATCGGCGACGGCGTCATCACCACCGATGCCAACTCGACCATCGACTACATCAACCCGGTGGCCGAGGAGCTGACCGGTTGGCGTCTCGAGGATGCGATGGGCCGGCCGGTGGAAGAGATCTTCCGTGCCTTCCACGAGGAGACCTGCGAGCCGCTCGAGAACCCGCTGAGCGTTTCGGTGCGCCGCATGCGGCCCATCAAGTCAGTGCGGCCGATGCTGCTCATCCGGCGCGATGGCAACGAGCTGTACGTCGAGAGCACCGCCGCGCCGATCCGCGACGGTTCGGGGCACGTGGCCGGGGGCGTGCTGGTGTTCCACGACGTCTCCGAGTCGCGCGAGCTCAACCGCCGTCTCTCGTACCACGCGAGCCACGACCTGCTCACCGGGCTCGTGAATCGGCGCGAGTTCGAGAGCCGCCTGGAGCGGGCGCTGAAGAGCGCCAAGGCGCGCGAGGCCTCCTACGCGCTGTGCTATCTCGACATCGATCAGTTCAAGATCGTCAACGATACCTGCGGTCACAGCGCCGGCGATGCGCTGCTCGGCCAGGTGGGGGCGCTCTTGAAGTCCAAGGTCCGCTGGCGTGACACCCTGTCGCGCCTGGGCGGGGATGAGTTCGGGATCCTGCTGGAGAGCTGCTCGCTCGACGAGGCGATGCGCACCGCGGAGACCCTGCGCGAGGGCGTGCGCAACTTCCGCTTCACCTGGGAGGACCGGGTGTTTCGCCTGGGCGCCAGCATCGGTGTCGTGCCGATCACCGCGGACAACGAGGATGTCGCCTCGATCCTGTCGGCGGCCGACAGCGCCTGCGGCGCCGCCAAGGAGGGCGGTCGCAATCGCGTCCACAGCTTCGCGGAGAACGACATCGAGCTCATGCGCCGGCGGCGCGAGATGCAGTGGGCGGCGCGCATCAACGCGGCGCTCGAGGAGGGGCGCTTCGAGCTGTTCCGCATGGCGATCCAGCCGCTGCAGCGGGTCGAGGTCGGCGCGCACTACGAGCTGCTGCTGCGCCTGAAGGACGAGGGCGGGCGCATCGTCGCCCCCAACGACTTCATCGCCGCGGCCGAGCGCTACGGCATCACCCCGGCGATCGATCGCTGGGTGATCGAGAACGCGTTCCGCTGGCTGGTGTCCGAGGCCGATGAGCGCGAGAAGCTCTTTCAGTGCTCCATCAATCTCTCCGGGCAGAGCCTGGGGGATGACAAGTTCCTGCCGTTCGTCATCGACCAGTTCCATCGCAGCGGGCTCGACGGCTCGAAGATCTGCTTCGAGATCACCGAGACCGCGGCGGTGGCGAGCTTCTCGCAGGCGAACCGCTTCATCCAGGCGCTCAAGGAGCTCGGCTGCAAGTTCGCGCTCGATGACTTCGGCACCGGACTGTCCTCGTTCGGTTACCTCAAGCACTTCCCGGTCGATTACCTCAAGATCGACGGCAGCTTCGTGCGCGAGATACTGCGCGATCCGATCGACCGCGAGATGGTGCGTTCGATCAACGAGATCGGGCACCTCACCGGCAAGCAGACCATCGCCGAGTTCGCCGAGAACGCCGAGATCATCCAGATGCTCACCAGTCTCGGCGTCGACTACGCGCAGGGCTACGGTGTGGCGCAGCCGCAGCGCGTGGTGAAGTCCGCGGTCGCCTGAGGGCGCCGCGGCGCGCGCCGCCGGGCGGTCAACTCGGTGGACTCAAGTCGCCGGGACCCAGTGATCGCTGCATCAGTACCGAGTCCACCCAGCGGCCGAGCTTGAACCCGACGGATGCCAGGGTACCGACCGGTTGGAAACCCAGGCGACGGTGCAGCGCGATGGACGCGGCATTGCCGCTGTCACCGATCACGGCCAGCATTTGCCGCCACGGGCCGGCCTCACAGCGGGCGATGAGCGCCGCGAGCAGGGCGCTGCCGATGCCCTGTCCGCAGCGCCCGGCGGTAACATAGACGGAATCCTCGACCGTATAGCGGTACGCGGCGCGTGGCCGATAGCCCGTCGCGTAGCTGTAACCCACCAGCCTGCCGTCGATCTCGGCGACCAGGTAGGGCAGCCCTGAGCCGAGCACCGAGGCTCTGCGCTCCAGCAATTCCTCGACGGACGGCGGCACCTCTTCGAAGGTAGCCAACCCATGAAGCACATGGTGTGCGTAGATCGTCTGCACCGCCGTCATGTCCGGCGTCGTGGCGTCTCTGACGATGAGCCCCTGCTTCGCGCCTGATGAGCCTGCCAGTTTGTCGTGGCTTCGCATCAATCGCCGCCGGCAACGACCACAACTGATCAGGTGCCGGCCGGCACGTAGAAATAATAATCGGCGCGGTAAGGGACCCTGGCCTCCTTCCCCTTGTGCCTCGCGGGGTCGCAAGTCGCGGCGGGCGGTGGCTGTCCACCCAGGGTATTGATTCGCTGAATGCTCGTGACACGGGCGAGTACGCCGCGGCCAGCATGACCGGTGGCGCTCACCAGCAGCCACGGGATGGAGTCCGCGTCGGGTGATTCGCTGCGCGCCACGGCCTTGCCGGTGACCTCGCTCCCATCGTTGTGTCGCCAGGAGGGACCGGCCGAGTGATGGCCGAGCAGGGCTCCTTGGTCATCGCGCAGCTCGGCATCGGGGGCCTTGAGGGTCCACTGCGATTTGCCATCGGCGCCTCGCCCGCAGACGTAGATCTGCGCGCCCGTCGCGTGCGCCCGGAACACGACATTCTCGCCGGCCGGGGCTTTGATCGCCTCGGGAACCTCGGGCGGGGCGAGGGCCTGGGCGTGTGCCAGCGCGGCAAGTCCCATGAGCGTCGCCGGCGGCGCCGCTCGCAGCGGACACAGTCGCGTGATCAAGGATCCATTCTCATCGGTTCAGCCACCCGTGAACTCCAGCCGCATCGACAGATCGACCGCGCGCACGTGCTTGGTGAGCGCGCCCACCGAAATATAGTCCACACCGGTCGCGGCGATCGCGCCCACCGTCTCCGGCGAGACGCTGCCCGAGGCCTCGAGTTTCACCGGCCGGCCGCGCGCCTGGTTGAGCTTCACCGCGGCCTGCAGACCGGCCAGGCTGAAGTCATCCAGCATGATGATGTCCGGGTGGGCGCCGAGGGCCTCCTCGAACTCGGCCGGGGATTCGACTTCCACTTCCACGGTGAGTTCCGGAGCGCTGCGGCGCGCCGCCTCGATCGCAGCCGTGAGCGAGCCGGCCGCCGCGATATGGTTTTCCTTGATGAGCACGCGGTCGTACAGCCCCATGCGGTGATTGTCGCCGCCGCCGCAGCGCACGGCGTACTTCTGCGCCGTGCGCAGTCCGGGCAGGGTCTTGCGGGTGTCGAGGATGCGGCAGGGCGTGCCCGCGACCGCGTCCACCAGGCGGCGCGTGGCGGTCGCGGTCCCCGACAGCAGCTGCAGGAAGTTGAGCGCGGTACGCTCGCCGGTGAGCACCGCGCGCGCCGGACCCTCGATCTCGCAGATCACCTGGTTGGCGCCGAGGCGTTCGCCGTCGGCGGCATGCCAGCTGAGGCGCACCTGCGGGTCCAGGCGCCGGAAGGTTTCCTCCGCCCAGGCGCGCCCGCAGAGGATCGCCGCCTCGCGCGTGACGACGCTGCCGCGCACACGCTGGCCGGCGGGCACGAGCGCGGCGGTCACGTCGCCGCTGCCGATGTCCTCGCGCAGCGCCGCGTCGACCTGGGTAGCGAGATCGGCGGGCAGCTCGGGCACTAAAAGAACGGCAGACCGTGAGTTGCCCCGGCCATGCACATGATCATCGGGATCG
This sequence comes from Gammaproteobacteria bacterium, assembly GCA_005878095.1. Taxonomy (GTDB): domain Bacteria; phylum Pseudomonadota; class Gammaproteobacteria; order Steroidobacterales; family Steroidobacteraceae; genus 13-2-20CM-66-19. The sequence continues at coordinate 32,325 of VBNH01000059.1, read as the reverse complement.
AGAGTACGAAGTTCACGCGCGAGGCCAGGCCGGCCACCTTGCGAGCGCGCGCCTTCTGCTCGTCGGTGGCGGCGACGATGCCGAGGATCTTCTTCTGGTTCGGCCAGATCAGCACCCAGACGTTGAAGAGCATGATGGTGCCGAGCCACGCGCCGATCCCGATGATCAGGAAATAATGCGTCGGATCCTCCAGGCCCACGCCGAGGGTAAAGGCGCCGACGAACTTCGGTCCCAGCAGCCACGCACCCCCGAGCCAGGTCGCCACCGCACCCCAGCGGAACCAGAACAACGCCCGGGGGGCGACGTACTTGCTGATGCCGGCGCCGCCCGGACCACCCTTGTCGGCCGCGGCGTCCGCCATGGCGGGCGTCTGCGCGACATTGAAGTAGTACAGCAGCCCAATCCAGAACACGCCCGCGACTATGTGAAACCAGCGCGCCAACCCGAGCGGATTGAAGTGAAAGCCGCCGATCAGCAGCGTCAGCACCAGCGCGAGGACGATGCCGAGAACCAGCGACTGGCGGTGGTTGTTCAGGGGATTCATGGCTTAAATCTCCAAGTTATTGTTTATGCTTGGACCGAGGAATCCTGGGGCGTTTGAAGAATAGGCGAGGCACCCCCATAATTCAACGCATTGGAAGCCGCGGAGCCCGAGGAACGCCCGCCATCGCCGTGCATCAACGTCTGCGCTCTCGATGCGCGGGGCTGGTGCGTCGGCTGTCTGCGCACGGGCGAGGAGATCGGACGCTGGCCGTCCATGGGTCCGGCTGAGCAATGGCGTCTGCTCGCGGAGCTTGCCGAGCGGCGCAAACTGAAGAGGTAATGTGCAGATGGATGTCGTGGAACGGATCAAGACCGAGCTCGGCTCGAGCCCCGTGGTGCTGTTCATGAAGGGTACGCCGGACTTTCCGCAATGCGGGTTTTCCGCGCAGACGGTGGCCGCGCTGCGCGCGGTGGGCGCGGAGTTCAAGCACGTCAATATTTTCGAGGAGCCGGAGATTCGCGAGGCGCTCAAGCGCTTCTCCAACTGGCCCACCTACCCGCAACTGTACGTCAAGGGAGAGCTGATCGGCGGCTGTGACATCGCGCTCCAGATGTACCAGAGCGGCGAACTGAAGAAGCTCCTGGCCGAGGCCGGCGCACTCGGCCAGGCGCCAGCGCTCTCAAAGCCAGCCGCGAGCGCTCGACAACCCTAGCGGTGCGGCGGAAACTCCGCCTCCAGCGGCGGCTCGTCGGCTCCGGGCTCCTCGGCGGCTGGCCCGGCGACACTGAACCAGCCCAGCTCGCGCGCCCGCTCCTCGGCGGCCTGGTGGCTGTCGCGCAGGCGGTTGCACACGAGGCAAAAGAGCTCGGCGCTGCGCTGCGCGTCGTAGCGGGCGTTGTGGGCACTGCCCGGGTCCCACTCGAGCCCCGCTACGGTGACGGCTTTGGCGAGCACCGTCTGTCCGAGCGCCGCACCGGCGAGTGTTGCGGTGTCGAAGCACGAGAACGGATGAAACGGATTGCGCTTGACCTGCGCGCGCGCGACTGCTGCGTTCAGGAAGCTCAGGTCGAACGCGGCGTTGTGGCCGACCAGGATCGCGCGGCGGCAGCCGTAGGCACGCAGCGCGTGACGGATCTCGCGGAAGACCCGCTGCAGGGCATCGCGCTCCGGCAGCGCCGGACGCAGCGGGTGAAAGGGATCGATGCCCGTGATCGAGAGCGAGGTGGGATCGAGCCGCCCGCCTTCGAACGGCTGGACGTGGAAGTTATGAGTGGCGCCGCGTTTCAGGCTGCCGTCGCTGTCCATGTCGATGAACACCGCCGCGATCTCGAGCAGCGCATCGGTCGCAGGGTGAAAGCCGCCGGTCTCCACGTCGATGGCCACCGGCAGGTAGCCGCGGAAGCGCCGCGCCATGAGCGCCGCGGTCGCAGACGGGGGTGCCGCAGCCGCGCGTGGCTCGCTCACTGGGCGGCGCTCGGGCGCGCGAGGCGCCAGGCGATGCGCTCCCCCGCGCGCAGCGGCACGAGCTCATCGGCGCCGAACGGATAACGTTCAGGCACTTCCCACGGCTCCTTCACCAGGGTGAGGGTTGCGCTGTTGCGCGGCAAGCCATAGAAGTCGGCACCGTGGCAGGAGGCGAAGGCCTCGAGGCGCTCGAGCGCGCCGGCCGACTCGAAGGCCTCCGCGTACAACTCGATGCCGGCGTGGGCGGAGAAGATACCGGCGCAGCCGCGCGGCGCTTCCTTGGCGTGGCGCGCGTGCGGCGCGCTGTCGGTGCCGAGAAACAGGCGCGGGTTGCCGCCCGCCACGGCGCTGAGCAGCGCCGCGCGGTGAACTTCCGCCTTGAGCGGCGGCAGGCAGTAGTGGTGCGGACGCAGGCCGCCGGCGAACAGTGCGTTGCGGTTCATCAACAGGTGCTGCGCCGTGACGGTCGCCGCGATCCCGCTTCTGCCCGAGAGCACGAAGTCCACCGCCGCGCGGGTGGTGATGTGCTCGAACACAATGCGCAACTGGCGGTGGCGTTCGGCGAGCGGCGCGAGCACCGCATCGATGAAGGACGCTTCCCGGTCGAACACATCGACCGCGGGGTCGGTGACCTCGCCGTGCACCTGCAGCACCATGCCGAGCTCGGCCATGCGTGAGAGCACCGCGTCGATGCGCCGCACGTCGCTGACTCCCGCGTCGGCATGCGTGGTGGCGCCGGCCGGATAGAGCTTGCAGCCCAGCACGCAGCCGCTCGCCTGGGCCCGTTCCACCTCGGCTGCGGGCGTGGTGTCGGTCAGATACAGCGTCATCAGCGGCTCGAACTTCACCCCGCTCGGCAGCGCGGCCAGGATGCGGCGGCGGTAGGCAAGCGCAGCTTCGGTGGTGGTGAGCGGAGGTGTCAGGTTCGGCATCACCATGGCACGCGCGAAGCGCGCCGCGCTGAACGGCAGCACGGCGTGCAGGGCCGCGCCATCGCGCAGGTGCAGATGCCAGTCGTCCGGGCGGCGCATGACGAGCGTGCTCATGCCGGCGCCGCCAGCGCGAAGCGCACGCCGCAGCCTGTGACGTCGGTACCGACGTGCGCAAGTCCGCCGCTGCGCGTGGCGCAGGACAGATCCACGTGCGCCCGCGGCAGCAGAGCGCCGCCGCGAGCGCCGGGAGCCCTGGCAGTCACTTGCTTTACCTGTCGCTGCTCGCCATCATTACTCATTCTATCGCGAGCCGGCACAACACGCGCGCGGCGACACCCGCGACTGATCGCATGACCGAACCGCCGAAGCTGGAAGACCTCGATCCTGTCGAGACGCGGGAATGGCTCGAATCGATCGATTCGGTGCTCAAGATTCACGGCCCGGAGCGCGCGCATTTCCTGCTCGAGCGGCTGATCGACTACACGCGCCGCAGCGGCGCCTACCTGCCGTTCAAGCCCAACACCGCCTACGTCAACAGCATCCCCACCGGGCGCCAGCCGGAGTACCCGGGCAACCGCGCGCTCGAGCGGCGTATCGAGGCCTACATCCGCTGGAACGCGCTGGCGATGGTGCTGCAGGCGAATAAGAAGTCCTCCGAGTACGGCGGTCACCTCTCGAGCTACGCCTCCTCGGCAACTCTGTACGAGGTGGGTTTCAACCACGTGTGGCGCGCGCCCTCCGAGCAGCACCCCGGGGATATGGTGTTCGTGCAGGGACATTCCTCGCCCGGCATTTACGCACGCGCGTTTCTGGAAGGACGCCTCGAGGAGGAGCGGCTGCGGCACTTCCGCCAGGAGGCCGGTGGCCCCGGTGTCGGCCTGTCGTCCTATCCGCACCCGTGGCTGATGCCCGATTTCTGGCAGTTCCCGACGGTGTCGATGGGCCTGGGTCCGATGATGGCGATTTTCCAGGCACGCTTCACGCGTTACCTGGAGCATCGCGGGCTGGTGAAGCCCTCGGATCAGAAGGTGTGGGCCTTCCTCGGCGACGGTGAGATGGACGAGCCGGAGTCGATGGGCGCACTCACCATGCCGGTGCGCGAGGGACTCGACAACCTCATTTTCGTCATCAACTGCAACCTGCAGCGCCTCGATGGCCCGGTGCGCGGCAACGGCAAGATCATCCAGGAGCTCGAGGCCGCCTTTCTCGGTGCCGGCTGGAACGTAATCAAGGTGCTGTGGGGCTCGCGCTGGGATCCGCTGCTGGCGCGCGACTATCAGGGCCTGCTGCGCCGGGTGATGGAGGAGTGCGTCGACGGCGAGTACCAGAACTTCAAGGCCAAGGGCGGCGCGTACACGCGCGAGCATTTCTTCGGCAAGTACCCCGAGCTCAAGGCGATGGTCGCCAACATGTCCGACGAGGAGATCTGGCGGCTGAATCGCGGCGGCCACGACCCGCGCAAGGTGTATGCGGCCTACGCCGCCGCCATGAGCCACAAGGGGCAGCCGACCGTGATCCTCGCGAAGACCGTCAAGGGCTTCGGCCTCGGCAAGGGCGGAGAGGGGCAGATGATCGCCCACCAGCAGAAGAAACTGTCCACCGAAGACCTGCGCGCGTTCCGCGACCGCTTCAACATCCCGGTCTCCGATGAGGACCTCGCGAGTCTGCCGTTCCGCAAGCCCGACGCGGCCTCGGAGGAGGCGCGCTACCTGCACGAGCGCCGCGCCGCGCTCGGGGGCTACCTGCCGAGCCGCCGGCGCAGCGCGCCGGCGCTCCTCATACCCCCGCTCGAGGCGTTCGCCTCGCTCCTCGAGGGGACCGGCGAGCGCGAGATCTCGACCACCATGGCGTTCGTGCGGGCGCTCACCATCCTGCTCAAGGACAAGAACATCGGTCGCAACATCGTGCCGATCGTGCCGGACGAGGCGCGCACCTTCGGCATGGAGGGACTGTTCCGCCAGATCGGCATCTATTCCTCGGTCGGCCAGCTGTATACGCCGCAGGACGCGGAGACGCTCATGTCCTACCGCGAGGACAAGAAGGGCCAGATGATCGAGGAGGGCATCAACGAGGCGGGCTCGCTGTGCTCGTGGATGGCCGCCGGCACCGCCTACAGCAACCACGGCATCAACATGGTGCCGTTCTACATCTTCTACTCGATGTTCGGCTTTCAGCGCGTCGGGGATTTCATCTGGGCGGCCGGCGACATGCAGTCGCGCGGCTTCCTGCTCGGTGCCACCGCCGGGCGCACCACGCTCGCCGGGGAGGGTCTGCAGCATCAGGACGGTCACAGCCAGCTGATTGCGAGTACCGTGCCGAACTGCGTCGCCTACGATCCGGCATTCGCGTACGAGCTGGCCGTCATCATTCACGACGGCCTGCGCCGCATGTACGCCGAGCAGCAAGGCATCTTCTACTACATCACCTTGATGAATGAGAACTACGCGCAGCCGGCCATGCCACCGGGCGTGGAAGCGGGAATCCTGAGCGGCGGCTACCTGCTGCAGATCGGCGGCCGCGGCAAGGTGCGCGCGACGCTGCTGGGTTCCGGCACCATCCTGCGGGAATGTCTGGCGGCGGCGAAGATCCTCGAAGACGACTACGGCATACCGGCGGATGTGCTGTCGGTGACGAGCTTCAGTGAGCTGCGCCGCGAAGCGCTGGAATGCGAACGCTGGAACCTGCTGCACCCCGGGGAGGACGCGCGTGTTCCGTACGTGCGGCAGATGCTGCAGGGTCGCGAGGGTCCGGTGGTCGCGGCCACCGACTACCTGCGTGCGGTGCCGGACCAGATCCGTCAGTGGGTCGGCGGCCGCTACGTGACGCTCGGCACCGACGGATTCGGCCGCTCGGATTCGCGCGCCGCGCTGCGCCGGCACTTCGAGGTCGATCGCAACTACATCGCCGTGGCGGCCCTCAAGGCGCTCGCCGACGACATCCGCGTGGATCAGGCGACCGTGATCCGTGCCATCGAGGCGCTCGGCGTCGATCCGGCCAAGCCCGTGCCCTGGAAAGCCTGAGGTCGGCGCGCGACCATGAACGCGGCAGGCGGCCTCGTGGAAGTGCGCGTGCCGGACCTGGGCAACTTCAAGGACGTCGCCGTCATCGACGTGCTGGTGAAGCCCGGGGACAGCATCGCGATCGACACGCCGCTCGTCACTCTCGAGTCCGACAAGGCCGCTATGGACGTGCCCTCGACGGCGAGCGGAGTCGTCGAGAAGGTTCACGCGAGCAAGGGCGGCAAGGTCAATACCGGTGATCTGCTCGCCACCGTGAAGGCCGATGAGGTGCAGAGGGAGCCGGTGCCGCGCCCGGCGGCGTCGGCCCAACCCGCGGCGCCCCAACCCGCGGCGCCCCAACCCGCGGCGCCCCTTAAGCCCGCGGCGCAGCCGGCGGCGGCAGCGCCTGGCGGCAAGCTGACTCCCAGGTCGTTGCTGGGTGTTCCTACCTCGTATCGCAGCGATCTCGCTCCCATCGACGAGCCCGGGTTCTCGCGCGCCCACGCCGGACCCTCGGTGCGCAAGTTCGCGCGCGAGCTCGGCGTGGATCTCGGCCGGGTCACCGGGCACGGTTTCAAGGACCGCATCACCCACGAGGACGTCAAGGCATTCGTCAAGGGCGCACTCGCCGGCGGTGGTGGCACCGACACGGCGCGGCCGGCGCTGCCCGCGGTTCCGACGGTCGACTTTGCGCAGTTCGGCCCCACGGCGGTGGCGCCGCTGTCGCGCATCCAGCGCATTTCCGGGCCGCGTCTGCTGGGAAGCTGGGTGAACATTCCGCACGTCACGCAGTTCGACGCGGCGGATATCACGGATCTGGAACAGCTGCGCGCCGCCCTCAAGGACCAGGCGCAGGCGGCGGGCGTCAAGCTCACGCCGCTCGCTTTCATCATGCGCGCCTGCGTGAAGGCGCTGCACCAATTCCCGCGCTTCAACTCCTCACTCGACGCCGACGGCGCCAACCTCATCGTGCGCAAGTACCTGCACCTGGGCTTCGCGGCCGATACGCCCGGCGGGCTCGTGGTGCCGGTGGTGCGCGACGCCGACCGCAAGGACGTTTACGAGCTCGCGCGCCACCTCGGCGCGCTCTCGGAGAAAGCGCGCGCCGGCAAACTTGCGCCCGCGGACATGCAGGGCGGCTGTTTCACGATCTCGAGCCTCGGCGGCATCGGCGGCACGGCCTTCACGCCCATCATCAACGCGCCCGAGGTCGCGATTCTCGGCGTCTCGCGCTCGAGTATGCAGCCGGTGTATCGCGACGGCGGCTTCGTGCCGCGCCTGATGCTGCCGCTGTCGCTGTCGTACGACCATCGTGTGATCGACGGCGCGCTGGCCGCGCGCTTCACGACCTATCTGGCGCAAACGCTCGCGGACGCGCGCGGACTGCTCGAGGCGGTGCCGTGAGCCGCGTCGATCTGCTGATTCCGGATATCGGCAATTTCAGCGACGTGGCCGTGGTGGACGTGCTGGTGAAGCCCGGCGACCACGTCGACATCGATTCCCCGCTGGTCACGCTCGAGACCGACAAGGCTTCGATGGACGTGCCGGCGACCGCGGCGGGGACGATCGCCGAGGTGCTGCTCAAGCGCGGCGACAAGGTGTCCAAGGGCTCGCTGATCGCGCGCGTGGAGGCGGCTGCGCCGGCCGCATCGCCCGCACCCGCGGGCGCGCCAGCTGCCGGGGTTGCGCCAGCCACTGCCGCTGCCTCCGCGCCGCCGGCGGCGCGCCCCGACAGTGCCGGCGACACCGTGCGCATGCCGTCGCCGAGAGCGGGTGCCGCCGATCGCGGCGCGCAGGAATTCAACCGCAGCACGCAGTTACTGGTGCTGGGCGCCGGACCCGGGGGCTACACCGCAGCCTTCCGGGCGGCGGACCTGGGGCTGAAGGTCACGCTGGTGGAGCGCTGGCAGGAACTGGGGGGCGTGTGCCTGAACGTCGGCTGCATCCCCTCCAAGGCATTGCTGCATGCGGCGAAAGTCATCGAGGATGCGCACGAGATGGCCGGGCGCGGCATCGCCTTCGGCGCGCCGCAGATTGATCTGCCGCGGCTGCGAGCCTGGAAGAGCGCAGTCGTCGCAAAGCTGACCGGGGGACTCAAGATCCTGGTGAAGCAGCGCAAGGTGGAGGTGGTGCACGGTGTCGGACGCTTCGTGAGCGCCAACGTGCTCGAAGTGATGAGCGCGAGCGGCTCGCAACGTATCCGCTTCGATCAATGCATCATTGCCGCGGGTTCCGAACCGGCGCGCCTGCCGGGATGGCCGCAGGATCCGCGAATCCTCGACTCGACCGACGCGCTCGAGCTGCCGGAGTTCCCGGGCGGTCTGCTGGTGGTGGGCGGCGGCATCATCGGGCTGGAAATGGCCTGTGTGTTCGATGCCCTGGGCAGTCGCGTGAGTGTGGTGGAGCTGACTGCGCAGCTCATGCCCGGATGCGACCCGGATCTGGTGCGCCCGCTCGAGCGGCGCATTCGCGCGCGCTACCAGCAGATCCTGCTGGACACCAGGGTCGCGGGCATCGAGCGCGAGTCGGCGGGGCTGCGCGTGAGTTTCGCGGGCGAGAAGGCGCCACCCCCGCAGACCTTCGAGCGCGTGCTGGTGGCCGTCGGCCGCGTGCCAAACGGCAAGACCCTGAACGCAGAGCTTGCGGGCGTGCAGGTCTCGGAACGCGGCTTCATCCCCGTCGACCGGCAGATGCGCACCAACGTGCCGCACATTTTCGCGATCGGCGACATCGCGGCACCGCCGCTGCTGGCTCACAAGGCCATGCACGAGGGCAAGGTGGCCGCGGAAGTCGCCGCCGGCCACAAGCGTGCGGCAGATTGGCGCGTGATTCCTTCGGTAGCCTACACCGATCCGGAGATCGCCTGGGTGGGGCTCACCGAGAGCGACGCGCGCGCCAACGGCACCGCATTCAGGAAGGGCGCATTCCCCTGGGTGGCGAACGGCCGCTCACTCTCGCTCGGGCGCGAGGAGGGTTTCACCAAGCTGCTGTTCGATCCTGACACTCATCGGGTGCTCGGCGGCGCCATCGTGGGGACCAACGCCGGCGAGCTGATCAGCGAGATCGCGCTGGCGGTGGAGGCCGGTTGCGACGCCGCCGACATCGGGCTCACGATTCATCCGCATCCCACGCTCACCGAGACGGTTGCGGCGGCGGCCGAGGCAGTCGAGGGCACGCTGACCGATCTGTATGTGCCGAGGAAGTGACGCCTGCAGGCGTCGCCGGCGCTGCAGCTGCGCCGGATCGTTACGCGCTGGTGCGCTGCCGTCGCCTGCGGTTGAGGTCGTGGCCCGCCAGCAGCGCGCGCCGCAAGCGCCGCGATGCCGGCCGCGGCGCGCGCACCGGGGTCTTGCGAGGATACTCGCACAGATCCCGGAGAATGCACGTCGGGCAGGCCGGTGAGCGCGCCGTACACACGTAACGACCGTGCAGCAGCAACCAGTGGTGTGCGTCCTTTCGGAACTGCGGTGGGGTGTTGGCGAGGAGCGCAGTCTCGACTTCGCGCGGCGTCTTGCCCGGTGCAAGTCCGGTGCGATTGGCGACGCGGAAGATGTGCGTGTCGACGGCTATCTCGACCTGGCCGAACACCATGTTCAGAATGATGCTGGCGGTCTTGCGCCCGACCCCGGGCAGCGCCTCGAGCGCGGCGCGGTCGGCCGGCAGTTCACCGCCGTGCCGCTCGATGAGCTGCTGGCAAAGTCCGATGAGGTTCCTCGCCTTGGTGTTGTACAGGCCCACGCTCCTGATGTAGGGCTTCAGCCCCTCGACGCCGAGCGCGAGGATCGCGGCGGGCGTGTTGGCAACGGGGAAGAGGTTGCGGGTCGCCGCATTGACGCTCTTGTCGGTGGTGTGCGCCGAGAGCATGACGGCGACCAGCAGCTCGAAGGATGAGCCGTGCTCGAGCTCGGTGGTGGGCGCGGGATTCGCAGCCCGCAGCCGCCGGTAGATGGCCGTGCGCGTCGCGGGGTGCACGTGCGTCAGCGGATCCGCAGCACGATCTTGCCGAGGATGTGGCCGGCTTCCACGCGTTCCTGCGCCTTTGCGGCCTGCGCCAGGGGGAACTCCGCGGCGATCGGCACCGCGAGTTTCACCGCCTCGATGGCACGGTTGAGGCGCTCGAACTCCTTCACCCCCGGGATTGCGTTGTAGCGGCTGATCGGGACGCCGGGGCGCGCTTTCGGTTCGGGCTTGACTCCGTAGGGAAACGCCACCTGCCCGCCGGGTCGCAGGGCATCGATGCAACGCTCGAGCGTCTCGCCGCCGGCGAGCGCCAGGACCGCGTCGACGCCGGCGGGCGCGAACGCATGGGCGGCGGCCGCGATGTCGCCATGCCGCCCGTCGACCACCGCGTCGGCGCCGAGCTGCTTCACGAAGGCCAGACCGTCCTCGCCGGTGGCGGTGGCGAGCACCTTGACGCCGCGCAGCCTGGCGAACTGCAGCGCGAGACTCCCGACGCCACCGGAAGCACCGTGAATGATGAGGGTGTCCCCGGCCTTCAGATGCAAGGCGTCGTCGATGCCCTGAATCGCAGTGAGTCCGGTGGTGGCGATCGCCCCCGCCTGGCGCAGCGTGAGACCGCTCGGCACATGAGCGACGCGCTCCGCCGGCACCGCCACGTACTCGGCGTAGAAGCCCCCGTGGGGATTGTCCCAGCTGTACGCATACACCTGCTCGCCGACCTTGAATCCGTGCACCATCGCTCCCACCGCGGCCACGAGGCCGGCACCGTCGGTTCCGAGCACCAGCGGAAAGGCGGAATGCTTGATGCTTTGCGGATGCCGCCGCAGGCCGACGTCCCAGATCGCGACTCCGGCGGTGTTGACGGCGATCAATACTTCATCCGCCTGCGGTTTGGGCACCGGCAGCGTGTGCAGGCTAACCACCTCGGGGCCGCCGGCGCGATCGATCGCGGCCGCCTGCATCGTCTGCGGTAACTTGACCGCCCCCTCGTTTGCGGCGACAAGCCCCGGGTTCACCAGACACGCAACGACGAGCATCCCTGTAACCCGCAGTGCCGGCATGTGGCTGGCCCTCACTTGATACTCCGTATGCCCGCCCGCTGGCAGCCGCCCCGAATCATACCCTTGCCGCTCGCTCGCATCCCTCGTCAGGCGCCCTTGGCTTGCGGTGCGCCGGCGGCCTGCTTGCGAGCGGTGAGCAGCGCGGCACGCGCGCGCGCGCGCGCGGCGCTGCGCGCGTTGTGAGCGAGGAAGCGCTCCCGGTTGTCGTGCGCCGTGGGAGCGGGTGGCGTGTCTGCCAGGCTCGCCCGGGGCACCATGGCGATGCAGTCGACCGGGCATGGCGCGACGCACAGCTCGCACCCGGTACATAGCGCGAGGAGCACCGTATGCATCTGTTGGTGGGCGCCAAGGATGGCGTCGACCGGGCACGGTGGCAGGCACCTGGCGCAGCCGATGCAGGCGTCTTCGTCGATCTGCGCCACCAGCAGCGGACCCTCGATGCCGTTGGCCGGATTCAGGGGCAGCGCTGGCCGCTGCAGCAGGGCGGCGAGCGCGCCGATGGTGGCCGCGCCGCCCGGCGGGCACTGGTTGATTGGCGCTTCTCCCGCCAGCAGGGCCTCGGCGTACGGGCGACAGCCGCCGTAACCGCAGCGCGTGCACTGCGTTTGCGGCAGCAGGGCATCGATGTCGTCCGCTGTGACCATGGCGCTGAGGCGAGGCTGATGCAGCGCCCTCAGGTGATCCTCATTCCAGGAGTCGCGCCGGAATCGGGAGACAGCAGGTAGAGGCCCGGCGCCTCCCCGCTGGCCGCCAGCACCATGCCTTCCGAGACCCCGAACTTCATCTTGCGCGGCGCCAGGTTGGCAACCATGACCGTGAGACGACCCTTGAGCGACTGCGGATCGTATGCGGACTTGATGCCGGCAAACACCGTGCGCGTCTCCGAGCCCAGATCGACCGTGAGCTTGAGGAGCTTGTCGGCCCCGGCGACGGCCTGCGCATCAAGGATGCGCGCCACGCGCAGATCGACCCGCTTGAACTCATCGAGCGAGAGAGTCGCGGCGCCGCCCGAGCCGCCGGCGTTCAGCGCCGCGGCACCAGGGGCGGTCACCGCCGTTGCCGACCCGCCCGCCGGTGCTGCGGTGGCGGCGGCGGCGTCGCTCTCGAACAGCGCGTCCAGCTGCTTCGGATCCACTCGCGTCATCAGGTGCCGGTAGGCATTGATGCGCTCGGGCGCAACGGTGGCATCGCTCCACCTGAAGGCCCGGTCGAGCCCGAACAGCTCGCGAGCGACCCGCTCGGCCAGCTGCGGCATGACCGGCGCCAGCAGCACCGACAGGAGCTTGAAGCCGTACAGCGCGCGCGAGCACACATCCTGCAGCTGCGCGGCCTTGGTCGGGTCCTTGGCGAGTACCCACGGCTGGTTGGCATCGAAGTACTGATTGATCCAGTCCGCAAACGCCATGCACGCGCGCATTGATTTGCCAAACTCGCGCGCCTCGTAGTCGTTGCGCGCCTCGGCGGCAACGGTACGCACCGCGTCGCTGAGCCCGGCCAGGTCCTGCGAATAACGCAGCTCGCCGTGGAAGTGTCGGGTGATGAAATTCGCGGCCCGGCTCGCGATGTTCACGTACTTGCCGATCAGATCGCTGTTGACCCGCGCGATGAAGTCATCGGGGTTGAAGTCGAGGTCTTCGACATTCGCATTGAGCTTCGCGGCGATGTAGTAGCGCAGCCACTCGGGGTTCAGGCCGATGTCGAGGTAACGCAGCGGGCTGATTCCCGTGCCGCGCGACTTCGACATCTTCTCGCCGCGAACGTGCAGGTGTCCATGGACGTAGACGTTATTCGGCACCTTGTAGGGGTGGCCTGCGAACTTGAGCATCGCTGGCCAGAACAAGGTGTGAAAATAGATGATGTCCTTGCCGATGAAGTGGATCTGCTCGGTATCCGCGGCGGCGAGGAACTCCTCGAAGCCGCGCGGCTCGCCGTTGGCGCGCGCCTTGCCGAGCGCGAAGTAGTTCTTGAGCGAGGCGAGGTAGCCGATGGGGGCATCGAGCCACACGTAGAAGTACTTGCCCGGCGCGTCGGGGATCGGGATGCCGAAATAGGGGGCATCGCGCGAGATGTCCCAGTCGCTCAAGCGCAGCTCGCCGCTGCCCGCAAGCCACTCGCGCGCCTTGTTGGCGACTTGCGGCTGCAGGCGCCCCGCGGCATCGAGCCACTCCTTGAGGAACGCAACACACCTGGGGTCGGAGAGCCGGAAGAAGAAGTGCTCGGAAGCCTTCAGCACCGGGGGCGCACCGGTGAGGGCCGAGTAGGGGTTGATGAGATCGGTCGGCGCGTACACCGTGCTGCAGACCTCGCAGGCGTCGCCGTACTGATCCTTCGAGTGACAGTTGGGGCACTCGCCCTTGATGTAGCGGTCCGCCAGGAACATGCCCTTGACGGGATCGTAGAACTGCTCCACCGGCTTCTGGTACACGAGGCCTGCGGCCTTCAGCCGTGCGTAAATGTCCTGCGACAGTTGCGTGTTCTCGGGCGAGTCGGTCGTGTACCAGTGATCGAAGCTCAGGTGAAAACCCTGCAGGTACTTCGGCCGGCCGGCGAAGAGTCGCGCGATCAGCTGCTGTGGCGTGACCCCTTCGCTCTGCGCCTTGAGCATGATCGGCGCGCCGTGCGCGTCGTCGGCGCACATGAAATGCACTTGATTTCCCTGCATGCGCTGGAAGCGCACCCAGATGTCCGCCTGGATGTACTCCATGATGTGCCCGATGTGGAACGGGCCGTTGGAGTACGGCAGCGCCGTGGTGACGAAGATCTTCCGGCTCATCTCCTTAAGTCTACAGGCTCGCTGACGGTCCTGCCGACTTGAGCGGCGCGGCAGCCTCAGCCGGAATCCTTCAACTCCTCGAACTTCGCCTTGTTGAGGGCCTTCTTGTAGGCCTCCTTGCCCGTGATCTGGCGCTGATCCAGCAACTGTTGGATCGCGGTGTCCATGGTGCGCATGCCGAACTGCCCACCCGCCTGCATGGTGTTCTCGAGCTGGTCGAGCTTGCCCTGGCGTATGAGGTTGGAGGCAGCCGGGGTGTTCACCAGAATCTCGAGAGCCGCCACGCGGCCTTGGCTGTCGGCGCGCTGCAGCAGCTGCTGCGAGATGACGCCCCGGAGCGAAGTCGACAGCATGGTGCGCACGTGCGACTGCTTGTCGGAGGGGAACGCGTTCACCATGCGGTCGACGGTCGGCGCCGCGCCGTTGGTGTGCAGCGTACCCATGACGAGGATGCCCATCTCCGCCGCGGTGACGGCGATGCTCATGGTCTCGAGGTCGCGCAGCTCGCCGATCAGGATCACGTCGGGGTCTTCGCGCAGGGCGGAGTGCAGCGCGGAGGCGAAGCTCGCGCTGTGCACGCCGATCTCGCGCTGGCTGATGAGGCAGCCCTTTCTCTCGTGCACGAACTCGATCGGGTCCTCGACGGTGAGGATGTGGCCCTTCACGCGGCGGTTGATGTCGTCGACCATGGCGGCGAGCGTGGTGGACTTGCCCGAACCGGTCTTGCCGGTCACCAGGATCAGTCCGTTATTGGCGCGGCACATCTGCCGCACCGCGTCCGGCATCTTCAGCTCCTCGAGCGTGAGCGCCTTGGAGGGGATGGCGCGGAACACGGCGCCCATGCCGTTCAGATGCCGCATGACGTTGACGCGGAAGCGCCCGCGATCGGGGAGCGTGTAGGCGAAGTCGGCGCCATCCTTGGCCTCGAAACGCTCCAGCGCCGCCTTCGGCAGGATCTCGTAGAGCGCCTGCTTGACGAACTCCGGAGCGAGCTTATCGGGCCGGAGCGCCGAGAGATCGCCGAACAGGCGGATGCGCGGCGGATCGCCGGCGATGAAGTGCAGATCCGAGCCGCGCTTCTCCAGCACTTCGAGCAGCAGGGAGTCGATTTGCGCCATGCCGTGCGAGGCGCTCCGTCAGGCCGCGGAATTCGAGGTCGGCACGGTCGTCGAACCGGTGAGGTCCACCTTGGGCAGCATGCTGGTGTCGGTGACGTACTTCTGGAAGGCACGCTTCTCGATGGCGTAGGTATAGGCGTCGTCGGGATCGACACTGCGTGCCGTGATGGCGGCGAGCAGCGCCTGGTCGAGCAGCTGCATGCCGAGGTCGCGTCCCATCTGCAGCTGGGTCGGGATCTGGTGGGTCTGTTCGGTCTGGATGAGCTTGGCGATGGCCTTGGTCATCATCAGTACTTCGCAGACGGCCTTGCGGCCGTGGCCGTCGGCGGTCTTTACCAGCACCTGCGTGACCACCGCCAGCAGGCTCTGCGCCAGGAAGCTCTTGGTCTGTTCGCGCTCTTCCACCGGCAGGGCATCGATCACGCGATCGATGGTTTTCACGGCGCTGGTGGTATGCAGCGTACCGAGCACCAGGTGGCCGGTCTCCGCCGCGGTCATCGCCATGGAGATGGTTTCGGCATCGCGCAGCTCGCCGACCAGGATCACGTCCGGGTCCTCGCGCATCGCCGCACGCACCCCTTCGGCGAAGCTCGGGATATGCGTGCCGAGTTCGCGCTGGATGACCTGGCTGTTCTTGCTCGGGTGCACGAACTCGATCGGATCCTCGAGGCTGATGATATTGAGGCGGCGCGTCTGGTTGAGGTGATCGATCATCGCCGCGAGCGTCGTGGACTTGCCGGTGCCGGTGGAGCCGGTGACCAGCACCATGCCCTGGTGGAAATCGCACAGCTTGCCGACGATCGGCGGCAGCGCGAGCTTCTCGAGGGTCGGGACTTCCGCCGGAATGGCGCGGAAGGTGGCGCCGACGCCGGTGTCCTTGCGATAGACGTTGACGCGAAACCGCCCACCCTCGGTGGACACGTAGGAGAAGTCCAGGTCGCCCCCCTTGGCGAACTGCTGGCTCTGCGCGTGGGTGAGAATCTCCGTGATGTAGCTTTCCAGCTCCGCCCCCCGCAGCTCACGGAACTTGATCGGCATCAGGTCACCGTGCATGCGCAGCATGGGGGGCACGCCCACGGCCAGGTGCACGTCCGAACACCCCTGCTGTGTGCCGAGCTTCAGAAATGCGTCAATGCGCGCCAAGCAACCGCCTCCTAAGAGTCTGAGCCACCCTTGTTTAGCCCATCCGGGCGTTCAGGATCAACGGCTTGTGGCGGGAAATTTGACGTAACGCACGAACTTTGGCAAGGCGCCGTGCCCGGGCGAGGCCTGCCGCCCCGGCGTAGGGCGCTAGCGCCGGAAACTCTCGAGCGCGGCGCGCAACTCTTCCATGGACTGGAAGCGCTTGGTCTTGTCGACCGCCATCGTCTTCATGATCATATCGGAGAGGCCGGGGGGGAGCGCGGGGTTGAGGTCCTGGGGTACACGCGCCTTGCCCTGCACGTGCTGATACATGACCGACATGTGATCGCCGCGGGAATAGGGCGGCTGGCCGGTCAGCATTTCGTACAGCATGACACCCACGGCGTAGATGTCGGCGCGCTCGTCGACCTTCTTGCCGAGGATCTGTTCCGGGGCCATGTACTTCGGGGACCCGATGACATAGCCGGTCTTGGTGAGCTGGGTGTCGCCCTCGCGCTGCGCGGCCGCCACGCCGAAGTCCACGATCTTCAGCAGCCCGTCCTGGTTGATGAGCACGTTGGCGGGCTTCAGATCGCGGTGCACGATGCCCACCTGGTGCGCGACCGTCATGCCGGTGCAGATGTCGATGGCGAACTGCAGGGCGCGCTGCAGCTCGACCGGCTTGTCGTTCACGACCTCGCTGCCGAGGGTGTGCGAGGGGAAGTACTCCATCGAGATCGCGTACAGCCCCTGGATGTACAGGAAGTCGTAGATGCGGATGACGTTCTTGTGGGTGATCTTGCGCGAGTAGCGCAACTCGTGGACGAAGCGCTTCATCACTTCCTCGTCCTGCGAGACGTTCGGGTTCAGGAACTTCAGGATCAGGCGCTCGTCGACGACCGTGTCCTCCATCAGCAGCACGGTGCCGAATGCGCCGCGGCCGATGCGGTCGATGTACTTGTAACGGCCTTCGATGATGTCGCCCGACTTGAGTGTCTGGATGTCGAGCCTGGCCGCGGCTTCCGCCTGCTTGGTGGCCTGAGCGGCGAGCGCCGGGTCGGAGATCAGCTGCGTGCGGGCCTCGGCCGGCGTGGGCTGCGGCGGACGCACGCCCGCCTGCGCGGGCGTCGGCGTCGCCCCGGAGGTGAGCGGCGTGACACCCGCGATGCGGTTGTCGAGCTCGCTCACCGCCGCCGCCGCCATGCGCGAGATGGTCTGATCGGGTGAGGCGACCTGCACCTGCAGCTCGTGGCGCACCTGCTCGGCGTGGGCCTCGTCGGCGACGCGCGACAGTGCCTGGATCGCCTCGATGCGGATCTCGCGCTCGGGTCGCGCGACCAGCGGCAGCAGCGTGTCCACGAGCCTGCTGTCGCCCAGCTTGCCGAGCGCGCGCACCACGATCGGCAAGGCCTTGCCGCTGGCCGGGTTGTGCAGCATTTCTATCAGGCGAGGCACTGCACGCTTGCTGCCGATCTCGGCGAGCGCGTCCACGGCGCGCTCGCTGACCCACCAGTCGCTGTCGCGCGTTGCCTGGATCAGCGACTCGACCGCGCGCTCGTCCTTGGTCTGGTTGAGGATCTCGATGGCGGCGCGCCGGATGTCCTCGTCCTTGTCGCGCACCAGCTGCAACACCGCGTCGATGACCTTGGGGCCACCGATCTTGCCGAGGGCATCGGCGGCGCGGCTGCGCACCCACCAGTCGCTGTCCTTGAGCGCCTCGAGCAGGTACTTGACGGATTTGGCGTCGCCGATTTCGTTCAGCACCTCGACCGCGGCACGGCGCGCGTTCTCGTTCTCGTCCTTCAGCACCTCGATCAGGTAGCGGATGGTTTCCGGGTGGTTGGCCTTGATGACCACGTCGATCGCCCGGTTGAGAACGTCGATCTCCGGATCCCGCAGCAGCGCGCACACGCGCTCGATATCAATGGGCCCGTTCATGCGCTGCAGCGCCGACAGCGTGGCTCCGCGGATCAGCTTGTTGGGATCCTTCAGCAGTCCCTGCAGCGCCGTCTGCACCTCGGGGGTGTTGAAGCGCGCCAGGGTGTTGATGATGTGCACGCGCGCAATGGGGTCCTTGCCTTGCACGCGGCCGATCAGCTCGGGGATCGCTTGCTGGTCGGCGATCTCGCCGATGATGCGGAACAGCGCCGCCTTCTCGTTGGGCTCCTGGGTATACGCCGCGGCCAGGAGCTCGCGCACACTGAAGCGCGTCTTCTGCGCCGCGATCACTTCCAGCACCGTGGGCTTGGAGATTCCCGGTACCGCGAGCGCTTCGAGCAGCAGGTGCGCCGGATAGTTGCGGCTGCTGGTCAGTGCCCAGGAAATTCCCGAGATCACGCGTGGACTGCCTTCCACCAGGCCGCGCATGAATTGTGGGAACGTCTTCTGGCTTACGAGGCCGGCGAGCACCTCGACGAACGCCATGGTGGAGCCCTTGTCGGCATCGGGCAGGGCGGCTAACACGGACTCGATGGCGCTCGGGCCGACATCCTTCAGCCGCGCGACCGCCTTCTGCGTGGCCGCGCCCGTGGGATCATTCGAGGACCGGATCTCGGTGACCAGCCGGTCGGCACGCAAGTTCGTGAAAAAGCTCATTCACCTTTCCGTCGCAGAAGCTCCCTGCACGCATCCGCCGCTCCCTCGCGACCGGAGCCGAGGATGCGAGGGCGGACGCGGATTCTATCCGGGGCCGGCGCCATGCTGCGGTGGTCGCGAGTCAAGCTGCGGTGGTCGCGAGTCAATAAGATCGAGCGCCCGTTCCCCCGGACGGTGGGGATTATGCCACAGCCTTGACAGGGGCCACGGTACCCGCGCCTGATGTGTCTATGTGGATTCGCCCGGTTTTCGTATGACTGCTGAAGCCTCTGTGGATGCTGTGCGCGCGGCGCTGGACGCGTACCTCGACCCGTACCTGCAGGAGACCCTGGGCTCGGCGCAGGCGGTTCGCGAGGTGCGCGCGGCCGGCGGGGGGTTCGCGGCGCGCATCGTGCTGGGCTTTCCGATCGGCGGCTACCAGGCGCAGCTCACCGCCGCGCTGAGCGGGCAGCTCGCCGCCGCGGGAATTACGGCGCCGCTCGCCGTCGACCTCGAGTCCGACATTCGCGCTCACGCGGTGCAGCGCAATCTGAAGCCGCTCGGGGAAATCCGCAACATAGTGGCGGTGGCCTCCGGTAAGGGCGGAGTCGGCAAATCCACGGTCGCCGTGAATCTCGCGCTCGCCTGGGCCGCCCAGGGGGCGCGGGTCGGAGTCCTCGACGCCGACATCTACGGACCCAGCCAGCCGCTCATGCTGGGTCTTGCCGGCCAGCGCCCGCTTTCCAGCGACGGCCGGCACTTGAGTCCCCTGGCGAGTCATGGCGTGAGTGCCATGTCGATCGGCTTCCTGGTCGATGCCGAGCAGCCGATGGTGTGGCGCGGTCCGATGGTGACCCAGGGCCTCACGCAACTGCTCGAGCAGACGCAATGGGGAGCGCTCGATTACCTGGTGGTCGACATGCCGCCCGGCACCGGCGACATCCAGCTCACCCTTGCGCAGCGCGTGCCGGTCGCGGGCGCGGTGATCGTGACCACTCCCCAGGACATTGCGCTGGCGGATGCCCGCAAGGGGCTGAAGATGTTCGAGAAGGTCGCGGTGCCAGTGCTCGGTATCGTCGAGAATATGAGCGTGCACGTCTGCTCGAATTGCGGTCACACCGAACACACTTTCGGCGCCGGCGGCGGGGCCCGCATGGCACAGGAGTACGGCGTGAGGCTGCTCGGGGAGCTGCCGCTCGATGCGCACATCCGCGAGGAAGCCGACGGCGGCCGGCCCACGGTGGTCGCGGCCCCCGAATCGGCGCGCGCCCGGGCGTACTTCGAGATGGCGCGGCACACGGGCGCGGCGCTGGCGGTGCGCGCCCGCGACCGCAGCGCTGTGTTCCCGAAGATCGTGGTCGAAGAGACCTGAGGAGGCCGATCGAATCCAGCTCCCACTCGGCCGTCTCACTCAGCCGGTCACTCATACCCCAAGCGCGCTGGAATAGCGATTCGTCTGGCGCCGATTGACTGCCAGAGTCTCTTAAAATTCATCAGCAGCAATTTGAACGCGCGGTGAGGCGAGCGTATGATGGCTATGTGGATAGCCATGTCACATCGTGGAGACGCCGTGATGAAGGAGCGCGAGTATTCGGTGGCCGAGGCGCGCGACAAGCTGCCTTCGCTAGTGCACGAGGCCGAGCGGGGCCGCCCGGTCCGCATCACCCGGCGCGGCAAGCGCGCGGCGGTGCTCATCTCGGAGGCTGAATTTCGCCGCTCGCATCGCGCGAGCGGGCGGGGGCTCGGCGATGCCATCCTCGCCTGGCGCTCGCGCTACGGTGGCGTGGAGTTGAGCGACCAGGAGGTCGGCGGCTGGCGGGCGCGCGGGAATGCGCGCATTCCGGACCTCTGCGAGCGCGCCCCGCGTGATCGTCCTCGTTCGTGATCTTCCTCGTTGATACGAACACGTTTTGCGAGGCCGCGAAGGTCGAGCCAAACCGGCGGGTGCTCTCGCGCCTCGTGGCGCGGCAATTCGACTGGGCCACCAGCGCGACCGCGTGGGAGGAGTTCACCGCGGGGATCGGAGTTCTTCCTCGATCCGAGCGCCGGAGCAAGCTCGAGGCCTATCGCGAGGGTCTTATCGAAGGCGGAATCGAGGTGCTGCCGTTCGATCGTGCCGCCGCCGAGTGGATGGGGACCGAGCGGGCGCGGTTGCGCAGGAAGGGCGTCACGCCCGCGTACCGGGACGCACAGATCGCAGCGGTCGCCGCGACGCGCAAGCTCATCGTCGTCACGCGCGATGTCGGTGATTTCCGCGCGTTCAGCGGGGTGCGCGTGCAAAACTGGTTCGGCTGAACACGAAAACCCTGGATTTCATACGACGCCGCGGCAGGAGAAGCGATGAGTATCAAGTCCGACAACTGGATCCGGCGCATGGCGCGCGAGCACGCGATGATCGAGCCGTTCGAGCCGGGCCAGGTGCGCGAGGCGAACGGCCAGCGGATCGTCTCCTACGGCACTTCCAGCTACGGCTACGATGTGCGCTGCGCGGACGAGTTCAAGATCTTCACCAACATCAACTCCACCATCGTCGACCCGAAGAACTTCGACGAGAAGAGCTTCGTCGACTTTCGCGGTGATGTGTGCATCGTTCCACCCAACTCCTTTGCGTTGGCTCGGACGGTGGAGTACTTCCGAATTCCGCGCAACGTTTTGGTGGCGACACTTGGCAAGTCGACCTACGCGCGCTGCTTCAGCGGTGACACGCGTGTGGCGCTTGTGGACGGCACGTCTGCAACGCTCGAGCAAATGGCGCGCGGTCATGATGCGGGCGAGCTCTACTGGGGCTACAGCATCGGCCCAGGCGGCGTGCTGATCGTGACCCTGCTCGATGCTCCGCGGTTCATTGGACGCGACACGCTGTTGGAAATCGCCCTGGACAGTGGTGAACTCATCCATGCCACGCCGGATCATTTGTTCATGAGGCGGAATGGGAGGATGGCGCAAGCGCACGCCTTGCGGCCGGGTGATGCGCTGATGCCGTTGTATCGTGACCTTGTGCGCGGCTACGAGGTGGTCTACCAGCCCATCGACGGGCATATGTACCCGACGCACCGGCTCGCCGACGAGTGGAACCTGCGGCACGAGGTCAACTACGGCGAGGAGTTCGATCCTGACGCCCACGGTGCGGCAATCCAGGCCTCACTCAGGCGTCGTGCGCAGGACCCGCGGTGGCGCGAAGACTATGCGCGGGCGCAGGCGGAGCGGAGGAGCGATTTCTGGAGCAAGGAACGGTACGCCGAGATCCGCAATCACAAGGTCGTAACCGTGCGTCAGCTTCCAGGCAATCACGACGTCTACTGTCTTACCGTGCCGGAAGCCGGCAATTTCGCCCTGGAGGCCGGCGTCTTCGTCCGCAATTGCGGCATCATCGTGAACGTAACGCCTTTGGAGCCCGAGTGGGAGGGCAACGTCACGCTGGAATTCTCCAACACCACGCCGCTCCCCGCCAAGATCTACGCCAACGAGGGCGTGGCACAGATGTTGTTCTTCGAGTCCGATGAGGTCTGCTCGACGTCCTACCGGGACCGCGGCGGCAAGTACCAGGGCCAGCGGGGAGTCACGCTGCCCAAGACCTGACGTGGCGGCTCACTCGCGCGTGAGGCTCTGGATCTCCATGGTCCACTCGACGTCGTCGCCGCGCTTCTGCTGGACGCGCAGCGGGACGAAGCCGCGCCACGGTGCGCACCAGAAGCGCGTCACGCGCGGTGAGTTCTCGCGCTCGCTGCGATAGATGATGGTCGCGACCTTGCCGAACGGCGTCTGCACGGTCGCCTCGCCTTCGCGCACGTAGCGATAGTCGCGCACCGCATCCTTGTTCAGCAGCGAGAAGTGCTCGGGAGTGTGGCCGCGCAGCAACTCGACCATCAGCGCCACCTGTACCGAGGCGTCATCCTGCACCCCGGGAGTGAGCGGCAGGTCCACTTTGACGTCCTCGTAGACGCCGGTGAGACGGCCATGTTCCCAGTCGTACTTCACGTCCACTGCGCGCCGCGTGGAGCTGGTGCCGTCGCTCGCTTCATAGCTCAACGGCTGCGTACCGGCGTCGGTGACCCGCAGCAGGCTGCGCTGGATGGGCCGCTCCGGAAACACCTTGCCGATGCCGCGCGGCTCGCTGTGCGAGCTGTACGTCCAGGTGTCGCCGGTCTTTTCGAGCTTCAGGGTCGAGATCGCGACGGTCATGCCGTGCCAGATCCACGCGTAGCTTGCCTCGAAGGGCTTCAGCTCGTCGGCGGCAGCGACGTTCAGCCCCAGGACTGACGGCACCGCGGCCAGTATGAGCGTCGAGAACGGCGCGTGGCGCCTGAGGCGAGGCGGATCAGTAATGTCCTGCGGCACGGAAATCCTCCACGATGGGCGCGTCCAGGCGCCGCCCGTCGAGCCAGGCGGCGCCCTCATGCCATGCGAGACGCCCCTGCGCGCACCACCCGAGCACGCGCGGATAAATGATGTGCTCGGTGGCCTGAACGCGCGCTGACAGTGTGGCTTCGGTGTCGCCGGGCTGCACCGCGACCTTGGACTGCAGCACGACCGGCCCGGCGTCGAGTTCCCCGGTCACGAAATGCACGCTGGCGCCATGCTCGGTGTCACCCGCCGCGAGCACGCGGGCGTGGGTGTGCAGGCCGCGGTACGCCGGCAGGAGCGAGGGGTGAATGTTGAGCATCCTGCCGAGGTAGTGATCGACGAACCGCCCCGACAGAATGCGCATGAAACCCGCGAGCGCGATCATGTCCGGCCGATGCGCTTCCAGCGCCCCCGCCAGCGAGTGCTCGAAGGCGGCAGCGCCACCTGGCTGCAGCACCGTGGCGGTCTCGATACCCAGCGCGGCGGCGCCGGCGAGACCGGCCGCGTCGGCCCGGTCTGAGATCACCACGGCGACCCGCGCGGCAATAGTGCCCGCGAGGCACGCGCGCGCGATGGCGCTCATGTTCGAGCCGCGGCCGGAAATGAGGATGGCGAGTCTGAACGGCGTGCCGGCGCTCATTCGTGGATGAACACGCCACGAGCACCGGCGCGGACTTCACCGATGACCCGGGCCGTTTCCCCGCGCGCCGCGAGGAATTCCACCGCCGCCGCGGCGCGCTCGGGCGGCACGATCACCGCCATGCCGACCCCGCAGTTGAAAGTGCGGTACATCTGCGCAGGCTCGATGCGCCCGGCACGTTGCAGCCAATCGAACACCGGATCGCGGTGCCAGCTGCGGCGCTCCAGCACCGCCTCGAGTCCCTCGGGCAGTACCCGCGGCAGGTTGTCGCTCAAGCCTCCGCCGGTGATGTGCGCCATCGCGTGCACGGGCATCGCCTGCAGCAGCGCCAGCAGCGGTTTCACGTAGATCCGCGTCGGCGCGAGCAGCCGATCGACGAGGCTGCGCCCCTCGAGGCTGGTGGTGGCGGTCGCGCCGGCGGCCGCCAGCAGCTTGCGGATGAGGGCGTAGCCGTTGGAATGCGGCCCGGAGGAGGCGAGGCCGATGATCGCATCCCCGGCCTTCACCCGCGCACCGTCGACGATCGCGTCCTTCTCCACCACGCCGACGCAGAATCCGGCGAGATCGTAGTCCTCGCCGTGGTACATGCCGGGCATCTCCGCGGTCTCGCCTCCCACCAGCGCAGCGCCCGCCTGCACGCAGCCCTCCACGATCCCGCGCACCACCGCCTCGGCGACCGCCACGCGCAGCTTGCCGGTGGCGTAGTAGTCGAGGAAGAACAACGGCTCGGCGCCCTGCACCACGACGTCGTTGGCGCACATCGCCACCAGATCGATGCCGATCGTGTCGTGGCGGCCGCTGTCGATCGCGAGTCGCAGCTTCGTGCCCACGCCGTCGGTGCCCGACACCAGCACCGGACGCTGGAAGCCGGGTGGCAGCTCGACCAGCGCTCCAAAGCCGCCGATGCCGGCAAGCACTTCGCGCCGCTGCGCGCGGCGCACCAGCGGTTTGATGCGCTCAACGAGCTCATCTCCGGCGTCTATGTCGACGCCGGCATCGCGGTAGGTGAGACGCGGGCCTTCTGTCATGAGTCTTGAAGCGAAGCGGGCGGGCCCCCGTATCGCGCGGGCGCGTATGGTATTGTACCTGTCGCTTCGCGCCGTGGCGCGTGCGATGCAGACCATGTCCCGAGCGGGCCCAAAGTCAACCACCGCGACCCGGCGCGTGCGCGCACTTCTCGCGAGCCTGTGCGCCCTGTACTGCGTGCTGCCGCAACCGTCGTGGGCGGGGCGGCCGGTGCGGGTTTACGAAGTCGATGTCGAGGGCCGGTCCGGCCCCGCGGTGCAGGACGCCATGCGCCAGGCGCTGGTGCGCGCGACCGGCCGCCGCGAGTCCGCCGACGACCCGGCGCTCGCCAGCGTGGTGGCCGATGCGACCAGGTACGTGAAGAACTATGCGACCGGGCCGCGCGGGCAATCGCAGGTGGTGTTCGACGCCGCCGCGGTCGAGCAGGCCATCACCGCGGCGGGCCGCAGCATCTGGGACCGCGAGCGCCCGTTCACACTCGTGGTGCTCATCCCGCCGCGCAATCGCGCCGCCGAGGACGCGGCTCGTGTCGAGCTCGAGCGCGTGGCGGCCGAGCGCGGGCTGCCGATCAGCCTGCTGCCGCTTGCGGTTGTCGATAGTGACGGTAACCTGCTGGCGGCTCCGGCGATGCTGCAGTCCGCGCAGCGCTACGGTGGCGATGAGATCCTGGTGGGGCGCAGCGACGGCGCCGCCCCCGACAGCGACTGGCAGTGGACGCTGTACACGCGCTCCGCCAACGAGAGTTGGAATGGTCCGCTCGCCGCGGGCATCGACCACACGGTGGATCTGCTGGCGCCGCAACAGGGCGCCTCGCTCGCGCAGGCGGAAGTGGAGACGCGGGTGCGGATCGAGGGCGTCAGGGGGCTGGCCGACTACGCCGCGCTCGAGCGGCTGCTGCAGAGCGCTGCGGGCGTGCGCCGCGCCAACATCGCCGCCGCCGACGCCAACGGCGTCGCCTTCGATGTGACGGTACGCGGCGGCGCTGCCGGCCTGGATCAGGCGCTGGCCGGCTCCACGCGGCTGGTACGCACCGGCGGCGCGGGCGCCACACCCGTGTACCGTTACCAGCCCCAGGGGTGAGGCGCGCGCCCCTGCAGCCTCATCCGAACCGTGCGCCACTTGCCCAACCTGATTTGTGTAATCCGCCTGGCGCTGATCTGGCCGGTCGTCGTGACGCTGCACGCCGGCGAGCACGCCGTGGCGCTCGGCTTGTTCGTGGCGGCGGCGGTCTCGGACGGCCTCGACGGCTACCTGGCGAAGCGCTTCAACTGGACCTCCGAGCTGGGCAAGATCCTCGATCCGACGGCCGACAAGCTGCTGCTGGTCACGGTGTTTGTCGAATGCACGTGGCTGGGGCTGGTCCCCTGGTGGCTGACCGCCGCGGTGGTGGCGCGCGACGTGCTGATCGGACTCGGTGCGTTGACCTTCCGCCTGTGGTTCGGACCGTTGCGCGGGCGGCCGACGGCGATCAGCAAGATCAATACGGCGGCGCAACTGGCGTACGTGATGTTGGTGCTGCTCGATGCGGCAGCGGGTGTGCCGCCACGCGAGATGCTCGACGCCTGCGCCGTGCTCACGCTCGTCACCACCGTGGTGTCGGGACTGCACTACGTCCTGACCTTCACGCGGCGCGCCTGGGTGCAACCCGTGCACTCGTCGTAGCGCTGGACGCACGTGCGTCAGATTCCCTTAGGTGTGCGTCTGCCCGACCGCGCGGTATTCGCCGGCTTCCTGCCGGCGCGTAACTCCGAGGCGCTGGAGCACGCGCGGCGCCTGGCGAGCGGGGAGCTTGCCGGCATCACCTGGCTGTGCGGTCCCGGCGGCGCGGGCAAGACTCACCTGTTGCAGGCGATCTGCGCCGCGGCGAGCGAGCGCATGCGCGCCGGTTACGTGCCCCTGGCGCAGGTGTCGGCCCTCGGTGTCGGGGTCCTCGAAGGCCTGCCGCAGCTGCAGTGCCTGTGTCTGGACGATATCGACCAGATCGCGGGGCAAGCGGACTGGGAGCGCGGCATCTTCGGCCTGCTGCGCGAGGTGGAGGACGCCGGTGGGCGGCTGATCGCCGCCGCGCAGGCGCCCCCGGCACTGGCGCACTGGGCGCTGGCGGATCTCGGCTCCCGCTGCGCCGCGGGGGCGGTATTTCAGCTGCGGGTGCTGGACGAGAACGAGCAGCAGGCGGCGCTGCAGCTGCGCGCGCGGCTGCGCGGCTTCGAGTTGCCCGCCGAGACCTTGCACTGGCTGCAGCGGCGCTTCCCCCGCGACATGCGCAGCCTGTACGACCTGCTCGATACCCTCGATGAAGCCGCGCTCGCCGCGCAGCGGCGACTGACGATACCGTTCATCCGCGAAGTATTGCGCTCAGCCGCGGGCACCCGCGGTGGATGAGGTCAATTGCACCGCGAGGTGTGCCACCCGCCTTCCCAGCGCGTGCGCCAGCGACTTCTCCTGATCCGTGAGCGCCGGGACCGCGCCCGGGCCGCTGACATGGGAAGCGCCGTAGGGAGTGCCGCCGGCCCGGGTCTCGTTGAGTGCGCGCTCGGTGTACGGCAGGCCCACCAGGTACATGCCGTGATGGAGCAGCGGCAGCATCATCGACAACAGTGTCGTCTCCTGGCCGCCGTGCATGGTCTGCGTGGAGGTGAACACTGCGGCCGGTTTGCCCGCGAGCACGCCGGACAGCCACAGGCTTGCCGTGCCGTCGAGAAAGTGCTTCAGCGGTGCGGCCATGTTGCCGAAGCGCGTCGGGCTGCCGAGCACCAGCGCGTGCGTCTCGCTCAGATCCTCGAGTGTGGCGTAAGGCGCCCCGCTCGCCGGCACCGGCTTGGCCGGCCCGGCGTTTTCGGCGTACACCGGCGGCACGGTCCGCAGCCGTGCACTGGCGCCCGCAACCCCTTCCACGCCGCGGCACACGTGTCGCGCGAGCTCGGCGGTGGCGCCGCTGCGCGAGTAGTAGAGCACCAGTATCTCCACCATGCCGGACTCTCCACCCGCGGACCGGTCGCGGTGCGCTCGCCGTACGTTGCCACAAAACGACGGTGGGATCATCTGCGCAAGGCACGCGCGTGCGGATCTCAAGTAGTATTCGCTGCGCATGATCTGCAAGAAATGTCTGGTCAGCGGTCGCGTCCAGGGCGTGTTCTATCGCCACACCGCCGCGCGGCGCGCACAGGAGCTGGGCGTGAGCGGATACGCCCACAATCTCGCGGACGGGCGTGTCGAGGTGCTGGCGTGCGGCGAGGACGCGGCGGTGTCCGCGTTCGTGAAATGGCTGTGGATCGGCTCCTCGGGCTGCAGGGTCACCGCGGTGGAAGTGACCGACGCCGCGGTCGACGCGCTACAGGCGTCTGCGGGTTTTCACACCAAGTGACGTGATCCGGATGTTGCACAGACTCTTCCCCCTGCCGCTCCTGGCTGCGCTGGCGCTGTTGGCCGCGCCCGCGTTGCCGGTGGGTGCGGACCCGCCGCCCGCGGCCGGCAGCGCACCGGCGAGCGCGACACCGCGGCCGGCCGCGCCTGCCGATGAGCCGCCACCGCCTGCAAGCGACAATCAGGCTGAGGCGCAGGAGCCCTCTGCGGCGCAGGCGCCCCCTGCGGCGCAGGAGCCCCCTGCGGCGCAGCCACCCCTTCCGGCCCCGGCCGAGGCGCTGCCGGCCGCTCCTGTGGCACCGCCAACGGGACCGGCGCCGCCCGCTCGGGTCTCCCTGTTCCATCGCCACCCGCGCGGCGCGCAACCGGCCTGGGTCGCGGCCGCCAATCCGCTGGCCGTCGATGCCGGACTTGAGATTCTGGGCAAGGGGGGCAACGCGGTCGATGCCGCCGTTGCCGTGCAGGCGATGCTCGGACTCGTCGAGCCGCAGAGCTCCGGGATCGGCGGCGGCGCATTCCTCCTGTACTACGACGCGCACACGCGCAAGGTGAGCGCCATCGATGGCCGCGAGCGCGCGCCCGCGGGCGCGCAGCCCGACATGTTTCTGGACGAGCACGGCAAGCCGCTGCCGTTTGTGGTAGCGGTGCGCAGCGGACGCTCCACGGGCGTGCCGGGCGCCATCGCCATGCTGCACGCCGCACATGCCAAGTTCGGCGCGCTGCGCTGGAAGGAGCTCTTCCAGCCGGCGATTCGTGCCGCGACGGCGGGCTTCAAGGTGCCAGCGCGGCTGGCGATGTTTCTCGGCGAGGGATCGCCCTTTCCACCCACCAACGAGGTGCGCACGCTGTTCTCGCGCCCCGACGGCGATACCATCCAGGAGGGCGACCTGTTTCGCAATCCCGAATACGCCCGGACACTGGAGCGCATCGCGCTCGACGGGCCGCGTGCCCTGTACCAGGGTGCGATTGCCTACGAGATCGTGGCCGCCACCCACCAGGCACCGTTCCCGGGGAGCATGACGCTCAAGGACCTGAGCTCGTATCGCGCCACCTGGGCTGAGCCACTGTGCCGCCCCTACCGCGGGTACTCGGTGTGCGTGCCGCCGCCGCCCTCGAGCGGCGTGTGTCTGCTGGAGATGCTCGCCATGCTCGAGCGCACCGATATCGCCGGGCGGCGCCCCACGGACCCTCAGGCCTGGTTCCTGTTCGCACAGGCGAGTCGTCTCATCTACGCCGACCGTGACCGCTACGTTGCCGATCCGCGCTTCGTGCCGGTGCCGGTGGAGCGCTTACTCGATCCCGCCTACGTACGGCTGCGTGTGCAGCTGATCGGCCAACATGCCGGCGCGGCGCCGCCGCCGGGCGACCTCTCCATGCCGCGCGGCCGGGATGCAACCGCGGAGTCCGCGGGAACGAGCCACTTTGTGATCGTGGATGCGGACGGCAACGCGGTCTCGATGACGACCACCGTGGAATCGATCTTCGGCTCCGGACGCACGGTGCGCGGGTTCGTGCTCAACAATCAGCTCACCGACTTCTCCTTCGTACCCACGGACGCCGGGCGCGCGGTCGCCAATGCGGTGCAGGGCGGCAAGCGTCCGCGTTCCTCGATGTCACCGGTCATCGTTCTGGATCGCGCCGGCAACTTCGTCGCCGCCCTCGGCTCTCCGGGCGGCTCCGCGATTCTCGAATACAATGCCAAGGTCCTGGTGGGATTACTCACCTGGAAGCTGTCCCTCAAACAGGCGATCGAGCTGCCGAACCTCATCGCACGCGGCGACACCTTCAGCGGTGAGATCGCGAAGTTCCCTCCCGCGCTGCTCGCCGGGCTGCACGAGCGTGGCATCGAGCTGAAAAGCGGCCATGCGGAGAACTCCGGCTTGCACGGCGTGGTGCGCCTCGCCGACGGCAGCTATGAGGGGGCGGCCGACTCGCGCCGTGAGGGCGTGGCGCGCATGTTGCCGGTACACGCCGGCGCGAAGCACGCCGGCGCGAAGTAGGCGCGCGAGGCGCAGCTGCGACGCGCGCCGGCGCGCCCGAGGGTGCACTAGCGCGGCGCGGGCGGCGTCTTGGGAAACCCGAGATCATCCGCGCCGCGCCAGCGCGTCCACTCGCTGATGATCAGGTCCGGGTAGTCACGCCGCCCGGGGCTGCCGTTGTAGCGCGCCAGCGCCTTGCGCACGTCGTTGCGCTCGTAGCCGAGGTAGAAGCGCAGGATCGCGCAACCCATGCGGATGTTGGGCGCGACGTGTATCAGCTCGTAGCGTCGCATGCCGAGGCGCTCGGGCCAGAACGGCATCACCTGCATGAGACCGACAGCGCCCGCGGGGGATACCGCCCAGCGATCGAAGCGACTCTCGACGTCGATGAGCGCCATGACCAGGCCCGGTGGCAAACGCGCCTCCCCCGGCCGGTGCGTTTCGCAGTACACCTGCTTGAGAATATCGAGCCGCTCGTCCTTCTCCCTGATGATGCGCCGCAGCCGCGGCTCCATCAGCGTGTACCAGACGGCGGAGTCGTACTGGTCGGTGAAGCACTGCGCCTCCGCGATCGCCTTCGCGACCACCGACTGCAGCTGCGGGTCACGCTGCTGGTCGGCGCGCGCAGCCTGAGGCACGCCGACGCCGAGCGCGGCGAGCGCGACAACCAGGAACGGGCGCATGCGCGCCGGCGTTGCGGCCTCAAGCCCCGAGGCGCGCGCGCATGAACTCGAGCACGCCGTCCGCGGGGAACTCGGTGCTCGCGCTCTCGCGCCGCTGGCGGTATTCGAGTCTGCCGGCCTCCAGGCCGCGATCCGCCACCACCAGCCGGTGCGGGATGCCCAGCAGCTCGGCGTCGGCGAACTTGACGCCCGGGCGCGCGTCACGATCGTCGTACAACACCTCGATTCCGGCGGCGGTGAGCTCGGCATACAGGCGGTCACTGAGCTCGCGGACACGA
Source organism: Gammaproteobacteria bacterium (assembly GCA_005878095.1). Lineage (GTDB taxonomy): Bacteria > Pseudomonadota > Gammaproteobacteria > Steroidobacterales > Steroidobacteraceae > 13-2-20CM-66-19. Next base: position 1,525 of record VBNH01000059.1, on the reverse strand, counting down.
GCGGATTTTTGCAGGTTCAGGGGTACCAGCACCACCTGAAAGGGCGCGATCGGCGCCGGCCAGATGATGCCGCGCTCATCGTGGTTCTGTTCGATGGCCGCGGCCACGATGCGCGTCACACCGATTCCGTAGCAGCCCATGTAGAGCGCGGTCTCGCGGCCCGCCTCATCGAGCACCAGCGCCTTCATGGGCTCGCTGTACTTGCGGCCCAGCTGGAAGATGTGACCGACCTCGATGCCGCGCGCGATCTTCAGCCTGCCGGCGCCGGTCGGGCTGGGATCGCCCTCGACGACGTTGCGCAGATCCGCGGCGATGGCGCCGCCCACGTCGCGCTCCCAGTTGACGCCCGTCAGATGCATGTCCTTCTCGTTGGCGCCGCACACGAAGTCCGCGAGCGCGAGTGCGCTGTGATCGGCGTATACCCGGCACTTCAGTCCCACCAGGCCGACGTATCCGGGCTCGGCGCCGGTGGCCGCGAGGACGCGTTGCGCGCTCGCCATGCGCAGCGGGCTCGCCACGCCCTCGAGACTTTGAGCCTTGACGGCGTTCAGCTCGTGATCACCGCGCAGCACCAGGGCCACGACCTGCTCGCCGCGGCCCTCGACAATGAGGGTCTTCAGGCAGCGCGCGGGGTCCACCTTCAGGAAGCGCGCGAGCTCGGCGATGGTGCGTGCACCAGGAGTGGGCACCTTGCGCAGCGCCTGCTGCGGCGCGGGGCGCGCCTGGGCGGGTGGCGCCGCGACGGCGGCCTCCAGGTTGGCCGCGTACCCGTCCTCATCGGAGAACGCGATCGCATCCTCGCCCGAGGCGGCGAGCACGTGGAACTCCTGCGAGACATCCCCGCCGATGGCGCCGGAGTGGGCGCGCACGGCGCGGAAGGTCAGTCCGGTGCGCGTGAAGATTCTCGTGTAGGCGTCGTACATCGCGCGATAGCCCGCCTGCAGAGACGCCTCGTCGAGATGAAAGGAATACGCATCCTTCATGATGAATTCGCGTGCCCGCATGACGCCGAAGCGCGGCCGCACTTCGTCGCGGAACTTCGTCTGGATCTGATAGAAGTTCACGGGCAGCTGCCGGTAGCTCTGCAGCTCGCGCCGCGCGATGTCGGTGATCACCTCCTCGTGCGTAGGACCGGCCACGAAGTCGCGCTCGTGCCGGTCCTTGAGGCGCAGCAGCTCCGGCCCGTACTCGGTCCAGCGCCCCGACTCCTGCCACAGCTCCGCCGGCTGTATCACCGGCATCACCAGCTCCAGAGCTCCGGCCCGGTTCATTTCCTCGCGGATGATGCGTTCCACCTTCTGCAGCACCCGCAGTCCGAGCGGCAGCCAGCTGTACAGGCCCGCCGCCAGGCGCCGGATGAGCCCGGCCCGCAGCATCAGCTGGTGACTGAGCACCTCCGCTTCCGCGGGGGTCTCCTTCATCGTGTTGATCGGGTATTGGGACAGCCTCATCGCGGCGCGCTTACCTGATAAGTCGGGGTCGCTGGCATCTTAGCAGGGACCCCCTGTCAACCCACCCCGGGAAA
>VBNH01000157.1 GCA_005878095.1 Gammaproteobacteria bacterium | reverse complement strand
TCGTCCCGTGGCGCGATGGAAGATGCGTCCCTTGGCGGTGCTCAATTCGCCAGTGTCCACGTGCCACTTCATCGCCGCAGCCTGGACCAGCATGGCGCGCGCCGCGGCACCGGTTTGACGCATCGGTAGCCAGTTCTTGGGCGTTGCGGTGCTGCCGCCGGCCGACTGCTCCCCGTAGCGCTGTTGATCGACGTCCGCCTGCGCGATGCGTACTTGGCTCCAGTCGCAGTCCAGTTCATCGGCCACCATCATCGGCAGCGAGGTCTTTACGCCTTGCCCGATTTCGGGATTCTTGGACACGATGGTGACAGTCCCGTCGGGTGCGATGGAGACGAAGGCGGAAAGCTGCGCCGGTGGGGCGCTCTTTCCCTCCCTCGCGTCCAAAACTCCAGCGGGGAGTGGGATCAGGGCCTCAAGCGCCAGGCCGCCGCCAGCCAGCAGTGACGCCTTGAGTACGGTCCGCCGAGTGAGGTCGGCGGCTGCCTGTTCATGCGACACGACCAGTCTCCTCTTCCATACCCGCAGCGATCCGGATCGCACTTCGAATCCGGTTGTAGCAGCCGCAGCGGCAGATGTTGCCGGCCATTGCGGAGTCAATCTGATCGGTATCGGGCTGAGGTGTCTGCCCGAGCAGCGCGCACGCAGACATGATCTGCCCGGCCTGACAGTAGCCGCATTGCATCACATCAATTTTCAGCCACGCTTGCTGCAATCGGGCGCCGATCACTGTTGCGCCGATATGCTCGATCGTGTGGATCTTGGCGTGGCCGACACTGCCCACCGGCAGTTGGCAGGAGCGGCGCGCTGCCCCATCCACGTGGACGGTGCAGGCGCCGCAGAGTCCCTTTCCGCATCCATACTTGGTGCCGACCAGTCCCAGCTCGTCGCGCAGCACCCACAGCAGCGGCATGTCCGGCGGAACGTCGACTCGCCGAATCGTGCCATTGATATTGAGTCGATACGGCATACGTGCACCCTGTGACCCAGCGTGAGCCGCGAATATATCCCTTCCCCGCGAAGGGCAGAAAGCGCGCCTTCGTTAACGAGGCTGCGCCGTGAGCGCGGCCTCAGCGGCTGATGCGCGAGAGGACATTCGGTTCACCTTGAAGAGCTTCCGCGCCAAGTCGCTGGCGCACTCGACGGGAGGCAGCCCACCGCGGGCTCTGCTTACACAGCAATAGAGATAGGGCCGCCCCGCGGGCGGGCGGCTATCTGTCGAGCCGTTTGCGGGCAACTCGGACGACGCCGTAAATGAGCGCCACCATAGAGACTACCGCTGCCCAAGGTATCCAAACTGCTTTCGAGCCGCGGAGAACCTTCCAGGTGAAGTAGACTGTTCCGATCAGTGGGATCAGCAGGCGAAAGCGTTCGATTTCACTCTCGCGCTCCTCCCTGCTCATGCGGTTCCACTGACGTCGGAGCTGTGCTATCAGCACGACGCCTATGATGGCCAATAGCAAGTTCACTTTCCCATCCAGGCTCATCTTTTCGTCCCCACGAGCAGGCGGCCGTCTCCGGGCTCAGCCCGCGCGGCCGTCAATATCTCGCTTTCCTTCCCGTGCAGCTGCCCGCTCGAACAGTGGGATCGTCTCCTGTAGAAGCGTTCGGACAGATCGCGGCCAAGCAGTCGGCGGACCGCGTCCGCTAATTTCCCGCGCGGGGCCATAGTCGACTCGCCTTGGCGTTTCTCTAAGAAGCGCTCTTCAGTCGCACCGGCAGCGAGCGAATTCGCGTGCCGGTGGCGGCGAAGCTCGCATTGGTCAACGCTAGAATGACCGCAGGCAAAGTTGGTTCACCCAGCCGGGTCGGCGGCCTGTCGGGCGGAACGTCGACTCGCCCAATCGTGCCATTGATATTGAGTCGATACGGCATACCTGCACCCTGTCATCCAGCGTGAGCCGCGAATATATCCCCGCCCCGGGAAGGGCAAAAAGCGCGCCATCGCTAACGAGGCCGCGCCGTGAGCGCGGCCTCAACGGCTGATGCGCGTAGGGCATTGGGTTCGCCTTGACGAAACCCGGTCAGCAAGGCGCGCAGTGACAAGCAGCAAACGCAACAGATGCCAAGTAGTCAGACAGCCAGAATGGCGTGTCACGTGCCACGTCAGTGAGACGCGTTATTACTGCCGCTCGTATCTAACGCCATAGTCGTCGGTGCGGTCATGCTGCATATCGAACTCCCAGCCTGCGAGAGTTGCCGTCATCCAGGTATGCGCAAGTCTCGCGGCGCACAATCAGCGGCGGGAACTTCAGGGAGTATTGAGGGCGGCGGCATTGCCGGGAAAGCGTCGGCCGCTGATCTTGACGCTCGACCAGCGAGATCAGGTTTCCGATGACGGAGTTGCGGTCGAAGTTATTCCGGCTTGGGACTGGCTGGGGTCGCGCTAAGTTCGTTGGCTAGCTTGAATCAATTGGAGGTGATACCCACAACACACTGAAATATAAAGACAAAGCCCCCGCAGGGGTTGGGCGTGCGTTGATCTGCAGGCCGTTGAGCCACAGGGCTGTTCTGCCAGAGATCTCGCTGTTACCTACTGGCGACGGTGGTGGCGCTGCGATGTGACACGTCGATACGCATTGAGCGAACTGGCGGTCTCGCCAAGCAGGCTGCCGAGGAGCGGGGTAAAGTGATGAGGCCGGTGATGAACTGTTGATCCTTTGCCAAGCCGAAGAAGTACAGCCGGCGTCCCGCGGGCCTGCGTCGCGAGATCTGGCAGGGAGCTCAGGCGTACCTGAAAGACGAGCGCGACAGTTGGTGACCCCGAAGCGATTGCCCCCTGCTCTCGAAGCTATTCGCCCCATCGAACTGGCCGAGATTCAGGCAGCGCGGCGGCGAATCGCGGCGACCATACTGCGTACGCCACTGGTGCGCCTGGAGCTGGGACCAGACTACCCCGACATCCGGCTCAAGCTGGAAAATCTGCAGCCGATAAACGCCTACAAGTTGCGCGGCGCGGCCAATGCCGTGGCAATGCTGTCGGAGTCGGAACGCCAGCGCGGTGTCTGGACCATCAGCGCGGGGAACGCCGGCCAGGGGGTTGCCTATGCGGCACGCCAGGCGGGCGTTCGCTGCACGGTGGTGGCGATCGAAACCGCACCGTCCTCGAAGCTCGAGCGCATGAAGGCGCTCGGCGCGCGCCTGGTACTGGTTTCCTACTCTGTCGCCTGGAAGGCGCTTGAGGAACGTTCATTCCGCGGCGTCGAAGGCACCTTCGTGCATCCTTTCGACGATCACAATTTCATAGCCGGTCACGCCACCATGGGTCTGGAGATTCTTGAGGATGCCCCAGATACGGCCGCCGTCATTGCCGGCATCGGTGGGGGCGGGCTCATCACCGGCGTGGGCAGCGCGATCAAGGCGCTGAAACCTGACGTCAGAATTTGGGGTGCCGAGCCGGAAACGGCTGCGCCGCTGGCAAGGTCCCTGGCCGCTGGCAGTCCACAAGAATTTCCTGAGTGGCAGGCATCGTTTGTCGACGGCGCTGGAGGCCACAGCGTTTTTCCGCGGATGTGGGAGCGAATGCGGCCATTGGTCGAGGGCTGCATCGTCGTGACCCTCGAGCAGACAAAGCGCGCCATGCGGCTGATCGCGGAGAGGGCGCGGGTCATCTCTGAAGGTGCGGGGGCACTGCCGCTCGCCGCTGCCTTGACCGGTGAAGCAGGCCGCGGCCCGATCGTCGTCGTCGTCTCCGGCGGAAACGTCGACATGAAAACCTTCTGCGAGATTGTAGACTCTCCCGCCGGTCAGCCGTAATCGGCACGCCACGGGCGGGCGGGTTGCAGCCCCTGTTCTGCCGCGGCCAAACGGGCAGGGGTTCGCAACCCTGATACTTCGCGAGCACGCAATAACCTGCTCAGCCCGCCAAACCTGCTTCCGGCACAGCCGCGACCGTCTAAAGCCAGTAGCACCTCAATGTGTGGGCTAGTGCAAAGCAAGCTCCAGGCGTAATGTACCTAACTAGTTAGTGAGAACATAGCCCAGCTCCCGAACCCGCAACCTGGGGGGTGTGGGGAGAATTGCATCAATGCTGATGTCGATTGCAACGGTCTCGATCAGTGGCAGCCTCGATACCAAGCTGCGTGCGATCCACGACGCGCGCTTCCAGGGCGTCGAGATCTTCGAGAACGATCTCCTGTCGTTCGGGGGCTCCGCCCCTGAAGTAGGAGCGTTGATCCGCGATCTGGGGCTCACGTGCACCTGCTTTCAGCCATTCCGCGACTTCGAGGGGATGCCCGAACCGCAGCGCCGCAGAGTCTTCGAACGCGCCGAACGAAAGTTCGATTTGATGCAGGAGCTTGGGGCGTCTTTGTTGCTCGTGTGTTCCAATGTGTCGCCTGCCTCGAGCAACGATCGCGGTCGAATTGTGGACGACTTTCGCGAGCTCGGGGAGCGGGCTGGTGCGCGAGGCCTGCGGATTGGATTCGAGGCGCTTGCTTGGGGGCGCCACGTTGCCGACCACCGGGAGGCGTGGTCCATCGTCCGTGAAGTGGGGCACCCTGCGATTGGCCTCATTCTGGATAGCTTCCATTCCCTCGCGCGCAACATCCCCATCGATAGCTTGCGCGAAATCGATCCGGCAAAGGTCTTCCTCGTGCAGCTCGCGGATGCGCCCATGCTGCAGATGGACTTGCTGCAATGGAGCCGGCATTTCCGCAATATGCCCGGTCAGGGAGAGTTTCCGCTGGTGGATTACGTTTCGACGCTCGTTGCACTGGGATGCGATTGCCCACTCTCGCTGGAGATCTTCAACGACCGCTTCCGCGCTGCCTCCGCCTCTACCGTGGCCGTCGATGGCAGGCGCTCACTCAGCTTCCTGTGGGATGAGGTCATGCGCGGCCCGGCGCGCGCCCAAGCGGACACGGACCGGATACCTCGAGGCGGCCGCTCAGAGCTTCCGCCCCGGGTCGTATGCCGGGGTGTCGAGTTTCTCGAGTTTGCCGCCAACGAATCCGAGGCTGTCGACCTCGGCCGCATGTTCACGGCCTTGGGTTTCTCCCAGGTAGGAAAACACCGCAGCAAGGACGTGACACGTTGGCGGCAGCAAGACATCAACTTTGTCATCAACAGCGAGCCTGAAAGCTTCGCGCGCTCCTATGACAATGTTCACGGTGCATCCGTGTGCGCTGTCGGACTCCGCGTTGAGGGGTTGCAGCAAGCGATGCTCCGGGCAAAAGGTCTGCAGATCGGCAAATTCTCAGACCCACTGGGGCTCGCAGAATTGCAGATGCCCGCGCTCCAGGGAGTAGGGGGGAGCCTCGTCTACTTCATGGAGTCGGGCCACGAGCGCGAAGTATGGGATGACGAGTTCATACCTCTCTCTGAGCAGGGCCCTTGCCACGATGCCGGACTGCTGAGCGTCGATCACATCGCCCAGACCATGCAGTACGAGGAAATGCTCTCGTGGCTTCTGTACTACCTCTCGTTGTTCGAGGTAACGAAGACTGCGCAGTTCGAGATCGCGGACCCGCTCGGACTCGTGTACAGCCAGGCCATTCAGTCGGCGGATGGGGCGCTGCGAATCACGTTGAACGGATCGGCGAGCGCCCAGACCTTGTCGTCGAGATTTCTGCAGGGCTACCTGGGTGCCGGCGTTCAGTACATTGCGCTCGCGACACGAGACATCGTGGCCACGGCGAGGCGCTTGCGGGACCTGGGGCTTCCCATGCTTCCGATTCCGCGCAACTATTATGACGACCTCGAGGCGCGCTTCGGTCTCGATGCAGGAACGGTCGGCGAGCTCTCGGAGCTCAATATCCTCTACGACCGGGAGGCGAACGGAGAGTACTTTCAGCTGTATTCACGGGCCTTCGCCAAGCGTTTCTTTTTCGAGATCGTGGAACGTCGCAACTACAACGCGTAC
>VBNH01000058.1 GCA_005878095.1 Gammaproteobacteria bacterium | reverse complement strand
CTGCTTCATCATCGACCTGCCCGAGCTCGGCGGGTCGGCGCGCCTTGCCGCCCTGCAGGTGCCGGTCCGGACGCTTGTTGCCTTCGAGGGACACTGACCGGCGGTGTCCGATCCGGACATGATCTTTTTGTTTTTCAATAGGATGCGCGCATCGTACGCCCAACATTACGTTGCGGTCATACGGCACTTGCGCGGCCTGAATCCAGTCATAATACGCGCGCTTTAGCTCCCCTTCCTTCCTTTGGAGACCAAATCGATGTTCAAGAAGCTCGTCCCAGTCGTTGCCCTGGCCCTGCTCGCGGGTCCGGTTGTCGCCGCTGACGCACCGGCCACCGCGCCGGCCGCCGAGCAGCCCGCTGCCCCGGCCAAGAGCCATCACAAGAAACACAGCAAGAAAGCTGCCAAGTCTGCTGCGTCGAAGACCGACCAGTCGAACGCGCCTGCCAAGTAACCGTCACTCGGTTGTCTGAGGTTGCTGAGCCCCGCCCTCCAAAGGCGGGGCTCTTGTTCTTCGGCCCTGCCGCTTGCCGGCGGGGGCAGTGGGACTTGCGGGTTTTCGCAAACGGGTTCAAATTCTCTTTCCATGGATGGGACGGAACAGGCTGCAATACACCAAGCGCTGGTTGCCGTACAACATGCCGTAACGAGCATGACCTTTCCGAGCTGCGATCAGGAGGATCTGATCGAAGCCATCGACCGCGTCGAAGAACAGCTGCACGTCAGCCACCCTAACGTGGCCCTGATGTGCCGCTTCCTGAACTCCATCGCGAGAAGTCTGCGCGCGCAGCCAGAGGCGCGCGACGCCTGCCTCGCCATCGAGGACGCGATCAGCAAGGCCGGCATGCCGAGCACCTGGCAGTCGGGAATCTGATCACCCGACACCACGCACCCGCCTCGCTCGCCGCAGGGAGCGCGGCAGGATCGCGCACGGCCTATCCTCGATGAGGCGTTCTTAAGTCCCTGACCCGCGCCTGCCCGCAGGGGTGGCGGCGCCCGGGGCCGTCGCGGCCTGGTCGCGGGGCCACGGCCGCACCCGCGGCTGAAAATCACCGGCCGACCTGCGGCGGCCGACGCAGCGGCCGCATCCCTTCCCCGCGCGGGCGTTGCGTTCGCTCGCGGGCGCGGTCTAAGTTGCGCCTCAATGCTCGCGCCGCTCTCCCAGGCCCTGATTCTGCTGGCCGGTTCCGTGTTGCTCGTGACGATCGCGCGGCGCCTGGCGCTGCCGACGAGCATTGCTTATCTCGTGGTCGGGCTGGTGCTCGGACCGCACGCGCTGGGTGTGCTGTCGGATTCGGGCGCGACGCGACTGCTGGCCGAGCTCGGGGTGGCGTTCCTGCTGTTCACACTGGGGCTCGAGTTCTCGCTGCCGCGCATGCTCGCGATGCGGCGCGAGGTCTTCGGCCTCGGCGCGGCCCAGGTCACCGCCACTGCCGGCGTGTTCGCACTCTGCGGGCACCTGCTCGGTATTACGTGGCTCATCGCGATCGCACTCGGGGGGGCGGTAGCGATGAGCTCGACCGCCATCCTGCTGCAACAACTGACCGAGCGCGCCGAGCTCAACCGCACGCACGGGCGGCTGGCATTCAGCATGCTGTTGTTCCAGGACCTGGCGTTCGTACCGTTCCTCGCCCTGGGTGGCGCGCTGGTCGCCGGACAGAATCACTTCGAGCCGAGCGGCAGCGTCGTGGCGGTGATCGGCGGCGCGCTCGCGATCGTGGCGGTGCTGGCGGCGGGGCGCTGGCTGCTGCGCCCGCTGTTTCACGAGATCGCCCATAGCCGTCTGCGCGAGCTGTTCACGCTGGCGGTGTTGCTGGTGGTGCTCGCCTCGGCGTGGGTGTCGCACGCCGCCGGCCTGTCGTTCGCGCTGGGCGCGTTCCTGTCCGGCATGATGCTCGCCGAGACCGAATACCGGCACCAGATCGAAGCGGTGATCCGCCCGTTTCGTGACCTCCTGCTCGGGCTGTTCTTCATCTCAGTGGGCATGCTGCTGGATGTGCATCTGCTCGGGCGCGCGAGCGAGCTCACCATCGCGGTGCTCATGCTGCTCACCTTGGTGATCCTCAAGGCGACCATCGCCGCCCTGGTCACGCGCCCCTTCACCACCTCGCGCTTCAAGGCGCTGCGCACCGGCATCGTCATGTCCATCGGCGGCGAGTTCGGGGTCGCGCTGTGCACCATCCTGCTGCAGGCCGGCCTGGTGCCCGAAGGCCTCGGCGAGCCGCTGCTGGTCGCGATCGTGCTGTCGATGCTGCTGAGCCCGCTGATCCTCAACAACAACAAGCGCGTCGCGCGCTGGCTGCTGCATGAGCAGGCCCCGACGCACACCGCCAGCGAGCGTGAGGAGGCTGCCACCACCGAGATCGCGCGGCGTGAACACGTCATTCTGTGCGGCTTCGGCCGCGTCGGCCAGAACGTGGCGCGGGTGCTCGAATCGCAGGGTTTCGAATACATCGCGCTCGACCTCGACCCGGCGCGCATCCGCGCCGCACGCCAGGCCGGGGATCCGGTCCTGTTCGGCGACTCGGCGGACGAGGAACTGCTCGGCAAAGTCGGGCTGCGGACCGCCAGCGCGATCGTCATCAGTTTCTCCGATCCCGCCACCTCGATCGGCATCCTGCACAGCGTGCGCCGCCTGCGGCCCGAGGTGCCGGTGCTGGTGCGCACCCAGGACGATGCCCGCATCAAGGAGCTGCAGGATGCCGGCGCCACCGATGTCGTTCCGGAGACCTTCGAGGCGAGTCTCATGCTGGTCTCGCACGTACTGATGCTGCTGCGCGTACCGGTGCCGCGCGTGGTGCGCACGCTGGGCGACATCCGTAGCAACCGCTATGCGGTACTGAGGAATATCGTGCGGCGCGGGGATGCACGCCCGGTCGATGAGACGAGCGAGCACCGCGAGGAGCTGAAGTCAGTGGTCGTGCCGCCGGGAGCGTGGGCGGTGGGCCGCACGCTGGCCGAGGTGCGCAACCGCGGTGTCGAGGTGACCTTCACCGGCGTGCGGCGCCTGGGAATACTCGGGCGCGAGCCTGCCGCCGACACGGTGCTGCGCGACGGGGACATCGTCGTGATTTACGGTCAGCCGGAAGAGCTGGAGCGCGCCGAGGCGGTGCTGCTGGCCGGATGACTCGAGCGCGCCCAACGGCGCGCCGGACCGCTAAGATACGCATTTCGGCGCCGAAGCCAACACCTGGAAACGACCGAAAGTGAACCGCAGCGACATCCACTTTCCGCCCAAGCACGAGCCGCTGCGCGAGGATGTCCATGCGCTCGGCGCACTCATGGGCGAGATTCTGCGCGAGCAGGGTGGGCAGCAGCTGTTCGAGCTGGTGGAGCTGGACCGCGTCGCCGCCATCCGCGGCCGCAACGGCTCGGGCGAGGCGCGCGCCGAGCTCGCGGCCCGTGTACGCGAGCGCCCGCCGGCGCTGGCGCGCGAAGTGGTACGCGCCTTCTCCACCTGGTTCCAGAGCGTCAATCTGGCGGAAAGGGTCCACCGCATCCGGCGCCGCCGTGAGTATCTGCTCAAGGACAGCCAGCGGCCCCAACCCGGCGGCGTGGAGGATGCGATCGCGGCGCTGAAGAGCCAGGGCCTCAGCGCGGCGCAGGTCCTCGAGCTCATCGGCGGTCTCTCCATCGAGCCGGTGTTCGCGCCGCATTCGACCGAAGCCAGCCGCAGGACCTTGCTGCGCAAGCAGCAGCGCATCGCACAGCGCCTGGTCGAACGTCTCGACCCGACCCTCACGCCGAACGAAGCCCGCAACGTCTGGAGCTCCATCCGCATGGAGCTCACCGCCGCGTGGCAGACCGAGGAGCTGCCGCGCGAACGGCTCACGGTCGCGGATGAGCGCGAGCAGATCCTGTTTTACCTGGTGGAGGTCCTGTACCGCGTGGTGCCGGCGTTCTACGAGGAAATTGCGCAGGCGCTGGAGAAGCTCTACGGCACGGAGGCCGGCGCGGCGCGGGTGCCGGCCATCCTGCACGTCGGATCCTGGGCGGGCGGCGACATGGACGGCAACCCCGACGTGCACGCCAAGAGCATCCGCGAGGCGCTGGCGCGCCAGCAGCAGGTGATCATCAACCGCTATTTCGAGGAGTGCCAGAGCATCGCGCAGCGTCTGTCGCAGAGCGCCAGCCGCGTGCCGGCGGCCAGCGAGCTGACCAAGCGGGTCGAGCAGTACATGCGGCTGCTGCCGGGGGCGCGCGCCATCACCCCGGCGCGGCACGACCGCATGCCCTACCGCGTGTTCCTCGCGCAGCTCGGCGAGCGCCTGCGCAGCACCTACGAAGGCCGGGCGAGTGGTTACGAGAGTGCGCGTCAGTTCCGCGACGACGTGGCGCTGATCGCCGCGAGCCTCAGGGCCAATAAGGGCGCGAACGCCGGCCTGTTCTACGTCGAGCGTCTGCTGCGCCGGATCGATACCTTCGGATTTCACCTGGCGACGCTCGACGTGCGCCAGCATGCGGGTGTCTTGCACGAGGTTGTGGCGCGCGGCTTCGACGACCCGCTGTGGCCCGGCCGCAGCAGCCGCGAGCGCCGCGACCGGCTCGCCCAGGCGCTGGAGAAGGATCGCGGACCGGTCGCGGACCTCGATGCGCTCGGCAAGCGCCACCTGGCGGTGTTCGATGCCATCATGCAGGGCCGTCACCGCTATGGCCCCGACGCCATCGGCTACTTCATCGTGAGCGGCGCCAGCGGCGCGGACGATGTGCTGGCGGCGCTGCTGCTGGCGCGCTGGGCCGCGGCGTACGACAAGCGCACCGGGGAAGTGGCGCTCGACTTCGCGCCGCAGTTCGAGACCGCGGAGGCGCTCGCCACCTGCGGCCGCACGCTGCAGGAGCTGCTGGCGGATCCGCTGTATCGGCGGCATCTGGATGCGCGCGGGCGGCGCCAGTGCGTGCTGATCGGCTACTCCGACAGCAACAAGCAAACCGGCCCCTGCGCCTCGCGCTTCATGATTCACCAGGCGCAGCACGATCTGGCGCAGGCGCTCGCCACCGCCGGGGAGCGCGCCGTCATGTTCCACGCCCGCGGCGGCAGCATCGCCCGCGGCGGCGGACGCATCGAGGCCCTGGTGCACGCCGCCCCCGCCGGGGCAGTGGACGGGGTGCTGCGCATCCGCGAACAGGGCGCAACCATCCGGCAGGGCTACGGACTTCGACCCATCGCCATGCGCACACTCGAGCGGGCCTTCAATGCGTTGAGCCTGACGACCGCGGCGTCGCGCCGCGGGCAGCTGCCCCCCGACTCGGCCGAACAGCTGGAAATCGCCGCGCTACTCGCGCAGGAGAGCCGCGCCGCCTACCGCCGCCTGGTCTACGAGCAGGCTCAGTTCTACGAGTATTTTCAGGCGGTCACGCCGATCGATGTGATCGAGAGAATGCAGATCGGCTCGCGTTCCGTGCACCGCGTGGAAGGCGCCGGTCTCGAGGGCCTGCTGCCGGTGCCGTGGGTGTACGCCTGGTCGCAGACCCGTTACATGCTGCCCGGCTGGTACGGCGCGGGCAGCGGGCTGCGCGCCGCGCTCGCCAGGTTCGGGCTGGCGCGCCTGCGCGCGGCCTGCGACGGCTGGTTCTTCCTGCGCAACCTGCTCGATGACGTCGAGACCATGCTGGCGCGGTCGGATCCGCAGATCGCACGCTACTACGACGAGCTGGTGCCGGAACCGCTGCGCCGCTTCTCCGGCGAGATCCGCAGCGAGTTCGACAGCGCCTGCGAGCAGATCCTCGCCGTCCGCGACAGCCACGCGCTGCTCGATTCCGACTCGACGCTACAGCGCTCGATCCAGCTGCGCAATCCCTACCTCGATCCCATGCACCTGATGCAGGTGGATCTGCTGCAGCGCTGGCGCGCGGGGGGACGCACGGACCGCGAGCTCTTCGCGGCGCTGTTGGCGAGTGTCGCAGGCATCGCCCAGGGGCTGCAGAGCACAGGGTGAGCGGCGCGGCACTGGAGCGGCTTGCGGGTGGCTGTCTGCCCGCTACGGCCACGCGTATCGTCAGGTGCGGTCGCGACGCGCATGGCGCACGCGAAGATGCAACTGTTGGACCTCGCATCGGGTGGCGTGACGGATCCCAGGTGAGGCCCGGCGCGAACGTGGCGATGGGACAGGCCGCCTCACGGCCGCCGGTAGATGACGCCGTTCTTCATGACGAACACGACGTGTGCCAGGGCGTCGATGTCGCGCGTCGGATCGCCCGTCACGGCGACCAGATCCGCCAGCATGCTCTCGCGCACGCGCCCCAGCTCCGATTCCCGGCGCAGGATCTGCGCGTCGGTGGCGGTGGCGGCGGTAAGCGCCTGCAGCGGTGTCATGCCGTCGCGCACCATCCACTGAAGCTCGCGATAGTTGGTGCCGTGGGTGAAGACCCCGACATCGCTCCCGCAGCCGATGATGACTCCCGCCTTGAGCGCCAACCTGAAAGCCTCGGCGGCCTGCTGCATGCCCGCCGTGGGCGCGGTCCTGCCGGCGACGTAGTGCTCGAAGTATTCCCCGTACGCTTCCTGTGCGGTGAGCGTCGGCAGGTAGGCCACGCCGCGCGCCGCCATGAGCTCGAATACCTCGGCCGTGCCGCCGAAGCCGTGCTCGATGCTGTCCACGCCGGCCAGCACTGCGCGGCGCATGCCCTCCGCCGTGGTCGCATGCGCGGCGACCGGCCGGCCCGATGAGTGCGCGGTCTCGACCAGCACCCTGAGCTCCTCCGGCGTGAAGGTCGGCTGCTGGCTGCCGCCCGGGCCCCAGCGGTAATCCGCGTACACCTTGATCCAGTCGGCGCCGCGACCGGCCTGCTCGCGCACCGCCCGGATGACCTCGGGAACTCCGCTCGCCTCCTGCGCGCCTTGCGGCGTGCAGCACACATCCGGACGCAGGCTCCGCGGCGCCGGGCCGTACGAGCCGGTCGCCACGATGGCGCGCGTGGCGACGAACAGGCGCGGCCCTTCGATGAGCCCGTCCTCGATGGCACGCTTCAGCGACAGGTCGGCGTACTCCGCGCCCTCGGTGCCCAGATCCCGCAGCGTCGTGAAACCCGACAAGAGCGTGGCGCGCGCCTGCTGGCCGGCGCGCAGCGTGCGATACGGCACCGGCTCCTTGAGTACCTGGTCATCCCACGGGGTCTCGTTGTAGGGGTGCAGGAACAGGTGCGAGTGCACGTCCATGAGGCCGGGCAGCAAGGTGGCGCCCGGCAGATCGATCACCTGCGCGCCCGCTGGCCGCTGCACGGCGCTCGCAGGCCCCGCGGCCGCGATGCGCTCGCCTTCGGTGAGCACCACCCAGCCCTCATGCACGGGCTGGCCTGCGCTCCACACCTGCGCCGGACGCAGCAGAAACGAGCGCGGCGTGGCGGCGGGAGTCGCGCCCCCACCATCGGCGGCAGCGCAAGGCGCTGTCGCGGTGAGCGTAGAAGTGACGGCAGCCAGGACGGCCGGTAGCCAGCTGCGCGCTGCGATGCTCATTGTTCGCCAGTCCTTATCTGTGGACTTGCAACGCGGCGGCGCCCGCGCCGTGGCCCTCCCCAACGCCGGCTCGAGGGGCTCAACTCCCGCCCATCAGCACCGTCGTATCGTAGCTCTCGAATCCCTGGATCGCGCGCGCGTAGGCGTTGTACACCAGGCGCTCGGCCACCTTGTCGGTCCGCGGCGCCAGCAGCATCCGCAGCACCACGTCATCCGCCGGGCGCGTCGTCTCCTCGGCCAGCAGCTGCTCGATGACGCGTGTCAGACGATGATACAGCTCGTTGACGAAGCGCAGGTGCGCGCCATCGTGCACCTGCTCCGCGCCGGCGTCGTAGGCGCCGCGCGCCTCTTCCGCGAGCTCGTGCAGGAACAGGTTCAGCAGTCGCGCCTTGTCGACGAGCCGCAGCTCCTCATAGAACTCGATTTCGGAATTGAGGTTCATGCCGGGAAGAAATCGATGGGCTTGGTGGTGGTGACGGTGTCAACGTCCTTGGCATCGAAGCGGAACAGGCGCACCAGCGCGATGATCTTGCGCTCCAGCTCCGGGTCCCTGAGCTCGCTGGAGACGATACGGCACATGGTCACCTCACCGGTTGGGGCGATGGTGAACTCGAGCACCAGCTTGCCCTGCAGCTCCGCATTATCGCGCAGCGCCCGCGCGTACAGGCTGTAGATGCGTCCCTTGTTGCGGTCGAAGACCAGCTCGATCTCCTCGCGCGAGCGGGCGGCCTTGCCGCCGCCACCGCTGCGGGCGGGGCCGCGGCTGTTCAGACCCGAGCGTACGATGCCCGAGGTGACGGCAGTCGTGTCGTGACCGGTGAGCGAGCCGGCCCCGGTGCCGAAGCCGCGGCTGGTATTCGCGGAGGTGATGCCACCGCTGCCGACTCCGACCTTGGAGGTGATGAGCGAGCGCTCGGCGTGCGCGTCGGCGCTGACCGAGCCGGAGAGGTTCTTGGTCTCGAGCGGGGTGAGATCCATGACGTCGCGCAGGTCGGCGAGCTCGTCCTTGACCTGGTTCAGCTGCTTCTGCGCCTTGCGGCGCGCCCGCTCGCGCTCATCGATCGGCGGCGGCTTCACCAGGGCGATTTTCGGCTCGATCTTCGGCTTCTCCTCCTTGGGCACCGGCGGCGGTGGCGGCGGCGGTTTGGGCTGGTTCTCGAGCATCACGCGCGCGAGCCGCTGCGGGACTTCCTCGGGCGCCTCGCGCTGCGGCGTAGGCAGCAGCGGAAATGCGATGCCGAGCACCACCAGGATGATCAGCAGCACGCGCAGGATCTTGCGGAACCGTGCGCTCGATTCCGGATCGCCCTCCCAGGGCAGATCGAAGTCGCGGTAATAGGGCGCGATGACCATGCGGGCCTACACCGGCTTGAGCTGGCCGGCGGCGACCGGCTTTTCCTTCTGGATGACCGCGAGCGAGATGCGCCCGTAGTCGGCGTCGGTGCAGGTCGCCATCACGCGCTTGAGCACCTCGTAGGGCAGCGCCTTGTCCGCCATGATGGTGATCTCGCGCTGCGCGATATCGCGCTCGCTGATCTCCCTGCCGACCAGGAGCGGGCGCTTGAGCGCGGCGCGCAGCGGCTCGACCAGCCTGCCCTGCCCGGCGCGGATCTGCGCCACGGTGGCGATGAATTCCCCCTGCACGAACAGGTCCGTCCTGGTGATCATGACCACCACCGACGCCTTGGGCGCGGCCTCGGCGATCGACTGTGGAATCTCGATCCCCTTGGCGTTCTGTATGACTTCGACCTCGATCGAGTACACGAGCAGGAAGGCGACCATCACCGACAGGATGTCGATGAGCGGGATGAGGTTCAGCTGCGCATCCGCACGGTGGCGCAGGTGGTGCAGCGCCATGCGCTGGGCGCGATGCGACATGCTCATGGGTGTGCTCCGTTGCCAGACGCCGCCGCGGCGTGCAGGGGGGTCGCGGCGGCCGGAGCCGCCGCCGCGGGGGGCGCCGCTACCGGGGACGCCGCTACCGGGGACGCCGGACCCGGGGTGCCGCCCGGGGCCTGAGGTGTCGCCGGCGCATCGCCGATGGAAATGTCCGGGAACAGCTCGGCCTGCACGACGTTCAGTCCCTGACTCACTTCAAACACGCGCACGCGATCCATGACCTGCACCAGCGTGTCGTAGGGCGTGTCCGCCTCCAGCAGGATGCTGGCGTCGGTCTTCTCGGGGAACTTGGCCTTGACGCGCTTGAGGTATTCGGTCAGCGCATCGTAGTTGTAGCCGCCGGGCGTGTTGGGCAGCGTCGCGAGCGGTCCGGTATTGCGATCCGCCACCTGGATGAGGTCCTTGCGCACCATGACCTCCAGCTGCAATCCCGGCGGCGGCTCCCGGAACTCGGTCTGCGAAGCCGGCAGATTCAGCTGCAGGATCACGGTGCGCGAGAACACCGCGGTCATCAGCAGGAAGGTGACGAGCACCGTGAAGATGTCGATCATCGGCACCAGCAGCAGCTCCGCCGGTTTGCGCGAGTGACGCTCCAGCTTGCGGGTTTGATACGAACGGCGCATGCGGGACCTGGAGTCCTTCTACGGCGAGCGCGGGCGCGGGCGCGGGCTTTAGGCCGCGGCGGGCGCGCTTTGCCGCTCGGTGATCGCGTTCAGGAACTTGACCGACGCCATCTCCAGGCTGTCGATCAGCTCGGTGGTCCTGGTCTGCAGCCACGCGTGGATGAACAGCAGCGGCACCGCCGTCATGAGGCCGAAGGCCGTGCAGTTCATCGCCACCGAGATGCTCGCCGACAGCAGGTTCGCCTTCTCCGCCGGGTTGACGGTCGCTACCGCCGCGAAGGCGCGGATCAAGCCCATCACCGTGCCCAGCAGTCCCAGCAGCGTCGCGAGATTGGCGAAGGTCGCGAGGTAGTGGGTGCGCTTCTCCAGCCGCGGCACCACCTCCATGAGGCTCTCCTCCATCGCCTTCTCGATGTCGTCGCGGCGGCGCGCGGACTGAATGCGCGCCAGGCCGTAGTTGAGAATGTGGCCGATGGCCGACTGCGATTTGGAAGTCGCCTGCGCCACCTGGCGAAAATTACCCTGCGAGAGCAGCGGCACGATTTCGTTCCACAGACCGCGGTTACGCACGGCCGTGAGCGCCAGATAGACGTAACGTTCGATGGCGATCGCCAGGCCCACCACGAACACGATGGCGATGGGGTACATGAAATTCCCGCCGCCCTGAAAGAATCGCACGATCAAATTCCAGACGTTCATCTAAAGACTCCCGCTCATTGAAAGACCGCCGCACACGCACAACTTACGAAAACTGAATGACATAAGCCCAAAAAACTGCGACCCAGCTCTCATCCTGATACTGCGCCCAGGCCATTTTCAGCGCTGCTCGCCCGAACCCTGCACCGCGCCCGCCCCGGGACGGGCACGCTCGGGCTTCAAAGCATCGTAATAGCGGTTTTCCCGCTGGAAAACATCCCGATCCAGCGGCTGCAGCACCTCGTCCACCAGGCTGTTCACCGGCTTGCCGAGCAGATCGCCAAGATCGGAGCGCTTCCACGGCACGATGTACAACACCTTGGGCAGCTCACGGTTGCCGGTGATGTCCGTCGGGTCGAGCTCGAGCCGGTCCGGGCCCTTGCGCGCGCTCGCCTTGGAGCCAGACGGCTCCTTGCGCGCGCCAGTCGTCCCGGCCGCAGGTGGCTTGCGCGCATCGCCGGCGGCGTTCGCGTCCGGGGCGGCGACACCGGCGGCCGGGGCAGCGGCCGGGGCCGTGGCGGGGGCATTCCTGCTGGTATCCACCGCGGGCTCGAGTTGCTCCGGGCGCGGCAGGGCGCGCGCGGGTGCCGTCTGTCGGGAGTCCGAGGGCCTCGGCGGCGCGGGCTCCTGCGCCCATGCCGCGTCCAGAGTCAGCGGGCACAAGGCCATGAGAGCCGACAGCATGGCCGCGGGCCTCAACCGGTATACGCACACGCAATACATGGTCAACCTCCTGCTCTCGAGGCGCTGCCGCCGCCGGCGCCGCTTGCAACGTTGTCGCTTGGGGCGGGTTGCGACTGCGGCTCAGGCGCCGCGCGCGGCTCGGATGCCGGCGCGCCCGGGGCTGCCGTGGGCGCCGCCTCGCCGGGGTTGCCGTTCGCGGGCGCGGCAGGCGCCGGCCGCTTCAGCGGCGGCACACCTAAGCGTTGTCGCAATTCCGCAATCCAGCCGCTCACCGGCTTGTCCTCGCCGGTGAGCTGCTGGTACTGCTCGAAGGCCGTCAGCGCACGGCCGGGGTCTGCGAGATAGAGATCCGACAGCACGCCGAGGTTCCGCCAGGCCGGTGCATAGTGCGCATCCGCCGCAATGGCCCGCTCGTATGAGGTAGCCGCGTCCTTGAACTCGCCGCGCATTCGCTGGGTGGCGCCGAGCTCGCTCCACGCCACCGCGCTGCCGGGCTCGTGAGCGACGGCGCTCTGCAGGGTTTCCTCGGCCTGGTCGAGATGCGCAGCCTTGCGCTGCAGAATGGCGAGGTTCACCAGGGGAGCCGCGAACTGCGGGTACTGCAGGGCGAGCTGCTTGAAGCCGAGCTCCGCCTCCAAGGCGTTGCCGGCGCGCATCTGATTCACCGCACGGTCGAAGTCCGCGCGTGCCGCCGGCTGCACCTGAGGGTGCGCCGCCACGGTGGGCGCAGCCGCGGTGGCGGACGCAGCGCCGGTAGCGGGCGGGCGCACCGCCGGCCTCGACGGCGCGGTCGAAGTGCCGCCCGCCGTCGCAGGCGTCGCTGCAGCGCCAGGCGGCGACTCTGTAGCCGGCGGCGCGGTGGTGCGGGCGGCCGGCGGTGGCGCCGCGCGTGGGGGGGTGCGCGCAGGCCCGGAGCTGCAGGCGGCGAGTGCCATCGGCACCAGCCCCGCGATTGCGAGAGCTGCGACGCGCCGCGCGCGCTGCGCGGCAGGCGCCACGCCGCCGGGCGGGCCCTTATTCGAGGCTCGTGACCACATCCTGCGTCAGCTCCGTTTTGCCGTAGCGCGCGGGCTTCAGTTGCGCGAGCGCCTGAAAGCTCTTGCGCACCCACTCGTCGTACACCCCGTCCTTGGCGCGCGCGGCGTTCAGCTCGTGCGCCTTGATCGCCTGCTCTTCGAACGGAAATACCTGCTCCTCGAGCAGTGAGTTGTATTCCTCCAGCGCATCGCCCTTGAGCTTCGGCGGCCGCTCCGAGGCGAGGATGTCCTTGGCGAGCGTGCCGTACAGCTCCGCCATCTCGTAGGTGGCGGCGGTCGTCACCTCGGCGACCTGGTATTCGGCGGCGCGCTTGTAGCCGTCCATCGCATGCTCGAGTGCGTCGCGCTTGACGGTGAGGCTCTTCTTGAGCGGTGCCGTCAGACGCACGGCACGGAACGCATCGCGCGCCGGCTGCGCGAGCGCCAGCTGCGCCTTCGCGGCCAGGTAGTGAGTGCGATCGGTGCGCTGCGCGCCGGCCTGCGCCTCGGCGCGGATGATCTCCTGGTACCAGTGATCGCGCCGCGCGGGATCGCCGCTCTTGCCGGCGAAGTCCGCCAGGCGCTGGCGCGCCTCCTCGGCGTCGGCAAGCGGTGTTGGGTTGGTGTCGACGAACTTCTCCAGCATCCCCATGGCCCTGGGATTGTTGCCAGCCTTGGAGTACAGGTCCGCGGATTGCATGAGCGCTTCACGCTGTACGGCGCGACTCTCGGAGGGGTTTGCCGCGATCCGCTCGAACTCCGCGGCAGCCTCGCCCGGGCGGTGGGCTTCAGAGTACGCCACGGCGAGCTTGCGGGTGACCTCCGGTCGCAGTTGATGCTGCGGGAACTGGCGCCGAAAATCCTCGAGTACGCCGATGGCGCGCTCCCACTCTTTGAGGGTCAGCAGCTCCGCGGCGGCGTCGTACTGCGCATTGGCGCGGATCTTGGATTCCGGCGCCACGCGCCCGACGCGCAGGAAATCCTCCACCGCCCCGCCGCCATCCCCGGCCTTCTGCTTCGCCTCGCCCTCCTTGTATACGCTGGCGGCGAGGCGCTCGGTGAGATCGGCGCGCATCTTGTCATCCTTGCCGGCGAGCTCGCGCGCCTGCAGGAACGCGGGTTCCGCCCTGGCATAATCGCCCTGGTCGAAGCGCGCCTGCGCGATGATCGTCCACGCGATGCGCTGCTTCGCGACATCCACCGGCGGCTGGCGCGCGAGAATCGACTCGGAGACGCTGACGGCGCGCGGCCGGTCCCCGGCCGCGAAGAGCTCCTCGGCTGCACGGGTCAGAACGCCGGCGCTGTCCGGGTGCTCCGGAAAAGTCTGCGCGAACCTGACTCCGGCGTCCATGGCGCGCTTGTGCCAGGCGTCCTTGTCGGCGCCGCTCAAGCCCTCCTCGCCTTTCTGGTAGGAGACCAGCGCCGCGTAGGCGGCGGTCGCTGACTTGTCGTTCCTCGGATAGCCGTAGGCGGTGTGCTCGTACTCGGCAGCCGCATCGGCATACTGATTGCTTTCGAACAACGCCTCCGCCAGCAGGTAGTCGGTCGCCGCGGAGTCGGCGTCCTCCGGGAACGACTGCAGGTAGCCGCGGTACCAGCGCGCGGCTTGCTGGTAGTCCGCGACACGCTTGGACTTCTGCGCGCTCGCATGGAAGTAGGTGGCGACGTCCTTCAGGTTGGTCTTGAGCTCCTGCACGACGCGCGGATTGTCGGCGCGGGTGCGGGTCTTCCAGTAGGGGGAATCGAAGTTGTAGTGCTCGACGAACTCGTGCTTGCCGTCGAACACCAGCTGGCTGAAGCCACCCTTGCCGTAGGCCTCGATCGCCGCCATGTCGAGGTCCGGCGCATGGTCGCCGTAGGGATCGCGGGCCACGTAGGCGCGGTACACGCTCGCCGCATCCTGGTAGCGCTGCTTGTCGACGTACAGATCCCCGAGGCGGGAATACAGCAGCCAGGCGTACGGGCGGTCGCCGTGCTGGCTCATGTAGTGCTCGAGCGAAGCGGCGCCGTCGTTGTAGGAGAAAGTGATGCTCATGACCCGCAGGGTGTCCTCGACCAGCTCGCGGTCGGCGCGCTTGAGCGTCTCGAGCCGCACCGACTTGCCGCGGCCGGTGCCGAGCTCCTGGTCGAGCACGCCGCCGAAGGACGGCAGGCTCTCGAGCGCCATCGACTGCTTGAACAGCGACCAGCCGCGCTTGTACAGGCTCTGCTGGAAGAACGCCGAACCCGCGCCGCGCCCGATGACGGCGGCGTAGGCGCGCTCGGCATCCGCGTAGCGCTTGTCGGAAAACAACAGCTCGCCACGCCTGAACTGCACCTCATCGAGCTGCGGGCTCTGCGGGTAGCGTTGCACGATCCGATCCAGTGTCCCGAGCGCCTGCCCGGACTGGCCGGTGGTCTCATAGGCGCGCGCCAGCTGATAGAGCACCTGGTCGTTGCGCGCATAGTCGGGGAATGCCTTGAGCAGCGTCGTGTACAGCTTGATCGCCTCGGCCCCCTGCAGGTCCACCGCGGTGACTTCCTGTTCCAGCCGCTGCATCTCGCCGGCGTCGAGGTTGAGGTCCCCGAGTCGGCGCAGAGCCTCGGCGCGCAGCTTCGGATCGGTATTCTGCAGCTCGAGAAAGCGGCGATAGTTCTCCATCGCCCGGGAAACGTTGGCGCTCACCATCGTGTCGCGGTGCACCTCGACCTTGCGCGAGGCGAGATCCCCGATGGTGGGTTGGGAAGCGGGGGATGCGCCCTGCGCCGAAGCGCGCGGCGTGATCGCCAGCAAGGCCAGCGCGAGCGCCGGCGCGAAGGCTGCGGCTGCGGGCACGCGCAGGCTCATCGCGGCGGCTCCGCCGCCCTGGGCACGGGAGCCTGCTCGGGTGGCGCCGGACCCTCCTCGGGTGGTGCCGGAGCCTGCTCGGGTAGCGCCGGGGTCTGCTCGGGTGGCGCCGGGGTCTGCTCGGGTGGCGCCGGGGTCTCCTCGGGTGGCGCAGCGGCGGGCGCGGCCTGATTGCCGCCTTCGGTTCCCTTCTGGGTGCCTGCGCTGGCAGCGCGATCGTACATGCTCGCGAGCGCAAAGCGCGCCTGCACCTCGTAAGCGGCGAGTCGCTCCTTCTGCTCCTCGAGCTGATGAGCGGCGAGCCGCGCGAGAAATACACTCTGTCTCTGCTCCGTGGCGCCGAGGCGCGCCTGCAGCGTGTCGATGCGTTGCTTGAGGGTGGTGACGCGGTCCGCGAACTCCCCGGTGTTGGTCGGCACGTTTTTACGGTCGCGCTCCACCCGGATCCAGCGGCTCTGCGCCTCGTGCAGTGCGAGACTGAGATCCTTCAGCGCGCGATGCTCCTGCCACAAGCGCGCGTTGAAGGCGTCATGCACACGAAACTGCAATACCCCCTTGACCAGCGCCAGTCGCACGCGCAGGTTCGCGTTCTCGGGTGTGTCGGGAGCGGCGGCGAGCGCCGCCTCCACACGCTGCACGCGCGCCCACTGCTCGCGCTCGACCGTGGTGCCGAGCGCGGCCATGTCACGCTGCGTCTCGATGGTGCGCAGCTCATTTGCCAGCGTGACGTTGCGCTGCTGCAGCTTCCCGACCGCGCCCGAGGCGAGCAGCGCATCCGCCCGTGGCAGCCGCTCGGCGTAGGCGCGTTCGCGCGTCTCGATCATGTCCTGGAAAGCGCCCATGCTGTCGCCCCAGCGCTCCAGCGTGCCGTTCAGATACAGGAGGTCGCGGTAGTTCTTCAGTCCCTCCTGGAAATCGTGCCCGGCCAGCACCGCGTACAGATAGCGCGACTCGGGCGCATCGGGCACGCTCTTCAGCTGCCAGAACCAGCCGTAGCGGGCACCCGATTCGCTGCCCAGCACGCGCTCGAGCAGATCGCCCTTCTCGATGCGCGCGATGGCCTCGTCCAGCTGGCCGTTTTCGGCATCGAAGGATTTGACCGCGCTTTCGTAGAACTCCGCGGACTGCGCGTTGGCGTTCAACTTGCCGAATGCGTACGGCACGGCGAGGTAGGATTCCTGCACGGCCGCGTCCAGTACGTCGCGGCTGCGCAGCTCCATCCACGGCGTGAGCGCTCCCTGGTAGTCCCCGAGCGCCGCATCCGCCCAGCCGATGCCCAGCAGCGCCTTGTTCGAGTACGGACCGTTCAGGCGCACGCGCGCAAGCGGCGCTCGCGCCCGCGCCGGCTGGTTGGCCTGCAGGTACGCAAAGCCGAGCGCGAGATTGGCGCGGTCCCTGAGCGCCGCCAGCTCCGCTGTTGCGGCGAGCATGGTGCCGACTGCGCTGAGGAACGGGTCGGCGTCGTCGAGCCGTCCGTTACGCACCAGCGCCACGCCCAGGTTGAAGCGCGCGTAGGCGGACCAGATCTGCGCTCCACGCCAGCTCGACAGCAGGCGGATGGCCTCATCGTAGCGTCCCTCGTGCATCAGCACGTTGCCGAACAGCAGTTCTTTCTGCGCCTCCAGCTCCGGGGACATGCGCCCGTTCACCTTGCGCAGTGCCGCGTCCGCGCGCTCGAGATAGCCGCGTGCGTACCACACCTGCGCCAGATAGAACCAGGCGCGATTGCGCACTCCGGTGGGCACATCGTTGGTCAGCAGCCTCTCGAAGCGCTCGCCCGCTTCGTTGTGCATCCCGAGCGTCAGGTACAACCCGCCCTCGAGCAGCTGCGCTTCCTCCGCATGGTGCGGCACGCGGCCCCAGTGCTCGTAAGCGAGCAGTCGCGTGAGGGCCGCGAAGTCATCGTCCTGATAGAAGTAGAACAGCGCGTCGCCGTAGTGCAGATCACGGATATGCGTGATCGGCAGCTTCTCAGCGTCGTGCTGCCGCGCACTCGCCGCGCCGGCCGGCAGCGCCAGCACGGCGGCGAGCAGCAGCGCAAGCATGCAGGAAGCTCGCGTCACGGGCTATTCCCAGTCCTTGATCTCGAACTCCGGCTGTAGTTTCCTCTGCCGGTCATCGATCTTGAGCTCCAGGTACTTGGCGCCGACGCCCTTCTCGAACCTGAGCGAGGCGCCGCGTTTGTAAGCGCGCTCGTTCGGCCCCTTGCCGTTGAAGAAGGCGACCAGCTCGTGCGCGCCGACCTTGAGGTTGCCGAGATACAGCCGCTGCACGCCGCCCTTGAGCAGCGCGTCAACTTCGCGCGGCGTATACAGGTAGTTGATGACCTCCTTCCGATCGAGCTTCAGCTGCACCGAATCGAGCGCGAAGAACTGCCCGACGTCCAGCGAGAGGAACACCGCCACCTGGGTGTTGGCCGGGAACAGCAGCTCCTCCTCCAGGATGAACAGGTCCTTGTTGAGATCGACCACGTCCTTCTTCAGGTCCTGGATCTCCTGGTCGAGGCCACGGGTTTCCGGGGAGGCCTCCGTGGCGGCCGGCGTCGTGGCGAGCGGTGAATTGGCGTCCGCTGCAGTCGCGGCAGGGGCCTCGCCGGGCGGCGCCGCGCTGGCCGCCGGGGTCGTGGCGCGCGGCCCGGCCGGAGGTGCGCCCAGCGCCGCGGGTGGGAGAGCTGCGAGCAGCACGCCCGCCAGCAGCGGGGCGAGGGGTGCTGCGTGCCGCGGCGCAGCATCAGTCGGGGGCCCGGCGCGTGTCATCTGCGGCATGGTGGTTCCGATCATTCGTTCAGCAGAGCCCGCAGCTGTTGCAGGTAGAGCTGTTCGCTTTCGGGGCTGTAGTCGCGCAACACGTTGCGGACCGTGCCGCTGCGGTCGATCAGCACGGTCATCGGCAGGTTGTCGACCTGATAGCTGCGGCTGACCCCCTTGGCCGGGTCGAACAGCAGCGCAAAGCTCACGGATGCCGAGCGCGCAAATTCGCGCGCCTGGGCCGGATCGTCATCGACACCGATCCCGAACATCGCCAGTCCCGCGGAATGATAGGTCGCGAGGCTGCGGTTCAGGGCGGCGAGCTGCCTGCGGCAGGGAGTGCAGCGGCTGCTCCAGAAGCTCAGCACCACGACCTCGCCGCGGTGCTCCGAGAGGCGTGCGTTGCCGCCGACGGCGGCGTGCAGCGCGAAATCAGGCGCGCTCTGCCCGATGAGGGCGTAGCGCGGCTGCGCCTGCACCGCCAAGCTGCAGCCCAGTGCCACCACGGCCACGCACAGCAACACCTGTGCGCGTGACCGGGCAGAGCACGTGGCTACCAACCAACGTTCTGCCACCTCACACCACACCGGGTGGTTCGGCCGTTGCCAGCTCAATAATGATCCTTCGCCAAGGGATGGCGCCCGCGCCAAGCGGGCAAAATTGCACAGCGTGCTTGACAGTGTCAAACAAAGAGGGCGGTGAAAAAAGGGGCTGACGGCGTCGTCAGCATGCGACACCGGTTGAGGGCGCCGCGGCGCGCCTCTCGGCGCCCGCCACCTCAGACGATGCGCGTGAAGGCGGTGAGCCCCGCCAGGGCGCTGCCCGACCCCAGGCTCTGCATGGGGAACAGCGTCGGGAACTGCCCGTCCGTGCCCATCAGCCCCATGTAGTTGAGAATCACGACCTGCACCAGCTGGTTCACGGCGTTGGCCGCCGGGCTCGAGGTGCTCACCACCGAGCCGTCGGCGCTGAAGTAGCCGATCTGCTGGCCGGCGGTGCCATTGCGCAGCTGTGGCCGCCCGGTCGGGCTGTAGACCAGGAAGAACGTCGACGCCACCGAGGCGCTGTCGCCCTGCCAGCCAAGCTTGCCACGGCCGCCGGCGCTGTTATCGACCATGCCGGTGGAGGTGAGCGAACCGTCGCTGAACACGTAGATCATCACCGGAGTCTTCAGGCGCTGGGCGTACTCGAGTACCGCCCCGATCATCTGGCCGGCCTTGAAGTTACGCATCTCGCCGGTTGCCCGGGTGCCGTCGTGGTAGTCATAGCCGCCCAGGGTAATGGTGCCGGCGCCGGCGAAGCCGTTGAGCACCAGCTTCATGACGGTGGCGGTCTTCGCGACATCCGAGTCGGAGAAGTCGCTCGCCGTGAAGATGGGCGAGGCGCCGCCGGTGATATTCGTATCCCGGGTGGGATCAAGCGCGGCCGGATCGCCGAACTTGTCGGCCGTGTGGGCCGCCTTGACGTAAGCGCAACGCACCTGATTCTTGAGCGCCGCATCGGCGTTCGGGTCGCTGCCGATGAGCTGCACGCCCGGGGTCGGTCCGTTGGGCATAGTGAGCGTGCCGGTAAAGGCGGCGGTGTCACCCGCGCCGGCCTGCGCCGTGTTGCCACCGCTGATGCGCACCTGCGACTCGAGCACCGCCACCGCGAGCGGATCCTGGGTGCCGCCGCCAGGAGGCATCGGCACCAGCGACGTGGAGTCCGAGGGCTGGCTGATGGTCGTCGGCTGCAACGCCGGATTGATGAGCGCCATGGGCGCCTGCGAGTTGCCCCCGGACACCGAGGATTCGGTGCCGATGAGTGTCAGCAGCAGACCCTGCGCGCCCGCCATCGCGATGCCGTACATCGGGTTGTGCGGGTTATTCTGGGTGTCGTTCTGCGACATGGCGCACAGCACCGCGCCATTGGTGCCGGCGGCGGTTGCCGGGGTCGTCGCCTTGCTGAGGATGCCGCGCTTGATGGCACCGTCGGCGTGCCACAGGAGCCCGAGCGATGCGTCGATGTTGGCGCTAGAGCTCGGCACCATGTTGCCCGGCACGCCGAGCTTGCCGTAGCCGGCGGTCGACAGGAAGTTCGTCTGGCCCCCCTGCACGCCTACCAGCACCTCTGAGCCGACCAGGTTAGCCCCGCCCGCCAGGTCGAAACAGATGAAGGGCAGGCTGCCGGATGCGGTCGGTACGTTGCACTGGCTGGAGGCGAGCAGCGCCTGGATGTCCGGAGACAGCGCGGCATCCGCGCGGCTCGCCCGCAGCAGGGCGCCGAGCCACGCCGGCCCGATCACCATGGCCGGCCCGGACAGGAACCCGGCGGCAACGAAGTCGCGGCGCGTCACCGGCAGCGGATGGTTGTCGTGCAGGATCGGCTCGCCGGGCGCGTGCGATCGCGGGGGTTTCTTGCGGATCAACATCTGCCTATCTCCAGGTCCTTGAACTCACTGCAGGGTCACCGCCGCGCTGCCGAGCACCGCGGTGCAGGCCGCGACGGTGGCGGCCGACACGGTGGTCGAGGTGATCGTCGGAATGCGCGTCAGCAGCGCATCGACCTCGGCTCGCACGGCATTCGCCGCGGCGGGGGTCGCGTTGCCGACCGCGTTCATAACCAACGCATTGATCACGATGGCGCGCTGCGGGCTGCCACTCGCGCCGAAGAAACTGGACGCGCCGGCGGTGAGGCTCCCGTCCAGGCCGGTGCCGAAAAACGCATCCCGATACTGCTGAGTGCCGAGCAGCTGGCCACAATAGGCGTTCGCGAGCTGCGAGATCGCCGTCTGCTGCGAGGGCACGAACGCCGAGATCAATGGACCCGCCGGCAGCGACTGTTGCGAGACGTTATAGAGTGCGGACACGACCGGGTTGGTGATCGGCACGCCGGTGATGCGCGCGAGCGAGTTGTTGATACGCTCGAAGGTCGCGACGCCGAAGTCGGGCTTGGGCGTGTTATCGGGGGCTGGCGGCGACACGACCACCGTCGGCTCCACGTAGGCATGCACGTGCGAACCGAGCTGATCGAATGACAGGAAGAACAGGTCGTTGGTCGGTCCCAGGGTCACGGGGACCACGGTGCCAAGACTCGACAGCAGCTGACCGTTGGCGGCGGTGTAGTTCGCGCCGCCCACACTGGCGCTCATGGTGGCGTACGCCTGGCCAGCCGGAGCCAGCACGCCGTTCACACCGAGGCGCATGCCGCTGATCTGCAGACTCGCCGGCACCACTGCCTTCGGATCCAGGCTGATGAACTTCGGCTGGTAGAACAGATAGCTGTAGTTGTCGTACTGACTGGCCTGGAACAGGATGTACGACTGCGACACGCCCGACAGGGAACTCACCCCGAACAACAGGTAGTACTTCTCCCCAACGCCGGCGGCGAAGTTCTGCTGCACCTGCGCCGGCGTGAGCGCGCGGTTGTGGATGGCGACGAACTTGATGACGCCCTGCCACTGGCGCTGGCCGGTGGTCTCGTTGCCGAGCACCAGTGCGAAGGTGCTGTCCCAGTTGGCGAGCGAGCCGCCCTGGGCCGGATCGGCATCGCCGGTATAGACCCCGTTGACGTAGATCTTCTGTCCGTTGACCGGATCGTAGGTGAGCACCACGTGCTGCAGCGCCGCCTGGGCCGCGCCGCTCGCGGTGGTCGTGATGAGGGGCGGGGAGCCGTTGGTATCGGTGGTGCTGCTGCGCGCGCGCCCTTCGTACTGCATGGCGTCCTGGCCGAGCGTGGCATCGCGTGTGGTGTTGCTGCCGGAGTAGCTGACCATGTAGGCGTTGGTCTGCGCGACGTTCGCCGGTGCCGCCCACACTTCCAGCGAATACTCGCCCGAGGACTGGATCATGGCGGCGAGCTTGGCGCTCGCGCTGGTGGAGGCCTGCGCCTTGCCACCCGCGCCGATGGTGATGCCCCAGCCGCCTACCCAGCTGACGTTCCCGGACAGCGACAGGTCGGCCGCAGGAGTGACGCCGCTCGTGTCGTAGGCGGTGCTGCCGCTGCCGGTCTGGAACATGTACTTGGCGACCAGGTTCGCCTCGAACCGGCTACCGCCCGAGGCGACGGTGCCCTGCTTGAGCGTGAGCGCGTTGGAGATCACCAGGTTGGGATCGATCGGCGTCACCGGAATGCCGCTGGCGAAGGCGGTGATCGCGGCCAGCATCGCCGCGGCGCTCCCCAGGCAGTCGGGGGCGCCACCGGATGAGGGCGTGACCCAGCAATGGTGAAACTCGTCCGCCAGGCGCACGTAGAAGCGCGACTGGTTGGGACTTGCCAGATTCATCTTCGGCTGCGCCGCAGCGTAGGCTTCGTTGATGTTGGCGCTGGCGAAGTACGGCTGCTGTGCGGTGGCCGAGCTCGAGGTGTGGCAGCCCGAGCAGAACCTCGTCAGCAGCGGATAGATCGTGCTCTGGAAGCTCGGGTTGCCCGCGGTGGGATCGGCGGGGAACTGCTTGCCGCCACCGGCCGCCTGTACCGGTGGTGCGGTCAGCTGCACGCTGGTCGTGGACGCGGAGCCCGCCCCGATCCACGCCTGGATCCACACCAGCATGGTGGCGGCGCAGGCGGAGGGGTCGGCGACCCAGCAGTTGTGGCCGCTGGCCACCTTGAGCACCAGTGTCGACTGGTCCGGCCGCACCAGGCTCACCAGCGGGCCTGCGGCCTGGTAGGCGAGGTTCACGTCGTCGTCGCGTGCGAACATCGGCGACTGGCCGCCCTGGTGGTGGCAGCCGCCGCAGCGGTTGGCGGGGCGGATGTTGTCCCACAGGTTGATCTTGAAGGCCTGCACGTCCGCGTTCGCCGGCGCAGGCCCGGTGTAGGCGTTCGCCGTGCTGCTGGGGGGCGTCGACTGCTGATTCACCGTGGTCGGCGCGCCGCCGCCGCTGCACGCGACCAGAGTCGCGAGAAAGACGAGCGCGGCGCCGGGCGCCACCGTGTGCCCCACGCGCCTCGGGAGCTCTGCGGGCACAGTCAGGCGGGCAACGGGTTTGCGGTTCATGGCAAGCGCTCCCTTACTGGCCCGGACAGGCGGCAGCGGACAGCTGGAACACCTGCTTGAGTTTGTAGCCGCCGGACTTGAAGCTCGCCTTGATGGTCGCGAGCGTCGCCTGATCGGCGGCGCTGCTGGGGGCGCGGAAGCACACCGCCTGGAAGACCTTGGTCACCTGGCACTGCGCGAAGGCATCGCTCGATGCGAGTTCCTGGCCGAGCGACTTGGCGCCGGCACCGCTGCCGGGCAGGGTCGGATCCCAGCCCAGCGAAGCATTGGCTCCGGCGCGCCAGCGGTTCGACCAGCTGTCATCGGGAGTCACGAAGCCAAAAGGGAAATTGGTGGAGTTGATCAGGTACTTCGGCTGCACCTGGTTGGCCGTGTACACCAGCTGTCCGGCCGTGGCGTCGAAGTTGTAGTACGCGAACGCCTGCGCCATCGGGTCCATGCCGCTGTGACAACCGACGCAGTTGTTGAGGAATACGCGGCTGTCCCCGCCCGGGGAGCGTGCCACGTCCTGGCGGATGCGATCCGCGGGCCGCGTGGTGTCCATCACCGTCTCCATGTCATGGCAGAGGTGATTGATCATGGTGAAGCGGAACATCGCGCGGTTGGTGCCGTTGATGAAGAAGGCGGAGGCCGCGCCGCGCGTGGTAATGAGGCCGGCGGTCGCCTGCACCGGGGTGCCGTAGGTGCCCGACTGCGTGGTGCGCTGAAGCGCGGTGCTCAAGTCAACGCCGTTGCTCTCCGCGGCGGCGTAGTGGTTGTTGTTCGCGGCCGAGGGCGCGGGCAGCCCGGGCGCGTTCACGACGTAGAGGATGTCGTCGGACAGGGCGGTGTTGAACGCCAGGTCGTCGCGGCTCATGCCGATGACGGTCGCGGCGTAGTCATTGAACGGCGCGAACACTGTCTGGTCGCGATTGGTCCAGGGGATCACCAGGTTCTTCAGCGTCACGTTGTAGAACGACGGGGCGCTGGTGGCGATGGCCGCGGCGGCCAGCAGGCCCGCCTGGCCGGGACTGCCGCTGATTGCGGTGGCCATCTGGGCGAGCACGGCCGCCGGCGGCGGCTCGCCGGCGATGCGCTCGTAGATGCGCTTGGCCTGCTCGTTGGGTCCGGCGTGGGCGGCAGTCGTCAGCTGCGTCAGCAGCAACAGCGCAGCGCCGGTGAGCGCGCGGCGCGCGCCGCCGGATTTGACCTGTGCCTTGTTCAGTCCAACATTCATGGCGCTCGTCAACTCCCTAAACCGCCCGAAGCGCGCTGCGGACTATAAGGCGAGCGACCCGCGTCCCGAATGTCTCAACCGGGTGACGTCGCCGATCGACGACACTCGCACCGGATGTTGGTGCGCGCGGATCATTGCGCGGCGAACTGCGAGCCCGGTCACGGCGTGCCGGCGTTCGCACGCTTACCTAGTAGCGCGATAGGCGCGGCACACCGCGGAGCAACGAGAACCACGAGGCGCAGCGGCGCGCCGTGATGGGATCGGCGTTCAGGGCGACGGTTATGGCGATTAGTACTCAGAACCACCTCGATTACGTTACATTCACGGGCGGCGGAGAGTCCGCGTGGCTCGGGAGGCGCACATGAACGCGCAGCGCGGCCGGCAAGACCTGGGACGATGCACACGGCGTGCGCTCGCGCCGCCGCGACTCGCTGCGGCGCTGCTGACAGCGGCGCTCGCGGCTTCGCTCACCGCCTGCAGCGGCGGCGGTAGCGTCAACATCGCCAACAGCCAGCTCTCCGATCCGACCACGGTCGACTTCCCCATCTTCTATGTGAAGCGCCAGGTGCCGCTGAACAGCAACGGCACCGTGGCGCAGGATGACCTGCGCGTGCTGCGCGATGCGGTGCCATCCGCGGATCTCTACAAGCGCGCCACCGCCTCGCCGAGTGCGACGGAGACCAACATCACCGCGCGCCTCACCGCCGGTGCCCGCTGGGACGTGAAGGACGTCGACACCTCCCCCGACGGCACCCGGGTGGTGTTCGCCATGCGCGGCCCGCTCGCCGTGAACCAGGATCCCAAGCAGCCGCCGTCGTGGCGCATCTATGAGTACGTGATCGCGAGCGACACCCTGCACGCCGTCATCAACCCCGCCAGCGACCCTGATCCGCTCACGGTCAACGACGTCTCGCCCCATTACCTGCCCGACGGGCGCATCGTGTTCTCCACCACGCGGCAGAGTAAGTCGCAGGGCATCCTTCTCGATGAGGGCAAGCCGCAGTTCTCGGCCATGGACGAGACGCGCCAGGAACCGGCCTTCGTGCTCGAGGTCATGAATGCCGACGGCACCTTCGGCGCGGACCCTCTGCACCCCCAGCTTTCCTTCAACCAAAGTCACGACCGCGATGCCACGGTGCTGGCCAACGGGCGGGTGCTGTGGAGCCGCTGGGATCACGCCCCGGGCAAGGACGCCATGAGCCTGTACTCCGCCAATCCGGACGGCACCGACCTCGAGCTCTACTACGGCGCCAACAGCCACATGACCGGCAGCAACAGCACGGTGGTCGAGTTCGTGCAGCCGCGCCAGATGCAGGACGGCCGCATCCTCGCGCTCGAGCGGCAGTACACCGACGTCGACGACGGCGGGCAGCTGGTGATCATCGACGGCGCGCACTATGTCGAGAACACGCAGCCGCTCGCCGCCAACTCCACGCTCACCGGTCCGGCGCAGACGCCGGCCACCCCCAACGACGTACTGACCATCCCGGGGCCCTCGCCCGGCGGGCGCTTCAGCTCCGCCTATCCGCTGCAGGATGGCACCAACCGCATTCTGGTCAGCTGGACACAGTGCCGGCTGCTCGACACCACGCAGACTCCGCCGGCGATCGTGCCGTGCACCTCCACGGCGCTCAGGGCGCCGAACCCGCAGACCGCGCCGCCGCTCTACAGCGTGTGGATGTTCGATCCGAAGCAGAACACCTTCATGCCGATCATGCAGCCGGTCGAGGGCGTGATGGTCACGGACGTGGCGGTGGCGCAGCCGCGCGCGCTCCCCAACATCATCCTCGACAAGGTGCCGGGGGTCGACCTCGACCAGCGCCTGGTGGACGCCGGGGTGGGCGTCATCGATATAAGAAGTGTCTACGACATCGACGGCGTCGACACCGCCAACCCGAACATCGCGACCGTGGCGGATCCGGCCAAGACCCCCGCCGGCGCGCGGCGGGCGCGCTTCATACGCCTGGAGAAGGCGGTGTCGATTCCTGACCCGAGCGTCGTCAATCTGTCCGCCGCCGCCTTCGGCGCCAGCGACTACATGCTCGAGATCCTCGGCTACGCGCCCATCGAGCCCGACGGCTCGGTGCGCATCGAGGTGCCGGCGAACGTCGCCTTCCGCCTGAGCGTGCTGGATGCCAACGCTCGCCGCATCACACCTGCACAGGGCGTGTGGCTGCAGGTGAAGCCGGGCGAGATCGTGTCCTGCAACGGCTGCCATCTGCTGGCGAGCGCCCGGCGCCCGATCTCGCACGGCCGCGCGGGCCTGTTCGCCTCAGCGTGGAGCGGGGCGGCCGCGAGCGGGGTGCCCTTCCCGCACACCATCGCCGGCGGCGCCGGCGCCTTCATCCCGCAGGCCGGCGAGACCATGGCGCAGGCGCGCATGCGCGTCAGCTGCGCCAGCGACTCCCCGCCCTGCAAGCAGATGGTGCCGGGCGTCAATGTGATCTACACCGACGTGTGGACCGACCCGGCGCAGGCCACGCCCGGCTCGCCGATCAACTACCGCTACGACGATGCGACCCAGTTCATGACGCCCTTTCCGACCAGCGCCACGTGCGTGACGGCCTGGGCGGCCAACTGCCGCATCGTCATCAACTACCCGAAGCACATCCAGGCGTTGTGGGATCTGGCGCGACCTGCCACCGTTGGTGGGGTCGTCGTCGATCACAGCTGCTCGCAGGCCGGTTGCCACAACCCGAAAAATGCTGCGGGAGCGTTGCAGACTCCGGCGGGCGATCTCGATCTGACCAGTTCCGCCTCCAACGACGTGCTGCAGGAGTTGACCTCGTATCGACAGCTGCTGTTCCCCCATAACACAGTTATCATGGGCGCCCCGGGACCGTCCGTGGGTCCATACCTGAATGCGGGCAGCGCGCATGGCGCTCTGTCGGCCCAGTTTCTGAACCGCTTCGCAACGGGTTCCGGAAGCACGCATGCGGGCTGGTTGAGCCCGGCGGAGCTTCGCTTGTTGTCGGAGTGGCTGGATATTGGCGCGCAGTACTTCAACAACCCGTTCGATCCCGCGGTCCCGGTCAATTGAGCAAAGGTTCGAATTGACCGCGCGGCTGCGCCAGGCCGCGCTCGCGAGCCTCGTGTTGCTGGGATTGTTGCTGACGCCGGCCGTGAGCGGCGCGCGCGAGTACCTGCAGCTGTTCGTGGCCCAACCGTACCTGGAGCTGCACACTGGCCCCGGCCGTGGCTATCCGGTGTTTCACGTCGTGCCGCGGGATGCCAGCGTCGATGTGCTGTTCCGGCGCACCGACTGGTTCAAGGTGCGCACCGAGCACGGCGTGGAAGGCTGGGCCTCGCAACGGGACATGCTGCAGATGGTGCTGGCGGACGGCTCGCCGTTCAGGTTCAGTGTCGGCGACCGCGCCGGCTTCAACTCGCACCGCTACGAGATGGGCCTGTTCGCCGGAGCCTATGGCGGCGCCAACTACGTATCGGGGTATGCGTCGCTTTCGTTCAACTCGCAGCTGGCGCTGGAGGCAGCGCTGGGCCAGTTCCTCGGCAGGTTCTCCAACGGCGTGACCGGCGATGTGGGACTGACACACGTGATCGTGCCCGAGGCACGCTGGTCACCGTTCCTGACGCTGGGTGTCGGCGAAGTGCACATCGAGCCCAAGGCGACCCTGGTGCAGGCCACCAACCGCACCGAACAGACGGCCTATGTCGGCGGCGGTGTACGCTACTACCTCACGCGGCGCATTTTCGTGCGCGGCGAATACAAGGCCCACTACGTCTTCACCAAGCGCAACCAGAACCAGGAAGCCGACGAATGGAAACTGGGATTCGCATTCTTCTACTGACGGCGCTGTTGGCGGCGCTGCCGGGCTGCGCCTCGGTGCGCGACTGGTATCAGCAGCGCGCCGAACGGCGCGCCGCGGCCCAGGCGCAGAGCGCGCCGCCACCGGTAAGCGAGCCGTCGCAGGACGAGAACGCGCCGCCGCGTGTGATCGAACCGGAGGTGGCGCGGCGCAAGATCAAGGTGCCGCGCATCAGGAGTTCCAACGTCGAGATGGGCCTGGATTATGGTGTGCTGTCGATCGAGGATTTCGGCACTCATCCGGTCTACGGGCTCACCGCCGCCTACCACATCACCGAGGACTTCTTCTTTCAGGCCGAGGCCGGCCGCTCGCGCGGCGGGCGCACCAGTTTCGAGACCCTCAGCGGTAACATTCAGCTACTTACCGAGTCTGAGAGGCGCTTCACGTACTACGACCTGTCGCTGGGCTACAACTTCCTGCCAGGCGAAGCCTTCCTCGGTCGTGGCATCGCCATGACGAACGCCTTCTATCTCATCGGCGGCATCGGCGGCACCGATTTCGCCGGGGATACGAAGTTTACGGTGAACTTTGGCGCCGGCTACCGTCTCGTGCCGGCAGACTGGCTGGCGCTGCACGTCACGGTGCAGGACCGGGTGTTCCAGTCGAGCCTGCTGGGCGCCACCAAGCTCACCAACAACCTCGAGGCACGCATTGGCACGACCGTCTTCTTCTAGAGAGACGCAGGATGAAGAACCGTATCGCAGCCATTACCGCCGTGCTCGCCATCGCCCTGCCGGCGCTGGCGGGCTCCGGCGGCGGACCCGCACCGCAGTTCACGCTCACCGCGCGCGACGGCCGGGCCGTGAGCCTGGCGCAGTACCACGGCCAGGTGGTGATGATCAATTTCTGGGCGAGCTGGTGCGGCCCGTGCCGCCAGGAGATGCCCCTGCTCGAGAGCATCTACCGGAAGTATCACAAGCTCGGATTCACACTGCTCGGGGTGAACGTTGAGCCGGACTCCAAGGCGGCCGACGACTGGCTGAAGGACAGGCCGGTGTCTTTCCCCATCCTCTACGATAAGGAGAGTAAGGTGAGTAAGCTGTACGATGTCGCCGGCATGCCCAGCACCGTGATCATCGATCGCAGCGGTAAACTGCGTACGCTGCACCAGGGCTTCAAGCCCGGCGACGAGAATGAGTATCTCGACAGTATCCGCAGCCTGATCCGGGAGTAGCGCGATGCGCGTGTCGCCTGGCCTGCCGAGCGTGAGCCTGACAGTGAAGCTGATGCGGGCCGCGGCCGCGGCGCTGCTGCTCGCGGCGCTCGCCGGGTGCGCGGCGCCCACTCCGTGGGTCAAGCCTTACGAACGCGAGCACTTCGCCGATCCCATCATGTCCTTCAACCGCGATCCGGTCTCCAGCACGTACCTGCAGCACGTGTTCGAGACCCGCGAGGGCGCCCGCGGGGCAACGGGATCGGTGGGCGGCGGCTGCGGATGCAATTGACCGGCGAGGCGCGCGGCGCGCGCACGCGTTGTGCAGCAGGGTTGAGCCCCTTCACGCGCACACTGGTCACGCTGTGCGCGCTCGCCGCGCCGGCGCTCGGCGGGGTGCTCCCCGAGGATCGCGCCGATGTCCTGTGGCACGTCTACAAGGGCGGGGACATCACCATCCAGGGTCCGTCGGTGCTGGTGCGCAAGAAGGTGGGCGACAACCTGTCGCTGTCCGCCAATTACTACGAGGACATGATCTCGAGCGCCTCGATCGACGTGAAGCTGTCGGCGAGCCCGTACCACGAGACCCGCAGGCAGGAGAGCCTGGGGGCGGACTACCTGCACGGCAAGTCCACCTACAGCGCCGGCTTCATCACCAGCAAGGAGCCCGACTACAAGGCGAACACCAGCTATTTCGCGGTCAGCCAGGACATGTTCGGCGACCTGACCACGGTCACGCTGGGTTACCGGCGCGGCTGGGATCGGGTGTACAAGGACCAGAGAAACTCCGTCACCGGTCAGGTCGAACACGTACCGTTACCTTCCAACAACGGCCTTAACCAGGCCAGCGCCGATCATCGCGGCTATTCGCTGTCCTTGAGCCAGGTCCTGACGCGCAACGCCATTCTCGGCTTCAACTACGAGCTGCTCACCGATCAGGGCTACCTCGCCAACCCGTATCGCCAGATCCGTTACCTGTCGCCGGGTCACGGCCAGGGCTTCACGCCCGCCGATCAGGTCTATCCCAACACGCGAACCAGCTCCGCGGCCTCGGCGCAGCTGAAATACTACCTGCCCTACCGGGCGGCGCTCACCGGCCAGTACCGTTTCTTCCACGACACCTGGGGCATCCTCGCGCACACCGTCGAGCTCGACTACGCCCATCCGGTGGGCAAGCACTGGACTTTCGACGGCAGCTTGCGCTACTACCGCCAGGGCGCCGCCGACTTCTACAGCGACCTGTTCCCGCGGGCCAACTACCAGAACTTCATGGCGCGTGATCGCGAGCTCGCCGCCTTCCACAGTTACACGGTGGGCGCGGGCGGCTCCTGGCAGTTCGCGATGCCGGGCGTGCCATCGCTCGGCAAGAACAGCATCAACGTGCGCGTCGATCACCTGCTGGTCGATTACAGCGACTTTCGCAACGCGCTGCTCGCCGGCACCTACGGCGCCGGCAACGAACCGCTCTACGAACTCAACGCGAACATCTTCCAGGTGTTCGTCTCGATCTGGTTCTAGCTGCATCCGCGCCTCCCGCGGCGCTGAACCGGCGCTGAACCGGCGAGCGCGCGGCGGATTCGCGCGCGGCGCTGCGCAGCGGCGCGTGAGTGAGTTAAGCTTCGCACCCGTTCGCTACTGCTCATTCACGCCTGTCGTCAAGCGGCGACAGCCAGGAATGAAAAGGATTCGTATCATGCACATCCGCTCTGCTCTCCTCCTGTTCGCCGGTGTCGTCCTGGCCGGGGCCTGCCCTGGTGCTCACGCGCAGGCGCGCGAGCAGGGGCGCCTCCTGACCGCGAGTCAGATTCTGGAAGAGCTGCGCACATCGCGCGACCAGGCGATTCCCGATCGCCTGCTGGCGCGCGCTTACGGCGTTGCGGTCATTCCCGACCTCACCAAGGTCGCCTTCTTCGCCGGCGGGCGCCGTGGCCACGGCGTGCTGGCGGTGCGCGACAAGCAGGGGCGCTTCACCGACCCGGTGTTCATCACCATGACCGGCGGCAGCTTCGGCTGGCAATGGGGCGTGCAATCCACCGACATCGTCCTGGTGTTCACCACGCCCAAGGGCGTGGAAGGCATCAACGGCGGCAAGGTGACCCTCGGCGCCGATGCCTCGGTCGCCGCGGGCCCGGTCGGACGTCAGGCCTCGGCCGCCACGGATGCGGCCTTCAAGGCAGAGGTCTACTCCTACTCGCGCAGCCGCGGGGTGTTCGCAGGACTGGCGCTCGATGGCACGGCGATCACCATTGATGACAAGGCGAACGCGGCCTTCTACAGGAAGCCCAGTGTCGCCTCGGGCGACATCATTGCCGGCGCCGTGACGAGCGAGGATGAGTCCGCGCGACGCTTCCTCGCGGCCGTGGCAGCGAGCACCCGAATGCAGCACCCGGCTGTGCAGCGCTCGGCCTCGGCGGCCGGCCCGGCCGCCCCGCCGCGGCCGGCTGCACCGGCGGCGAGCGCCACGCGATCGTTCCCGCTCGCCGATCAGCAGCCGGGGCAGGAGCCGAAGTAGGCGCCGACGGTTCAGCCGTCCGCGCCCTCGCCGACCGGCACGGCCTCAGCGGGTACGCCGCCGGTCGCGGCCGGCGGCGCCGTGAGCCTGCGCCGCAACTCCCGCTGCAGCAACGCGAGGCTGGTCAGCGCCTGCATCGTCACCGACGCCACCGACAGGTACCAGACCTGCATCAGGGAGAAGTGCGGCAGCGTCGACAGCCATACCGCGGGCAGCACGAAGGTCAACAGCCGTGCCCCCGAGCTGAGCAGCGACGGCCAGGTGTTGCCGAGCGCCTGGAACAGCCCCGAGCAGGTGAAAATGAGCCCGGTGGCGAGGAAGTTCCAGGAGATGACACGCAGGTAGGTTGAGCCGACAGCTACCGCGTCCGGCTGGCGGGTGAAGCCCTCGATGAACAGCTCCGGGCGCCACTGGCACAGCATGGTGATCGCGATCATCAGCACAGAGCTCAGCAGCGCTGCCCGGCGGAAGGTCTCGCGTACGCGCGCATACCGATGCGCGCCGAAATTCTGCCCGGCGACGGCCGGCACGGCGAACGCGATGGCCATCACCGGCAGGAACAACGCCTGCATCACGCGGCCGCCGACGCCGAATCCCGCCTGGGCCGCGGGCCCGAAGCCGCGGATCACCCAGTAGATGACTCCCAGGATCACGAACAACATGAAAAATTCGCCGCCGGCGGGCAGCCCGACGTTGAGAATGCGGCGGATGAGCGGCAGCCGCGGGCGCCACTGATCCGGGCGCAGCCCGACGTAGTGCTCGAGCCGGAGAAAATAGATCCACAGGAACGCCACGCCGAACGCCACCGCGATGCTGCTGGCGAGCCCGGCGCCCGCCGCGCCGAGCGGATGGTGCGTGCCCCAGCCGGCGATCAGCACCGGCGCCAGCACGGTGTTCAGGATCACGGTCAGCATCTGCACGATCATGGTGGGTTGCACGATGCCGGTGCCGCGCAGCGCCGAACCCATCGCCACCAGTGCGAACTGCAGCGCGAGCCCCGGGGTGTACCAGTAAAGGTAAGCCACACCCGCGGCGGCAGCGGCCGGATCGGCCGCGACCGAGCGCACGTAGGCACCGCCCACCAGGAACCCGGCCGCCAGCGTGAGCCCGCCGCAGATCGCCGACAGGAGCACCGACTGATTGAACACCAGGTTGGCCTCGGCCTGGTCCTTGCGGCCGACCGCGTGCGAGACCAGCGCCACGGTGCCGACGCCGAGCATCTGTGTCAGCGCCAGGATCACGAAGCTTATGGTGCCGGCGGTGCTGACGCCGGCGATCGCGGCATCCCCGAGCCGCGCGACAAAGTACAGATCCACCAGGAAGTACAGGGTCTGGAACAGCATGCCGATGGCGATCGGCACCGCCATCGCGACCAGCAGCCGTGTTATGGACCCCTGCGTCAGATCCTTCACGTCTCACCCCCCTTGCTTGTCTGTCCTCGTCCGCCGCCTCAGGACCGCATCGCTTTGCGCCACTTGCGCCAGTCGCTGCTGACGGCGTCCGACATGCACTCGGCGGCTTTGGCGAGCCAGGTCACCTTATCTGCGCCCAAGATCGGCGACGATGCTGCGGTGCTGGCGAAGGCTGCCCAAGTGCATGTTGGCAGTTTCCCGGCCCATCATCCACAGCAGCCGACTCTCATCGTGGCCGCGCGGCAGGCTCGCGAGCTCGATGCGACTGCAGTCGGGCGCGAGGCGGTTGACGAGTCGCTCGCGCGGTGAGCGGCTTCGCTTCCCGCGCAATCATGCCGCCGCCGATGGCGCTGCGTCCGAAGCACCGGCGGGCGCGCGACAGCTTGTTGCGACCACCTGACAGACCGCTCCGGGCCTCGATCACCTGCCACACTGCACGGCCGGGCGCGAAAACGTGACGGCCCGCAGGACTTCGATGGATCGTGGTAGATTTGTCACATGAACGTGGGGAGTGGCGCAGCAGAGGCCGTAGGATCAGTCGACGCAGCGCTCGCCCACGCAGGGCGCCTTCTCGAGCGCGATCCGGCCCTCGCCGCCGAACAGGCGAGCGAGATTCTCAAAGTCGCCCCGGGGCACCCCGGCGCAACTCTGATCCTGGGGATCGCCCGGCGCACGGGCGGAGATCCCGCGGTGGCGCTCGCCGTGCTCGAGCCGCTGGCCATGAGGCAGCCGCGCTGGGCCGCCGCTCACTACGAGCTGGGACTGACGCTCAGTGCGCTCGGACGCAGTGAGGAAGCGGTGGCGACACTTCGCCGCAGCGTGCAGCTCAACCCCGATTTGCCAGATGCGTGGCGAGCCCTCGCCGATCACCTCATGGCGGTTGGCGACGATGCAGGGGCCGAGACCGCGCGCGCGCGCTTCCTCACGACCTCCACCCGCGATCCGCAGCTGCTCGCAGCCGGCGCCGCGCTGTGCGAAAACCGCATTCCTGAGGCCGAGGCGCTGCTGCGACGCCATCTGCTCGAGCATCCCACCGACATTGCGGCCATCCGCATGTTCGCGGAAGTCGCCGCGCGCCTGGGCCGCTACGGCGACGCCGAGAGCCTGCTGGCGCGGTGCCTGGAGCTGGCACCGGCGTTTCATAACGCGCGCCAGAACTATGCGGTGGCCCTGTATCGCCAGGGCAAGTACTCGGCCGCCCTGCCCCAGATCGAGCGCCTACTGGCCACCGATGCGGGCAACCCCAACTACCGCAACCTGTACGCCGCAGTCCTCGCCGGCATCGGCGAGTACGCTCGCGCCATTGCGACCTACGTCGAGGTTCTGAAAGTGTACCCGCGCCAGGCGAAGATCTGGCTGAGTTATGGCCACGCTCTCAAGACCTCGGGCCAGAGAGCCGAAGGCATCGGCGCGTACCGGCGGGCGATCGAGCTCGATCCGCACCTGGGAGAGGTTTGGTGGAGTCTCGCCAATCTCAAGACCTACCGCTTCGGTGCAGAGGAGCTCGCGCACATGCGAGCGCAACTCGCACGCGCGGACCTCAGCGTGGAAGACCGCTATCACTTTCATTTCGCACTCGGCAAGGCGCTCGAGGACCAGTCGCTCTACGCGGAATCCTTTGAGCACTACCGCGAAGGCAACGCACTGCGCCGTGCCCGCGTGCACTACGAGCCTGAGCGCATCATTGACCACGTCGCGCGCTGCAAGGCGTTCTTCACGGGGGCGTTCTTCGCTTCGCGTGCGGGCGCCGGGGCCTTAGCAACGGATCCGATTTTCATCGTCGGTCTGCCGCGCGCCGGCTCGACA
This sequence comes from Gammaproteobacteria bacterium, assembly GCA_005878095.1. Classification (GTDB taxonomy): domain Bacteria; phylum Pseudomonadota; class Gammaproteobacteria; order Steroidobacterales; family Steroidobacteraceae; genus 13-2-20CM-66-19. The sequence continues at coordinate 14,606 of VBNH01000058.1, read as the reverse complement.
CTCATCGAGCAAATTCTCTCGAGCCACTCTCAGGTCGAGGGCACCATGGAGTTGCCGGACGTGCCGGCGCTCGCCCAGAGCATCGCCGCACGCGCCGGCACTGAAGAGCTGCGTTACCCGCTGGCCCTCGAGGCACTGGGCGGCGAGCAGCTGCGCGCGGTCGGCGAAGATTATCTCGCGCGCACCCGCATTCAGCGCAAGAGCCAGCGGCCGTTCTTCATCGACAAGCTGCCCAACAACTTCCTGCACGTCGGGCTCATTCATCTGATGCTGCCGAACGCCAGCATCATCGACGCGCGTCGCCACCCGCTCGGCTGCTGCTTCTCCAATTTCAAGCAGCATTTTGCCCGCGGTCAGAACTTTACCTACGACCTCGCGGAACTCGGCGCCTACTACCGCGCTTACGTCGAGCTGATGGCGCACTTTGACGCGGTTCTGCCGCAGCGCGTGCACCGCGTCTTCTACGAAGACATGGTGGAGAACACCGAGGATGAGGTGCGACGCCTTCTGGAATACTGCGGCCTGCCGTTCGAAGCAGGCTGCCTGCGTTTCTACGAGAACGAGCGCGCCGTGCGCACGGCGAGCTCCGAGCAGGTCCGCAGCCCGATCTACCGCCAGGGTACCGAGCAGTGGCGTCACTTCGAGCAGTGGCTCGAGCCACTGAAGACGGCGCTCGGGCCGGTGCTGGTTTCGTATCCGCGCGTACCTGATTTTTCACCTGATCATCGCGATAACTGACGATTACACACGTTCGTGTTTCAAGGGGAGACCACATGCGGAGCAGCCGATCACGCAAGCTGGAAAGAATGGCCGTCGTGGACCGGACGGCCCGCGCCTCGCGCACGCGGGTACTGCTGCGGCGCGCGCCGATAGCCGCCGCCGTCATGGCGGCGATACCACGTCTGTATGCCGCCGAGGCCGGCGGCACCGGAGGCCTCGAAGAGGTCGTGGTGACGGCCGAGAAGCGCACCGAAAATCTCCAGGACGTGCCGATCAGTATCACGGCCCTCGGCACCGCGAGGCTGCAGGAGCTCGGGGTGCAGAACTTCAATGACTACGTGAAGTTCCTGCCGAGCATCGCCTACCAGACCAGCGGCCCGGGTTTCGCCAAGATCTACATGCGCGGAGTCGCCAGCGGCGACAACGCCAACCACTCCGGCCCGCTGCCGAGCGTCGGCGTGTACCTGGATGAGCAGCCGGTCACGACCATCCAGGGTCCGCTCGACATCCACGTCTACGACATCGAGCGCGTGGAGGCGCTCGCCGGTCCGCAGGGCACGCTGTACGGCGCGAGCTCGGAGGCCGGCACGGTGCGCATCATCACCAACAAGCCGGACGTTTCCGCCTTCAAGGCCGGTTACGATCTCACGGGTAACACGCTGCGCGGCCAGGGTGGCTACGTCGCCGAGGGCTTCGTGAACATCCCCGTCGGCAGCAGCGCGGCGGTCCGTTTGGTCGGCTGGGCGGAGCGCGACGGCGGCTACATCGACAACATTCCCGGCACCATCAGCTACCCGAGCGACGGCTGCCTGTCGAACTTCAGTCCACCGGCCGCGGGCTGCCAGACCACGCCGGTGCAGGCGAAGCAGCGCTTCAACGCCACGGACACATATGGTGGCCGCGCGGCACTCAGGGTCAATCTCAACGACCACTGGACCGTGACCCCGACTTTCGTGGGGCAGAGCACCCGGCAGGACGGCACCGCCTTCGCGGATCCGGCCATCCCGGGGGTTCTGTCCACACAGCGCTTCTATCCCGACTCCATCTCCGACCAGTGGTGGCAGGCGGCGCTCACGGTCGAGGGCCATGTCAGCAATTTCGACATCACCTACGCCGGCGGCTACCTGCGCCGCAACGACCACACCGTGTCCGACTACAGCGACTATTCGCTGCTCTATGATCAGAACACGACCTACATCACTTCATTCGAGCAGGGCGTCGGCCACCAGATCAATCCGTCGCAGTGGATCAACGGCAGGGACCAGTACCGCAAGATCAGCCACGAGCTGCGCGTGGCAACGCCCAAGGAGAACCCGCTGCGTTTCATCGGCGGCCTCTTCTACGAGCGCCAGCAGCACTACATCCTGCAGGACTACCTGATCGATGAGTTACCCGTGTTTCAGTCCGTCACCGGCTGGCCGCACACCTTCTGGCTGACCGATCAGATCCGCGTGGATCGCGACTATGCGGTGTTCGGCGAGCTGAGCTATGACGTGACAGCGAAGTTGACCGCATCGGTGGGCTACCGCTTCTTCCGCTACGACAACTCGCTCGATGGGTTCTTCGGCTTCGGCTTGAACAACCCGTACGGCTCGTCCACCGGCGAGGCTTCGACGGTGCCGACGCGCGGCGTGGACTGCGTGAAGCCCGGCATTCTGGGCGGTCCATGCGTCGACCTCGCGAGGGGAGTGCAGAAGAACGGTTCCACGCCGAAATTCAACCTGACCTACAAGGTCGACGACAATCACATGCTCTACGCGACCTACTCCAGGGGATTCCGACCCGGTGGCCTCAATCGCCGCATCCAGGTGCCGCCGCCGCTGGCACCGCTCGCCACTTACGAACCCGATTATCTGACCAACTACGAAATCGGCTTCAAGACGAGCTGGCTGAACAACCACCTGCGATTCAACGGTGCATTCTTCTGGGAGGACTGGAAGAACTTCCAGTTCGGGTTCCTGGGCCAGAACTCCTTCACGATTGTGCGCAACGCGAGCGCGGCGCGCATCAAGGGCGCGGAGCAGCAGCTGGAATGGGCTCCTGCGCAGGGACTCTCCCTCAGCCTGGGGGCGACCGAGCTCGATCCGAAGCTCGCCAAGGACTTCTGTCTCGATGTCGACCCCAGTGGCCAGCCGCTGCCGCTCACGGGCCCGCCGCTCACGAGCTGTCCGGCGACCGACGCGGCTCCCTCCGACACGCAGCTGCCGATCGTCCCGAAGTTCAAGGGCAACCTCACCGCGCGCTACACCTTCCCGATGGGCGGCCAGCTCGAGGCCCACGTGCAGGGCGCCTTCGACTACCAGAGCTCGACCCGTTCCGAGCTGGTGCCGTACGACAACCTGCTGGTCGGCACTCAGCCGGGTTACGGATTGCTCGATGTCCTGGCCGGCATCGCCAAAGGCAACTTCACTGCGGAGGTCTTCGCCAACAACGTGCTCGACCGGCGCGCGGAGGTATACCGCTTCGCGGAATGCACCATCCAGCTGGGGGGCACGCCGATCTGCGGCCAGAAGCCTCTGGCGGTGATCGGTGCGCCGCGCACCATCGGCATCCGTTTCGGGCAGCGCTTCTAAGCCCGGGGACAGCCGGGCCGGCTCGCGGTGCACTCCCCGGGTGCACCGCGCTCTCTTGCGGCTTGCGTTGCGGCGCACCCTATTTGGAGAGATGGGCAGACGGGGTCGGATCGGCTTCAATTACATCCTTCCCGTGCAGGACCTTCTCCTGTGAACGAATCGACCCCCACGCTCGGCCGCATCAGCACCGCCGGCAGCACGGCCTTCGGCATCCTCGTGGCCATCAGCTTCTGCCACCTGCTGAATGACATGATGCAGTCGCTCCTGCCGGCGCTGTATCCGATGCTGCGCAGCTCGTATCGCTTGAGCTTCACGCAGATCGGGCTCCTTACCTTCACCTTCCAGTTCACCGCATCGCTCCTGCAGCCGCTGGTGGGGGCGTTCGCCGACAAGAGTCCGCGCCCCTACTCCCTGGCCACCGGTATGGGGTTCACACTGGTGGGGCTGGTGCTGCTCGCCTTTGCCGACAGCTACGCGCTGCTGCTGTTTGCGGCCGCGCTCATCGGCACCGGCTCGTCGGTGTTCCACCCCGAATCCTCGCGCGTGGCGCGCATGGCCTCGGGCGGCAAGCACGGCCTGGCGCAGTCGGTGTTCCAGGTCGGTGGCAACTTCGGTACCTCGGCGGGCCCGTTGCTCGCGGCTTTCATCGTGCTGCCGCGCGGCCAGTCGAGCGTGGCATGGTTCTCGGGTGCGGCACTGCTCGGCATGGTGGTGCTCATCAATGTCGGACACTGGTACAAGACGCACGGCATCACGCGCCTGGCGCGTGCGGCGGGATCGCAGGCACCGGGCGCGCCGCGCCGTCACGTCGTCCTCGCCATCACGGTGCTGCTGGCGCTCGTGTTCTCGAAGTACGTCTACCTCGCGAGCGTCACGAGCTACTACACTTTCTATCTCATCGACCACTTTCACGTTTCGGTGCGCACCTCGCAGCTGCTGCTGTTCGTGTTCCTGGCCTCTGCGGCAGTGGGCGGCATGGCCGGCGGACCGCTGGGCGATCGGCTCGGCAGCAAGTACATCATCTGGGCCTCGATCCTGGGTGTTCTGCCGTTCACGCTGCTGCTGCCGCACGCGAATCTCCTCTGGACCTGTGTGCTCACCGTGCCGATCGGACTGATCCTCGCCTCGGCGTTCCCGGCGATCGTGGTGTACGCGCAGGATCTGCTCCCCGGGCGCACCGGCATGGTCGCGGGACTGTTCTTCGGGCTCGCGTTTGGCATGGGCAGCGTCGGCGCGGCGGTGCTCGGCAAACTCGCCGACCACATCGGCATCGATTTCGTCTACCAGCTGTGCGCTTTCCTGCCGCTGATCGGGCTGCTGGCCGCGTTTCTGCCCGACGTTCACAAGCAGCCCGTCCCCCGGGCGGGTTGATGGGCTGGCGGCGTGAAGCTGCTGTCGCGAACCCTGCTGGATGAGCTCGCCGCGAAGGCGGCGTCGAGTCCGCGCGCCCGCGCCCATCACAACATCCACGCCACTGCCGCAGATCCGGTGCAGCGCTTCCTCGTGGTGGCTTGCGGCGACTCGTACTTTCGGCCGCATCGGCACAGGACCCGGTCGGAGCTTGCGGTGATCGTGCGCGGGCGCGTGGACGTCCTCACCTTCGACGAGCGTGGCCGCGTGACGGCCCGCTATGGCGTCGGCGACGGCACGGACAGCATTGGGTACGAGACGCCCCAGGGCGCCTGGCACACCGTGGTGCCGGGAGCCGACGGGGGTGCTTTCCTCGAGATCAAGGAGGGCCCGTACGATCCGGCCACGGCGGCCGAATTCGCCCCCTGGGCGCCCGCCGAGAGTCACGCGTCGGTGCCGAAGTTCCTCGAGTGGCTGCGCGGCGCGCAGCCCGGAGACACGCCGCCGGCCTGACGCGGCCGTGGCGCGCGCCTCACGCGGCGTTGCGTGCCAGCGCCTGCTCCCGCAGGTACCTCGTCAGCTCGTCTCCCTTCAGCAGGGTCTCGACATAGCCGAAGGTCCCGACTTGCTTCGCTTCGCGCGCCGCAACAAATACGGCGGTGATCGCGGCGCGATAGAGCGAGGTGGACAGGCTCACTCGCCTCACGCCGGCGGCCGCAAGATCGGCGAGCGCGAACGATCGGCCGCGTATCCCGACCATGAAGTTGACCGGCTTCGTGAGTGCGCTGCACACGGTGCGCACCGCGGCCAGGTCGGGCAACCCAGGTGCGAACAGCACGTCGGCGCCAGCGCGCTCGAAAGCCTGCAGGCGACGCACGGTGTCGTCCAGGTCAGGCTTGTCGTGCAGGAAGTTCTCGGCGCGCGCGGTGAGCGTGAAAGGGAACGGCAGACGATGCGCCGCCTCCGCCGCGGCCGCTACCCGCTCCACCGCCTGTCCCAGCGCGTAGATCGGCGCGCGCGGATCGCCGCTGGCATCCTCGATCGACCCGCCCACGAGGCCGTCCGCGGCGGCCAGGCGGATGGTCTCCGCCGCCGTCTCGGGTGAGTCGCCGAAGCCGTTCTCGAGATCGGCGGCCACGGGATGCGCGCTTACCGCCACGATCAGGCGCGCGTGCGCCAGCGCCTCCTCGCGCGTGATCTCACCATCGAGCTTGCCCAGCGTCGCCGCGCACGCGGCGCTCGAAGTCGCGAGCGCCTCGAATCCGAGTCCCGCCATGACGCTCGCCGAGCCGCCATCCCAGACGTTGGGAATGACGAAGATGCCGGGAGACTCGTGCAGCGCCCGGAAGCGCATCGCCTTGTCGCGTTGGCTCGGCATGACCTGATTCCTCAAAGAGCGCCGGTCGCCGCGCCGGCGCCAGAATAGACTTTGACACAAGCGCCCACACGGAAGCCAGCCCGTGATCCGCCTCATCGCCCCCGCCCTCACCATCGGCGTGACCGCGGACGCCGTAGCGAGCGTGGCCGCGGACGCCGCAGCGAGCGCGGCCGCGGACGCCGCAGCGAGCGTGGCTGTTCAGCGGGCGCAGCGATTTCGCCGGCCTCATGGCCGTGATCGCGCGCGTGCGCGCCAGACTGCCGCACACGCCGCTGTCCACCGATGCGCCCGAGGGCGCCGGCGCGCAGCTAGTGGTCAACGTGGTTGCACGGCTCGCACGGAGTTACTGCGGGCCCATCCTGGCGAAGGAGACCAGCGTGCCGCACCGGCGAGCGGCGGCTTCACCGACGCCCGCCAGGCATCCTTCTACCGCGAGCTGCGCCAGCGATTCCCCGCAACCAACGGGCGTTGAGATCCGCGATGGCCGGGTCATACGGCCGCGCGGGCAGCCGCTTCAGTCGTGATGTCCGTGGCCGTGGTCATCGTCGCGGTTTCCATGGTCCCCATGGTGACCATGCTCGTGCTCCTGGCGGCGCTCGGGACGATAGCCGGGTTCGTACTCCGCGGAGCGCACGAAATACACCGGCCGGTTGCAGGCGTTGTACTCGTGGCAGTGCTTGCGCCAGTGCTTGGCATGGCCCGGCGGCACGTGCAGATAGATCGGCTCCATCGGCACCGGCTCAGCGACCACCACGGGCACCGCTACTAGCGGCTGCGCATAGACGACCGGCGGTGGCGGCCGGTTACCCAATACCACCCGGCCATACACGCCCGGAGCGATTTCGCCGGTGATGGTCGCGTTGATACTCACACTCTGCGCGTGGGCCAGGGGCACGGCTGCCACCAGGGCCAGCGCCGACTGCAACACGAAACGGATCGCTCTCATAGGCATTCCTTCCCGGACGATTCATCGTCCACACACACAAGGTGCGAACTATGCCAACGCTCACCGTGAATGACACACCCCCGGCCCTGAACGAACCGTGAACTGTGACGCGCCTCGCACTCTAGAGGGGCTCGATCAGACTCGCATCGTTCGGCAGCCTCGGGCTGTTCACCCGGCGACTCACCTTCCAGGCCACCATGAGCTCCTCGGGGTAGCTCTTGAGCGTCGCCTTTGCGTCCTGCAGCGCACCCGACAGCCAGGCTTCGTGGTCGCTTTCAGCGAGGATCGCCGGCATGCGTTGCTTGCCGTTGTGAACCTCGGCCAGCAGACGGTTGGCAGGCACCGTGATCAGCGTGCAGGAGAAGACGTACGATCCGTCCTGCCGCCGCGAGCGATCCCACAGGCCTGCGACGCCGAACACCTCGCGATCGGCGAGCTGCACGAAAAAGGGATCGCGCGTACCGTCCGCATTCACGTGCGGCTCGTAGAAGCCGCCCATGACCAGCATGCATCGCTGGCCGCGATGCCACGGATCCTTGTAACTCGGAGCACTCGCGATGCGCTCCACGGTGGCATTGATGGTGGAGGCCTTGAGCGGCACCCCGTATGCCCAGTACGGGATCAGGCCCCAGCGCATCATCGCCGCTTCGCGCTCGCCGGACTCTGCGACGGCCACCGGCACCTGCTCCGTCGGCAGCACCCGGTAGCTCAACGGATATTCCCAGCGCCCGCGCCGGATCCCCATCGCACGCTCGGCCTTGGCGGCTTGCGCAAGGATGTACTTGCCGCACATAGGTTTGGCCCCAAACAGTATCGCCGGCACTGTAGCACTGTGTGGACGGGCGCCGGCGGCGTTGCCCACACTCGCGCCATGCTCCCGTGGAATGCGGTCGAGAGGCTGCGCGATCACTTCGGTGACTACGTCATCCTCGTCACCTGCCGCAGCTGCCGGCACACACGCGAGATGACGCCCGCGTTTCTCGCGCGTCATTGCCGCAGCGGTTGGGACGAGCCGCTCGCCGACATCATCACGAGATTCAGGTGCCGGTGCGGCAAGAAGCTGGTCGAGGTGCAGGTGGGATTCAACCGCCGGCCGCGCGGCTGGGTTAAAAACCCCTCGTGAGGATCCGCGAGTTGGCCGCACCGCCTTAGCTACCGCGCGGCACTTGCCTTGGCACTCACCCCCGGGGCGTTGGGCCCCCAGAAATCACGCTGGATGACCTTGTACAGCTCTCCGGTAAAGCGCTCCGCGTCCGAGTGTTTGATGTGCGACCACTCGGGCAACTCGTAGCCCTGCAATTCCGGATAGTCTGCGAAGTAGATTCCCGGTACGCCGCTGGCGGCCAGCAACGCGTCCCAGGTGCGGGCGCGCGGGTACTTGCGGTTTTCGAATTCGAGATACGCTCCGTCGCTGGGCATACGCACGAACAACACCTTCACTCCCCGCGCGCGCAACTTCGCAACCGCCTGCGCGGTACGCTCGATCTGCTCCTTTTCGTTCTTGAGCGCGGCCGCCGGCGGCGGCTCGTCGTCCCAGCGCTGCATGTGGTTGAGCCAAATCTTGCGGACAATGGTCCGGTATTCTGGATCAGTCTCGAGTTTGCTCCAGAGATACGTGTTGCGATCGCTCTCGGTCATGGCCAGCTTGCGAACCGGCAGGCGCTGGTGCACACGCACCAGCCACGGCTGGCGCGCGAGCACGGTCTGCAGCGCATAGTCGGGGTCATCGAATGCAAAGTAAGGCTCGATGAAGTGCATCGATAACCATTGACCGATGCGCTGCGAGGGCGACTCCTTGTGCGCATAACCGACCGCGGCAGCACGGAACTTGAAGCCGGAGAAGAACACATCGGGCGCGACACCAATGAGCAGCCGGCCGGTGAACTTCGGATCCGCGGCGAGGTCCTCGAGCGCCGGGAGCGGCGCAGTACCCTCAAATGAAAGCTGGATCGGACGCCGGCCATCGAGTCGCTCCCACACCGGCAGGTGAATATCGAAATACAGGCGCGAGTCGCCCAGGAGCACCGTCGCAGCTCCCTCGCCGGCATCAATACGCCGGCGCTGCATCGACCAGAGGCCGAAGGTATTGGCGATGCTCGGTCGTACGCCGTACGCGCGCCAGTATTCCTCCCAGCCGGCAACCAGCAGCACCAGCAGCAACACCGTGCCGAGGAGGATCCTGCCCCAGGGCTGCGCGGGCACCGGACGCATCGGCACCGGCTGCGCGACTCCCGGCCGGTCCGCCGCCGTCTGGCGCGCATCGCGATCCGGCATGCCCGCCCGCGCGTCGCGCTCCGCCAGGTCGCGCAGGCCGTCAGAACTGGAAGTAGATGAAGGCACTTCCAGCTCCCTGGGCAATGATGATGGCAAAGGCCATCAACGCCCAGATCATGGACACCGCCGCCGCCGGGGCGCGCGCGATGACCGACTCGAGGGTGCGCGCACGCATCAGCCAGTGCGTGAGCAGGATCCCGCCCACGATCGCAGCGACCGAGAAGAGACTGAAGGTTGCCAGGATCGGCTTGGCGGCATCGTTCTGGCCCGCCATGCCACGCAGCACGATCCACGCCTTGCCGAAGGTCTTGGCACGAAAGAACACCCAGGTCACGTTCACCAGCGTGTAGGTGAGCAGGCCGAGCGCCACGAAAGCCAGCGGCCCGGGACGGTAGTTAGCGAAGCGCGCGCGCAGCACGCGCTCGGCGGCGAGGTACACACCATGCAGGCCGCCCCAGGCGACGAAGGTCCAGTTCGCGCCGTGCCACAGGCCCCCGAGCAACATGGTGGTCATGAGCGCGGCATAGGTGCGCCGCGCACCGTGACGATTGCCGCCGAGCGGAATGTAGAGGTAATCGCGCAGCCACGAGGACAGTGTGATATGCCAGCGGCGCCAGAAGTCCGAGAACCCCACCGCCGCGTAGGGGAAGCGGAAGTTGTCCGGCATGGCAAATCCCAGGCACAGCGCCGCGCCGATCGCGGTGGTCGAATAGCCGGCGAAGTCGCAGAAGATCTGACCGCTGAACGCCAGCGTCGCCGCCCAGGCGTCGAGTGCCCCCGGGATCTTGTCGCTGTCGTAGACACGCTCCGCGGCGCTCGCGAGGAAACTGTCGGCGAGCACGATCTTGTTGAAGAGGCCGAGGGTCATGAGCGCCAGCCCGAAGCGCAGCTGCTCCCCGGTGGCGCGGCGCGGCTGCGCGAACTGCGGCACCAGCTCCGTCGGGCGCATGATCGGACCGGCCACCAGGTGCGGAAAGAAGGTCACGAACAGCGCGTAATCGAGCAGGTTCTGTGCCGGCGCCGCGCGCCGCAGGTACACGTCCAGGGTGTACGACATGGTCGCGAACGTATAGAAGGAGATGCCCACCGGCAGGACGATGTCGTAGTGGGCCGGGTGATAGGCGACGCCGACCGCCGAGATGAGGGAGGTGAAGTTATCGAGCAGGAACTGTCCGTACTTGAAATACCCCAGCATGCCGAGGTTCGCGATCACCGACAGCAGCATCCAGGCGTGGCGGCTGGTGGGCCGTTTTGCTTTCACGAGGCCCTGCGCGGCATACCAGTCGACCACGGTCGACACCCACAGCAGGATCACGAACGGCGGATTCCACGCCGCGTAGAACAGGTAACTCGCCACAGCTAAGTTGATTTTCTTCGTGGTCCAGGGCAGGGGCAGCGCGTGAAGCGCAAGCACGCAAGCGAAGAACACGACGAACGTGAGCGAGTTGAAAACCATGATGGTCCGCCGTCCGCCTGCAGGCGGCCCGGCAGCCTCCCCCCAGAGCCCCGTTCAGGGCTTTCATTCATCATGCAGGAGCGCGGCCGCATTACGCAACACCGCCATCGGCGGCGCACGGTGGCACGTGCACACGGCCGGGGCAGGGCCGCTCGAGATCCCGCGCGGCCCTGCCGCTTCAGAACATCAGACGAGTGAGCTCAGGATGCGGAAGGCGCCGATGATTTCATGGCGGCTTCGGCCCGGCGCCGCATTTCCTCGGGCGGGACGTCTTCAACGTGCGTCGCGACCGTCCAGACGTGACCGAACGGGTCCTCGAGCGTCCCCGAGCGGTCGCCGTAGAACTGATCCGCCACCGGTCGCTGCGCCTTCGCCCCGGCCTTGAGGGCGCGTTCGAACACGGCGTCCACATCCTCCAGGTACAGCAGGATGCTCACGCTCGATCCGCCGAGCGAGCGCGGCCCGCGGTAGCCCATGGCCGGGTGCTCGTCGGCCAGCATGATCACGGAGTCACCGATCTTGATCTCGGCGTGACCCACCCTGCCCTGCGGGTCGGCCATGCGCAACAGCTCCGCGGCGCCGAAGGCGCGTTTGTAGAACTCGATCGCTTCCGCTGCCCCCTTGATGATCAGGTACGGCGTCGCGGTGCGGTATCCGTCGGGAATTGGTTTGGTGGCCATGCGTCCAGCTCCTTCATTTCTACTTGCCGAGCTTACTCCCCCGCAGGTGGCAAGTTAATGACGCGCGCAAGGCAGTGACATCCGCCCAGTGCTCAGGCGGTGCCGGCACTGGATACGGCGCGGCGCACGTGCTGTCGGTGCCAGATCCAGTACGCCGCGCTCAGGAAGGCCAGAAACGGCAGCCCGAAGAAGAGTGTCATTCGGAATGCGTCGGTGAATGCCGTCGTCAGCAGAACCGCTGCCATGAGCGCAGCACCCAGCAGTGTCGTGGCGGGAAAGCCAACCATGCGAAAGCGCAACGGTGCAGCCCCCGTCCGCGCATGCACGCGGCGAAAGCGATAGTGGGTGATGAAAATCATCATCCAGGTGAACATGGCGCCAAAGGCGGAGATCGACACCATGAGAATGAACGCCGACTTCGGCGCCACGATGCTGAGCACGGTCGCAAGCGCGATGCCGATGCTCGAGAACAACAGCGCCTGCACCGGTACGCCGCGCCGGTTGAGGAGGCCGAAGCGCCGCGGCGCCTGATGCGCCCGTGACAGGCTGAACATCATGCGCGTGGTGATGTAGAGCTGACTGTTCATCGCCGACAGCGCCGCGACCAGGATGACGAGGTTGAAAATGCCAGCGGCCGCCGGCACCCGCAGCGCTCGCATGACCTTCACGAACGGGCTCTCCTCGATGCCCGCCGCGGTCCACGGCACGATCGCCAGCACCAGGGCGAGCGTCAGCAGATAGAACAGGATCAGCCGGAACACCGTCGAGCGAAAAGCGCGCGTGATGGCAATCTCGGGTTGCGCGGCCTCCCCCGCCGCGACGGCGATCATCTCGATGCTCAGGTAGCTGAATATGGCGACGATCACCGCCACCCACGCGCCCCACACGCCCCTGGGCAGGAAGCCGCCGTGGGCGGTGTAGTTCCGAAAGCCGATCGCAGCCGCGCCGCCGCGCGCGCTCACATCCGCGGCCGCAGCCGGCACCGCAGACGGTGCGCGCCACACGATATAACTCGCGAGCACGATGAAGACCACAATGGCCGTCACCTTGACCGCCGAGAACCAGTACTCGACCGCGCCAAAGACGTTCACGCTGCGGGCGTTCACCCCGATCAGGAGCCCGGAGAAGGCCACGATCCACAGCCAGCCGGGGAGCGTGGGAAACCAGAAGCGCATGTAGAGCGCGACCGCCGTGACTTCGGTTCCCACCGCCAGCACGATGCAGGTCCAGTACGCGTAGCGCACCAGAAAACCGGCCAGGGGACCGAGGTAGTACTCCGCGTAGACGCCAAAGGATCCCGAGGTCGGGTGCGCGACGGTCATTTCCGCCAGGCATCCCATGAGCAGCAGGGCGATCAGCGCGCCGAAGGCGTAACTCACGAGTACCCCCGGTCCCGCGAGACTGATCGCAAAGCCGCTGCCGAGGAACAGCCCGGTGCCGATCGCCCCGCCGATGGCGATCATGGTCAGGCGGCGGGCGCTCAGCTCCCGCCGCAACCCGCGCTCACGCTCGATGATGTTATCGAAGCTCGTCTCGCTCATTCGCGCGGTCCCAGGCCTTGTTGGCGTACTGATGGGCTTTGCCGGCCGGGGAGTCTACACTGCGCCCCTGCTCAGATGAGCGCCTCCTCCGGGACCTGACATGATTCGAACCGCCGTCCGGCATCGCGTGCCGCTGTTCACCGCACTCGCGCTCACAGCGCTCGGCACTGCGTTCGCAGCCTCTGCCGCGCTCGATGCGCTCAGTTCCAGGGACGCCGCCGGCGGATTGCGCGCCGCCCTGTCGAGGGGTATCGACGTGGCGGTGGCGCAGCTCGGCACCAACAATGGCTTTCTCAACGACCCCAGGGTGGCGATCCCGCTGCCGTCGGCGCTGGAGAAGGCGGACCGCGCGCTGAGTCTCGTCGGCATGGGCGGGCAGGCCGATGAGCTCAAGGCGACCCTGAATCATGCGGCCGAGAAGGCCGTGGCACAGGCGAAGCCGGTCTTCAAGCAGGCGCTGCAGCACATGACGGTGTCGGATGCCAAGGGCATCCTCATCGGCGGTGATGACGCCGGCACGCAGTACTTCCGGCGCGCCACGAGCGCCCAGCTGACCGGGAAGTTCAAGCCGATCGTCGCGAGCGAAACCGCGAAGCTCGGCCTGACCGCGAAATACAACGAGTACGCCGGCCAGGCGGCGCAACTCGGGCTGCTGTCGTCCCAGGATGCGAATCTCAACGACTACGTGACCGCCAAGGCGCTCGACGCCCTCTTCAGCCGCATCGCAGACGAGGAACATGAGATCCGCAAGGATCCCCTCGGGCAGACGAGCTCGCTCATCAAGAAGGTGTTCGGCACGCTTTGAGGCCCTGCGGCTTGCCTCAGCTGCGCAGTCGCAGTCCCTGCGGATCGTACAGCGGTTCCAGCCGCACCGTGGCGGGACGCATCTCGCCCAGGATGTCGATCTCGAAGCGCGCGCCATCGCGCGCCAGCGTGGCCGCTACGTAGCCCGCGGCGAGGCTCTTGCCGACGCAGTGTCCGTAGGCGCCCGAGGTCACATAGCCGACCGCCGCGCCGTCCTTCATGATCGATTCGTAGCCGACCACTTCGGCGTCGGCGTCCGCCACCTCCATGACGACGAACCGGCGCTTGGGGCCTGCCGCGCGTTCGGCCAGTGCCGCCGCACGACCGGTGAAATCGGGCTTGGAGAAGTCGACGAAGCGATCGAGGCCGGTCTCAGCCGGGGTGTAGTCGGGGCGGAAGTCCTTGTTGAACGAGCCGTAGGCCTTCTCCAGCCGCAGCGACGACAGAGCGCGCCCGCCGAAGTGCACGAGCCCCAGCTCCCGCCCCGCGTCCCACAGGTCATCGTAGAGCGAGGCGAAATAGTCGGGTGTCGTCCAGATCTCGTAGCCGAGCTCACCGGTGAACCCGGCGCGCGTCAGGATGGCCGGCGCGAAGCCGACGGCCGTCTCCCTGACCTGGAACAGCTTGAACGCGGAAGGCGACAGATCGTCCCGCACCAGATGCTGCACCAGCTCCCGCGACCTCGGGCCCGCGATCGACACGCCGTTGAGCGTCGAGGCGGCCGAGCGCACCGACACATCCGCAGGTGGCTCCGAGGCCCAGAACCAGCGCAGGTGGAACTCCTCGGCAAAGCCCGACCCCACGATGAGGAAGCGGTCCTGCGCGAGACACGCAATCGACAGGTCCCCCATGATCCGGCCGGCGGGATTGAGCACGGGAGCGAG
>VBNH01000161.1 GCA_005878095.1 Gammaproteobacteria bacterium | reverse complement strand
GCGGCGAGTTACCCGTTGGCGGGGACGGTGCCCGGTTGAAGCCGCCCGCGCGGAAACCCTGCGACCAGGTGTAGTAGAGCAGCGCATCCTCGGTGACTTTCCAGCTGAGGTTCGCGCGACTCCTGAAGCCGGAAAAGGTCCGGTCAAGGCCTTCTGCATTGAGATTGACGAAGTTGGAGTGATTCAGACACGGATTGGGCGCACCGGAGGTGAGCCGGCAACCGAAACCCCCCACGCTCGAGCCGACCTCCGAGGTATCGGTACGCGAGTAGCGCGTGTCCCCCGTCAACGTCAGCTTTCTCGGCAAGAGGTCGAAGTCGACCGAAGCGTATGCGGCCTGCTGTTGATACCCGCGGGTAATGTCGTTGAAGAAGCCGACGCCCGGCAGCCGGATGTTCGGGTTGTCGGAGGTGACGGGTGCCGGTACAAACACAGCGTCCTGCGTGAAATACTGGACCGGTCTACCGTTCGGTTGAAACCGTGATCCGTTTAGCGTGTAGTAGCCGGTGGGCGGCCCGATCGGATTGAAGTACGGGAGCGCCGTGAGATAGAACCAGTCGACCTGCTCCTGAACCCGGTAGTTTTCGTAAAACAGGCCGCCGATGCCGCGGATGCGCCAATCACTGGGGGTGCTCACGCGCAGCTCATGGCTTTGGTGAGTGTTGCGCTCGAGATCATGCCAGGTCGAGCTTGGCGTGAAGCATTGAGCAGTCCCAGGAGTCGCCGGAGTTGGATTTACGCACTGATAGTAGTCCACGTACCCCGCGCGTGCGTAGTTCGTGTAGTCCTGAACCTGCTCGACGTTGCGCACGAAATAGGCGCCCGCATAGACGAGCTTCAGGGCACCGACACGGCCGTCAATCGTGAGTGCGGTGTTCTCAAACCTGTCCTTGCTGTGCGAGGGGTTGTACAGCTGCACGCTGAGGTCGGGTTGCGGCTGACCGAGCGAATTCGCCGCCATCTCGGCGAAGACGCCGTCCGCCTCGATACTCTGGTAGGACTGTGCGAGTAATGCGCTCCAGTCCTCGTTGAACTGGTACAGGGACTCTACACGCATGCCCTTGTAGGTGACCGGATTGATATCGTTAGCCGCAATGTTGAAGTTATTGATGACGACGCTGTTGGCAGGAACTTGGCCGCCCGCGTCAGCGTAGTGGATGCCGAGGTCAGTATCGGCACGTGCAAAGGTCGCGGAGAGGTTATGGATGTAGCCGCCGCGCTGCTCGTTGTAGATCACGCCGCGCACGGCGAGTTGGTCGGTAATGATCGGCAAGTTGACCGTCGCGTTGAGATTGCTGCTCGGCTCACCGTGTGCCGTCGTTGCGTAGCCAGCGTTCACCATTGCTTCAGTCACATTGAGCTTCGGCTTGTTTGTGATGTAACGCACAACACCCGCCTCGGCGCCCGCTCCGAACACGGTGCCCTGCGGGCCTTCCAGTATCTCAATGCGCTCGAGATCGGCGGCGTAGATGTCAAGATTGCGGCCGGGAAGCTGCGCGGATTGATCATCGAGGTACACCGCGACGCTCGGGAAAGTACCGAGACTACCCGACGACTGTATCCCCCCTACGGCCGTCGCCAGGCCGCGTACGTAGATATTGCTCTGACCGGGGCCCACTCCGTGCGCGGTAACACCGGGCAGATAGCTTACGAAGTCATCAAAAGTCGTGGCGTTCAGCCTAGCAAGTGCGTCCCCAGTTAACACTTGAATCGTGATCGGCACGTCCTGGAGGTCCTCCTCGCGGCGGTTGGCGGTGACAATCACCTCGCTCAGTTCAGCTTGCCCGGGAATGTTCATCGCGGTCTTGCGCAGCACACCCTCGGCGGCGAGGATGCGGATGCTGTGCGATGTGAGGTACTCGAAGCGCAGTCCGGTACCCTGGAGCAGGCGAGCGAGCGTTTCATCGGCGCTCGGTCCCGCGGGAGCAGCGTGGGATCTGCGGTTACGCACGAGACCCGAGACATAGATGAGCTGCAGGCCGGTCTGACGGGCGAACGTTGCAAGCGCCTCCGCGAGAGGCTGCGCGGGAATGTCGGCAGCGAGCGAAGTGGGTTGGAAGACCTGGGCTAGCGTCGGTGGAGCATCAAGGAGCGCGACGGGAGCGCAGATCGAGAGCGCACGAAACACCCCGGACACCACTGTCGCGATGTCCGCTGAACGGTGACCCGAGCGACCCCCCATATGCTTGCCAGTCGGGCATGTTCGCGTGCCCTGCCCAGAAGCATAACGCAAGGCACCAGCTAGGTGTAGTCGGGAGCGGCGACGCCTGGGTCTCGCGACACGCGAATCCGCGTCATGGTCACTTCGACCCGCACACCCGTGAGGCTGCGCAGGAAGGCAATGAATGCTTCGGTGTCGTCGGTGGCGAAAACCCCACTGATTTCCAGATTCCGTAGCGCGGGTGTGGCGATCTCGATCGGCTTCGGAGCGTAGCGATTGAATTCGGCCGCGACACGCTCCAGCGGTTCTTGGTCAAACACAATTTGTCGATGCAGCCAGGCCGTGGTGCGCTGCGCGTCGACGGCTGCGGGCGTGGCTGGCCACTCATCCGCGGCCACCCTGATCTGCTGGTCGGCGCCCAGCTGGACAAATCGTCGTGAGTGGTTCTGGCTCGAGCGCGGACCGAGTTTTTCCAACATCGGGGACGGCCCGACCGCGACCCGCCCCTCGACTACCGTCACCACGGTCGCGTCATGCTCCAGGCGTACATCGAATTTGGTTCCGATCGCGACGACCTCAGCCGCTCCGGCGAACACCCGAAATGCGCGCTCGGGGTCATGGGCGACTTCGAAGTCTGCCTGGCCGGACATGAGCGTGACGAGCCGTTCCGTCTTGCCGAAGCGGATGGTGACCGCACTGTCGGTGTTCAGGTGCAGTACAGAATTATCCGGCAGGCGACGACTCAGCTGTTCGCCGTGACGTGTCTCAAAGTGCAGTGCCGTAGTGGCGCCGGGGGCCGATACGTGCGCAACGGGCCTAACGTTCCACAACGAGAACAAGCCAAGACTCAACACAGCGACCGCAGCCATCGTCGCTGCGGCTGTTAGCCAGCGGCGTGAGGATATGTCCCTAACAGGGGCGATAACGCGCCGCCAGAGGGGCTGGACCGGAGTGTCGTCCTCGGCCCGTGCGCGTGCGAGAACAGTCTCGAGGGAGTACTCAGGATCGCTGCGGGCCTCCCGCAGATCGCGCGCTATCACCGACACGCCGAGGAACTCCTCGACGTGAACCGGCGAGGCCTTCAGCCAGGCGGCGAGGGCGGCAGAGTCCCGCGCCTCCAGCGGCCCGTCGTCGTTCGCCACGAGCCACTCGCCCGCCTGTTCGGCAATCGCGGCACGGACCTTATCTTCGTTGGGGATCATGGAGTCAACCCAGCCGCGCCATGCGGCGTCGACAATGACCGAGCGCCTGCGTCACGTACTTCTTCGCCATCTGCGGGGACACCCCGAGGTGGATGGCGATCTCCCGGTAGGTGAGTTCGTGCGTGAAGCGCAAGACCACCGCGGCGCGGCATTTCGGACGGAGCTGCTGCAGCACGACCCCCAGCCGGGCGACCCGCTGCCTCGCATCGAGGTCCCCATCGAACGCGGGCAGCGTCTCGAGCTGCTCGTGCGCCGGAGCCTCGTCGATGTCGATGCCGCTCGCCTGCCGACGGTCGAGCACCGCGTTCTCCTTCACGAGATTGTTGGCGACCGTGTAGAGGTAGTGGACAGGATTGCGGATCGCCTCCTGGTCGCTGATGCGCAGCATCCGTACGTACACCTCCTGCGCCAGGTCCGGGGCATCGGCCTTGCTCCGAATGCGCCGCCGGAAGAACGTCTGCAGGGCCCCCCGATGCTCGGCAAACAGCCGCTCGACCAGCGATGGTTTCGGGTCAGCCACAGCCACCGCGACGCATAAAATTTCCCTCTCCCTGTATATGAGTCCCCCAGCTCAAAATTGGCAACCAAAACTTGCGGCCGGACCCGAGCCGGCCCGTCCCCGAGCGACGACGACACCCGTCATCTCCATTCAGGGGTGTCCAATTCCGCGCCCGGGGACTCGTTGTCAATGAACCGATCCATCAACGCGGATTCCCGAGGAGATTCACATGTACACCAAGACAGCTGTCTTGAGGGCCCGGTCCGTCCTTGGCGCCGCCGCAGTTGCGTGCACGCTCTTCGCCGGCAATGTTGCAGCTGAGGATCGAACGGTCACCGTGGCTATTCACGTCAGCACCCGGGGACTTGATCTCAGTCAACCTGCCGGCGCGCACGAGTTCTATACGCGCCTTCAGCGTGCTGCGCGGGTGGCCTGCACAGATGGCAACCGGGTTGACCTGGCGCCCGCCCCCGATCCAGAAGGTTGCTATGAGAAGGCGCTCGGAGATGCGATCCGGTCCGCCAATGTGCCGCGGCTCACGCAGGTCTATCTTGAAACGCATACGCTTCGGCAAGCCGCGGCACGCGGGATCGACGTGCCTGCGCAGATGGCGGCGAAGTAACGCCGCCCATCATGTGCTGATCCACAACACAGTGCGTTGCCGACTGGAAGACAACCTCCTGCTCGGGAAGATACTGCCATGTTCCCACTGAAGCTTCTCTGCTCATCGCTGGCTAGCGCTTCAAGTCTGGTCTGCACTCTGGACTCGGACTGGCGACCCTTTGAATGCATCTCAAATCTCAGGACACAAGGAGAACGACATGAAGATTAAACGTAGTCCATTCCAGGCTATTGCCTTTTGTTCCGCCGTACTGATTGGCCTCGCCTTGCTCATGCCGGCGCGCGCCTTCGCGACCGGCAGCGCCGATAGCATCGAGCGTTGGAATATCGCCATGACCGATTTCTCGGCTGGCCTGCCGCTATTTGCTCTGACCCCGATGGTCGAGATGCGTGCCTATGCGATGGCGCACATCGCGATGCTCAACGCCGTGAAGTCGGCGTCGCGCCCGTACAATGCCGGCTCCACCAGCGTCGACGCCGCCGTCGCGGCTGCGGCTCACGACGTACTGGTGGTCGAGTTCGGCAAATTCTTCGGTTCGAACACGCCCTTTGACAGCGTATACACGGCGGAGCTGGCCGCCATTCCAGCCGGCACCGCCAAGAATCGCGGCATCGCCGTGGGCCAGGCCGCCGCCGCGGCAATGCTCGCGAGCCGTGCTAACGAAGACGTGCTCGGGGCGCTTAACGCTCCGTATACACCGGGCACCAAGCCCGGCGACTACCAGCCTACTCCACCGACAAACTTCGTCTCCGCTGCCGGCTGGGGCGCGCTGAGCACGTTCGGCGTGCGTTCCTCGGCGCAGTTCCGCGCGCCGCCCCCGTATTCCTCGTTGCGCAGTCTCGAGTACGCCATGGATGTCAACGAGATCGCTGTCCTGGGCAAGGCTGGCGTTTCCGCGCGCAGCTCCGATCAGACCGCGATCGCGTTCTTCTGGTTCGAGAATGGCTCATTCGCCTGGAATCGGATCGCACGCAAGCTGTCGGGTGGCATGTCACTGATGCAGCACGCAAGGCTGTATGCGGTGCTGAACGCGGCGATGTCCGACGCCATTGCAACCACGCTCGAATCCAAGTTCTACTACAACTTCTGGCGACCCCTGACGGCCATTCGCGCGGCGGACACCGACGGCAATCCGCTGACCGTCAAGGATCCTTACTGGGAGCCCGCATTCATCACGCCGCCGGTTCCCGACTACCCGTCCGGGCATGCAGCGGCGGGCGCCGCCGCCGCTGAAGTACTGAGCACCCTGGTCGGCGCCAACATTCCGTTCGAGCACACCTCGACAACTGCGTCCGCCGCGGGTCCGGATGCCACACTGACGCGTTCCTACGACAGCGTGAACGATGCTGCGCGCGAGAACGCGTTCTCGCGCATGTTGGTCGGAATTCATTTCCGCCGCGCCTGCACCGTGGGGCTGCAGCAGGGTCGCGATGTCGCCCGATACGTCCTGGAGCGAGCGCCGTTCATGGAGGACTGAGGCGGATTGCGCGATGCCACCCAGGGGGCTCAAGCCCCCTGGGTGTGGAACGCATCGGTGCGGGGATCCCGAGCGTGAAGCGAACGCGGCGCGCTGCCGGGCGGCGGCAAGATCAAGAGCGTTTCCCTCGGTGACACCGCCGGGCAAATGTATGGCGCGTGTAATGAGGCTGTGAGTCTTCGGTAAAGTGCACTCCAGATTGAGCGAGTTCCCAGGGCCGGAAAGATGTCGCGCTCCAGGATTCGCGTTGCATCTTCGACCGTGTCGGCGGCCAGCTGACCGTTCGCGACGCGCGGCTGCAGGAGTTTAAGCCACTGGCGTGCGACGACTTCGAAGGTATGTGCGCTCGCCGCACACTTTTCTTTGCGGTCGGCACTTGGATCGATGTCCCGTGCGAGGAGCCCGCGGGCGTCGGCGTGCAACAGACGGGCAGTGGCCAGATTGACGCCTGGGTAGACGCCGAGGGATATCATCCTTTCGGCATGCTGGAAGCGATAACGGAACCGCGCGCCAGGGCCCCCTGATGGGTCGCGATCACGGATGGAAAGCGCTGGTCGGACCGGCGTCCGTCAGGGCACGGTCTCGGAGTTGACCGTGATCGCCCCGTTCGCGCCAGGAGGGGCCGCCCGGCTGCGCGCCTGACCGGGCATTCACAGCCCGAAAGTCAAGGACTGGATCGCCGAACACCAGATCCCCGCGGAAGGCTGGTACGTCGCCCATCCGGATTTGACGGTACTGGACATCGAGCGAGTGAAACGCGTCAGCAAGGCAGCTGACGAGTTCCTCGACAAGGTCGGCAACTAGGGTTGCGGGGGAGGTAGCCATGTCCGATCACGTTGACGGTCCGCGCTCGATTGGTGACCCGTCGGCTGATCTCACGGATCTCCTCGCGTTCACGAGCCCAGAGGACTCCGCACGCACCGTTCTCGGTGCGTGCATGTTCCCTTCCGCCGGCGCAGACGCAAGTCTTCGTGTCAGTTACGTCGGAAGGGCGGCGGCGCGCATAATTGGTTGGTAGGCGGGACAGTTATGCCCGGAAACCAGAAAGCGACCTGCAAAATCATACTGGCCGCAGGAGGAAATCCATGAATAAGCTTCACGCGAGCGTGTTTCTCGTTGCGCTTCTGATGGTTTGTGCCGCTAGTGTGGTTCCGGCCGCCGATGCTGACCCCATAGTCGGCACCTGGAAGTTAAACCCCGCAAAGTCGGTATTCGCGGGCATACCCGCCTTGAAGAGCCAGATTCGCACCTATTCGGGGTCGGCTCGGAAATTCACTCTAAAGATGATCACCGTCAGCGCTGAAGGTAAGGAAACCACAACGCAAGCGACGTACAAATTAGATGGCAAGGACTACCCGTCGATGGGCAACCTCGATTTCGACAGCCTCTCAGGGGTCCAGGTCGATACAAGCACCGCCGAATTCACGCTGAAAAGAGCCGGCAAGCCAGTGGGAAAGATCCGTCGTGCAGTCTCGAACGACCGCAGAACGCTCACGATAAATTATGTGCTGACGAACGCGGATGGCATTCAAACGTCGGCACTCACGGTGTTCGATAAGCAATAGGCGAACAGTCTTCGGTGGCAAGGCCCTTTCGTACCGTCGGTAGGCGCGCTTGCTACGCAGCCTCTGGTAGCCTAGAGGGGGCAACCATCGCTTTCGCCATGGGGTGGGGCCGGAAGGCGAAGAGACTGGACGGGGCGCTCTCGCAGCAGCGCGACGCGGCTAGCGCGCTAGTGGAGTCAATCGAGCGTTTCGCTCAGGCTCGCGGCGACTACGCGAGCTCTCTGAACGGCACGCCTGCGATAGATGATGTCCCAAGCGATTGGTTGGATTTTACGAAGGCCTCCACTAATGGACCTCTTGCGCAAGGAGCCGCGCTTCCAGGCGGTTATGCAGGAATTGCAGTTTCCGCAGTGAGCGGCGATGCGATGTCGAGACATTGCGACGGTCTGAACGTCCGGTAATCGGAAAATTACGCGGTCGAGCCGTGTGGCCGGTTTTGGCCGAGACTGTGTGAAGAGTCATTTCGCCCGCCGCGTAGGATCGCGAACAGGCGAATTGATCGTGACGTGTCGCCTGAAATTGCATCTACGTGGCGGCGGGAGTTTTCACACAGCCCCGGCCGCGAGCAGTCGTTTTCGTCAGGAAAAGGCGTGGACCGGAATTGCCACTTCGCGGCGGCGCTGCCCGCGCTAAGGCCTTTAGAAGAAATTAGTTTGAACGAATCGGCGCGAATTCTGTGCCGCATCAAGCAGGGAGCGCAACGAGTCTCTGAGCGCAAAATGGGAACGGGCGTCTAGCTTTCTCGTCCCAGCTCGCGTTGCAGCGCTTCCTCCCGCGCATCCTGAACGGCCAGCAAGACCGTATCGGGGTTCACAAGCGTCTCGTCACGCGCGAAGGCACCCGTGAGCTTGCTGTCCGCGGTCAGTTCACCCTGCTCGAACTGCGCCCACATCTCCCGCGCAAACTCGGTTTCCAGCAGCTGCGGTGCGAAGCGTCCGAGGGTGCCGCGGATGTTGTTCACGTCCCGCTCGAGCATCGCGAACGCGCCGTTGTTGCCCGCGGCATTCACCGCCTGCGGTAGATCGATGATCACGAGCCCCTCAGTTCCGACCAGGACATTAAACTCCGAAAGATCACCGTGGATCAGTCCGATGCTCAGCATGCGCACGATCTGCCGGATGAGGAAGTGGTGATACTCGCGTGCGGCCTCAGCCGACAGATCGACCTCGCCCAGGCGCGGGGCAGGGTGCCCGGCCGCATCGGTCACCAGTTCCATGATCAGCGTGCCGTTGAAATACCCGTAAGGCTTGGGCACGCGCACGCCGGCGGCGACGAGTTTGTAGAGTGCGTCGACCTCGGCATTTTTCCATGCCGCTTCCTGTTCCCTGCGCCCGAAGCGCGTGCTCTTGGCGATGGCGCGCGCCTGGCGGCTGCCCCGCACCTTGCGCCCTTCCTGGTACCGCGCACGCTTCTGGAAACTGCGCTGCGCCATATCACGATAGACCTTCGCGCACCGCGTGTGCACTCCTGAGCGCACCAGATAGACCGTGGCCTCCTTACCGCTTTTAAGCGAACGGATGACTTCGTCGATCACGCCATCATCGATCAGAGGCTGTAGGGCGGCGGGTGTCTTCATGAATCCTTATGAGCGTCATCGGGGAACTGTCGGGTCGGGGCGCGAAACAAGCCAACCCGCAACCGAGCGCAAGATTGCGTGCTAGCGGTCCTTTTTTTGACCGACGAGCGAAGGCGGGGGCATCGGTGGGGCGCGATCCGGTCCGGAAACGTTTGCGACAAAAGCGCGCAGGCATTCCCGGGAGCAGATCACCACCGCAGGTTCCTGATCATCGATCGCACCAGGATTCGGATGGCGGCTCAGCTGGAAGTGCGCGCGCGGCCGGCGCTCGTCTTCATGACCGATGTCGCACGCGCACACGTCGCACGTCAGCACGAGGACTTCAATCGGAGCATGAAAGGTCGCTGTTTTGCGCCAGGCCATGATTGCACCTCGGAGCCGCCGCAGTACTACCCAAGGCGGCTCTATGCGCGGCGTAACAGTCGCCGAACCGACCTCAGTAGCGGCGCGGTCCGCGTCCGTCTGCGACCGAGCGGTCGCGTTGCTGCGCCTCGCTGACCTTGAGGGCCCGGCCTTCGCAGTCCGTCCCGTTCAGCGCCTGCGCGGCGCGCGCGGCGTCTTCATTCGACATCTCCACGAAGCCGAAGCCGCGCGGGCGACCCGTGTCGCGATCGTTGATCAGGGCGAGCCTTTCAACGGTTCCGTGCGGTGAAAACAGGGCGCGCACGGTATCCTCGGTGGCTGTGAAGGGAAGATTTCCAACGTATAGTTTGGTCACTGCGACTCACTCACGAAAATAAGGGAACGAGCAGGAAGGCCCTGCCTCCTGGTTCGCCAGACATTCCGAGGGTGGCAGACGTTGGCCGGAACATGCGCCGGAACGGCACAAGGCCAAAGGCAGACAAGCCGAAAGATCACGAGCCTGAGGTGCAGGCTACAGGAATCCGCTCTGTCTTGCCGAGGTTTCGTGCGCAGGGTCCAGTCAGGAATTGCATTTGCCCAGCAACTTGGGCACGCGACAGCGTTTGGATCTGCCTGACACGGATCCTCGCTTTACGGCATGCAGATCCGCCATTTCAGGCTGCGAAGATTTCCTTGGAGCGGAAATCAGCCGACCGACCGGTGCCGCGAACGAGAGGCAGCGGGCTGACCACTGAGCAAGGGTTATTTAAAAGAGAAGGCCCCGCGTACGGGACCTTCTAGTGCACGAAAGTGTTTCGCGCGAGACAATCGTCAGGCCGCGGCGGCCAGCAATTGCCAGTTCTTGGGCAGAATGACTGCATCGATGGCGTGAACG
>VBNH01000057.1 GCA_005878095.1 Gammaproteobacteria bacterium | reverse complement strand
CGCGGCAGCGGCATGGTGCGCAAGGCCGCGGAACTCGCCAAGAAGCACGGCTGGTTCCTCGCGCGGCAGTTCGAGAACGAGGCCAACCCGGCCTACCACCGCAATACCACGGGGCCCGAGATCCTGCAGGACTTCGCCGGCAGGCGGCTCGATTACTTCGTCACCGGCTGGGGCACCGGGGGTACGCTGACCGGGGCGGGCGAGATGGTGCGCCTCGCGCGGCCGGAGGTGCAGATCATCGCTTCGGAGCCGGCGGGTGCGGCGCTGCTGTCGGGGAAGCCCTTCACGCCGCACAAGATCCAGGGCTGGACGCCGGACTTCTTGCCGGCGGTCCTGAAGCGCGAGGTGCCGCACCGGATCGTGACGGTGACGGACACGGAGGCGGTGGAATCGGCGCGCGCCCTCGCCCGCAGCGAGGGTATTTTCTGCGGCATTTCCTCGGGCGCGACGTTTGCCGCCGCTCTCAAGGTCGCCGGCGAGGCTGCGCAGGGCGCGGTGATTCTCGCCATGCTCCCGGACACCGCCGAGCGCTACCTGTCCACGGTGCTGTTCGAGGGGATCGCCGAGGGCGGCGATCCGGAGCCCTAGAGCGTCCGGTCGGCCCATCCAGGTCCGCCGCAGATGCCGATCCCATGGATGCGCGCCAGTACGCATGGTTGCCCGACCCTTTTCCGATGTGGCGTGGGGGGATGCTGCACGGCGCGCGCATCGCCTATGAAACCTGGGGCGCACTCAATGCCGCGCGCGACAACGCGCTGCTGCTGTTCACCGGGCTCTCGCCGCCGGCTCACGCCGCCTCTTCCCCCGCCGATCCGAGCGACGGGTGGTGGCAGGGAATGGTGGGGCCGGGCCTGGCCATCGATTCCGAGCGCTTCTTCGTCATCTGCGTCAACTCGCTCGGCAGCTGCTTCGGATCGACCGGACCTGCTTCCGTCGACCCGGCAACCGGCCAGCCCTATCGCCTGACGTTTCCGGATCTCTCGGTCGAGGATATCGCGCGCGCGGGCTTCGAGACCGTGCGCTCGCTCGGGATCGAGCGGCTCGACACTGTCATGGGCCCCTCGCTCGGGGGCATGGTGGTGCTTGCGTATGCCGCGCAGTTCCCCGGCGCGGCGCGGCGGCTGGTGTGTATCTCGGGGACCGCGGCGGCGGCGCCCTTCGCGATCGCGCTGCGCTCCATCCAACGCGAGGCGATCACCCATGATCCGGACTGGCAGGGCGGCAACTACACCTCCGAGCGAGCGCCGGTCACGGGCCAGCGTCTGGCGCGCAAACTCGGCACCGTGACCTACCGTTCCGCGGCAGAATGGGCGCAGCGCTTCGGACGCCAGCCGATCCGCCAGGAGATGAAGCGCGGCGATCCGTTCGCCTCCGAGTTCGCGATTCAGGGCTACCTGGAAGCTCTGGCGCAGCGCTTCGTCAGCGCCTTCGACGCCAACTGCTACCTGTACATCTCGCGCTCCATGGACCGCTTCGATCTCAGCGCACACGGCGAGCCGGTGAGCGTGTTCCGGCGCGCCGGCTTGAGCGCCGCGCTCGTGATCGGGGTGCAGTCGGACCTGCTGTTCTCGGTGACCGAGCAGCAGGCGATCGCAAGCATGCTCACGGCCGCAGGCGTCGCCACGCGCTTTACCCAGCTCCCGTGCATCGAGGGGCACGACGCCTTCCTGGTGGACCTCGACACCTTCGGGCGCGAGATCGGCGCCTTTCTGCGCGGCGGATGACTGCGGCGGCGCCCGGGTGGCCCTGCGCGGCTTATGTGATGCTCGCGCTGAAGGCCAAGCTCGTCCCGAAATAAGTTCACTGACTGCGGCAAACCGCACCCGGGAAGGCATAATGCGCAGAGGCGCAACTACAACAACAGAATCATCGAGATCAGCAGTGGAACGCAGACTGCACACCAGACACCGGGCGCGCACCATCGTCTACATCACCGTTCCGGGGGGCCGCCGCAAGCTCTGCAAGGCTGTCAACCTGAGCGCCACCGGCGTTTTCATCGAGACGACGAACCTGGGGCTGCGCAAGGGGCAGCAGGTGGTGCTGTCCTTCGCCATCAATCTCGGCGCCATCACCAAGCTGCACCGGCGCACGGCCGTGGTTGCGCACGTCTCGCGCGGCGGCACCGGCCTCTTGATGGAGACCTTCGCCCAGGCCTCGGGCTGATCCTGCGTCGCGGTCCTCGCCGGGGCGTCAACCGATGCGAGCGCATGGAGTTGGCATGATCCCACACTACTCTCTGTCCCGGCGGCGCCTGCTAAGGCTCGCGCTCGCGGTATCGTTCGCTCCGGTGGCGGCGGGCAGCGCGCGCTCGGCGTTTGCAGCCGATGCGCCCCTGCTCGCGGTCGGCGCGCCCGAAGCGCAGGCGGTGAAATACGTCGAGGACGCTCGGCAGGCGAGTGGTGCGACTGCCGGCAGCAATTGCGCCAACTGCGGCCTGTACCAGGGCGCGGCGGGTTCCACGCAGGGGCCGTGCCAGCTGTTTCCCGGCAGACAGGTGAAGGCCGCGGGGTGGTGCACGGCGTGGGCGCCGCAGCTATGAACGCTCAGGGGCTCGGGCAGCCCAGACGATGTCCCGCTGCCGACCTGCGCGTCAGTCGTAACAGGGACCGAGCTCGCGCACTTCAATCGTGGCCCATTGCGCGGCCGGACACTCCGCCGCGAAGCCGAGCGCCTGCTCGCGGGTCGCGCAGTCGAGCAGGAAGAAACCGCCGATCAGCTCCTTGGATTCGGTGAACGGACCATCGGTCACGCTGCGCCTGCCGGCGCGCATGTCGAGCCGCACCGACTCGGCACGCAACGAGTTGCTCTCCAGCAGGACACCGCGCGCCTTCAGGTCCGCGGTGTATGCGAGCATCTGCTCGTAGACCGCACGGCCCTCCTCGGGCGAACGCAGCCGCCGCTGCCCCTGCGGTTCCACGATCAACAGCATGTACGGCATGATCTCTCCGATGAAGGTTCAGCTTCCGCCGCGCCTGCACGCGGCGGCACGATCCAGCAGCAGGCGACTCTCGCGCCTGTTGTGCGTCAGCGTCGCAGCACGCTCGAACTCGGCGCCTGCCTCCGCGTAGCGGCCGAGCCTGGCGAGCAGGTCCCCGCGCACGCTCGGCAGCAGGTGATAGGACTCGAGCGAGCCTTGCGCCGCAAGCTGGTCGGTGAGCTCGAGGCCCGCCGCCGGCCCGTAGGCCATGGCCACGGCGACCGCCCGGTTCAACTCCACCACCGGCGAGGGCGTGAGGCGCGCCAGCTCATCGTAGAGCGCGGTGATGTACACCCAGTCCGTGTCCGCGGCAGTCGCGGCGCGCGCATGACAAGCGGCGATCGCCGCCTGCAGCAGGTAGGGTCCGCGCGCCTCACCGAGCGCCTCGCCGCGCGCCAGCGCCAGCAATCCGCGGTGAATGAGCAGCCGGTCCCAGAGAGCGCGGTTCTGCTCCATGAGCAGCACCGGCTCGCCGTTCGCACCCGTGCGCGCGCGGATGCGTGACGCCTGGATCTCCATCAGCGCCACGAGACCGTGAACCTCCGGCTCCCGCGGCGCGAGCTCGGCGAGGATGCGCCCAATGCGCAGCGCCTCTTCGCACAGCCCGGGCCGCATCCAGTCCTCGCCGGCGGTGGCGGAGTAGCCCTCGTTGAACACCAGGTAGATGACTTCGAGCACCGAGGACAGTCGCCCGGCGAGCTCGCTGCGCCGCGGGATCTCGAAGGGCACGTGCGCGTCGCGGAGCGTGCGTTTGGCCCGCACGATGCGCTGCGCGATGGTGGCTTCCGGGACCAGGAAGGCGCGGGCGATCTCCGCGGTGGTCAGTCCCGCCAGGAGCCGCAGCGTGAGCGCGGTGCGGGCCTCGGTGGACAGCAGCGGATGGCAGGCGCTGAACATGAGCCGCAGCAGATCATCGCCGATCTCGTCGTCCGCGCTCGCCTCGAGCCTGCCGCCGTTGCTCTGCTGTTCCATCTGCAGCTCGTGACCGAGCGCCTCATGCTTGCGTGTGAGCATGCGCTCGCGCCGCAGGTGATCGATGGCACGATGCTTGGCGGTGGCCATCAGCCAGGCACCGGGATTGTCGGGGATCCCTGAGCGCGGCCATTGCTCGAGCGCCGTGACGAGCGCGTCCTGCGCCAGCTCCTCCGCCAGGCCCACGTCGCGCACCAGGCGCGCAAGCCCGGCGATAAGCCGCGCGGACTCGATCCTCCAGAGCGCGTCGATGGTGCGATGGGTATCCGTGGCCGTCATGGCCACGGATGACACCATCGTCGCGCGGGCGGCGCAAGCCAAGATCCCTCACGCGCTCTTGCGGGCCGCAGCCGATACCGCTTCCAGGGGCTTCGCGCAGTTGACCATCCAGGGAGTCCCGAAGCGGTCGGTGCACATGCCGAAGCGATGCGCCCAGAAGGTCTCCTGGACCGGCATGGTGACCTTGCCGCCCTCCGCGAGGGTCCTGAAGATCCGCTCCGCCTCGGCCGGCTGCTCGACCGCCGCCATCACGTTGAAGCCCTCGGGTGTGTGGTAGTGCTCTGCCGGCGTGTCGCAGCCGAGGAGGAACTGGCCTCCGAGATCGATGCGCGCGTGGATGATCTTGTTGCGCGAGTCGTCCGAGGTCCTCTGCGCGCCCGGCGCTTCGCCGTAGGTCATCGCGAACACGATCTTGCCGCCGAGGGTGCGGGCATAGAAGTCGAACGCCTCACGGCAGTTGCCGTTGAAATGCAGGTGGGTGCTGGTTTGCATGACAAAGCTCCGTTTGATGTGAATGGTCGGGTGCACTTACCTGGCGCCTGTGGGGTTGGGTCAGTGTTTGGGCGCGACGCGCTCGCGCTGCTGCGCTTCCTGCGCCCGCAGTTCC
The DNA here is from genome assembly GCA_005878095.1 of Gammaproteobacteria bacterium. Lineage (GTDB taxonomy): Bacteria > Pseudomonadota > Gammaproteobacteria > Steroidobacterales > Steroidobacteraceae > 13-2-20CM-66-19. Next base: position 27,442 of record VBNH01000057.1, on the reverse strand, counting down.
GGCGTCAGGTTCGCGCCGAAGTCCTCGGCCTCGAACACCCGGCGGATCTCGATCTCCTCGTTGCCCTTCTGGAACGGGGAGCGCCGGATCCACTCGATGGCCTCCTCGATGGACTTCACCTGCCACAGCCAGAAGCCCGCGATCAGCTCCTTGGTCTCGGTGAACGGGCCATCCGTCACGGTGCTCTTGCCCCCGCCGAACTTGACCCGCACGCCCTTCGCGCTCGAGTGCAGTCCTTCGCCCGCGAGCATCACGCCGGCCTTCACCAGCTCTTCGTTGAACTTGCCCATCTCGGTGAGAAGCTCCCGGCTGGGCAGCACGCCGGCCTCCGACTCCTTGTTCGCCTTCACGATCACCATGACTCGCATGACTGGATCCTCCATCGGTTAGATTGCCGGTAAGCTCGTATGTGTGAGTACGACGAGCGAGACCGGTGAGAATCGACACGACCACCGGGATTTTTTTGCAGCAACGCCAAGTAACTGAAAGTCCTGGGATTGTCCCCACCGGCACCCGCTCACCCGGCGCTCGGGCCGCTGCGCTTCATCGGCGTCGAGGCGCTGAGCGGCGGCGCGCTGCTGTCAGCCGCCATCCTTGCCCTCGCGTGGGCGAATTCTCCGTGGGCGGGGGCCTATGAGGCGCTGTGGCATCTGAGGCTCGGCCTCGGCGTCGCGCAATACCTTCCGGCGCACGACCTGCGTTTCTGGATCAATGACGGGCTCATGAGCGTCTTCTTCCTGGTCGTCGGCCTGGAGATACGCCGCGAAATGCACGATGGCGCACTGTCGGACCCGCGGGTCGCGACGCTTCCCATCGTGGCTGCGGTCGGCGGCGTGGTCGTTCCCGCGCTGCTCTACGTCCTCATCAACCCCGGGCCCGCTGCGCGTCGCGGCTGGGCGATACCCACGGCGACCGATATCGCCTTCGCGGTCGGGGTCCTGTCCGTCATCGGCAGGGGCGTACCGCCGGCGCTGCGCCTGTTGTTGCTGACGCTCGCCATCATCGACGACATCGCAGCCATCGTGGTGATCGCGTTCTTCTACTCGAGCGGCATCGCGGCCGGGGGGCTGCTGATCGCCGCGGCGGGCGTGCTCGGGGTGCTGGTGCTGCAGTGGTTGGGAGTGCAACCGGCGTTCGCTTATGTGCCGCCGGCAGCCGTGGTGTGGTTCGGAATGCTGCGGGCCGGCGTGCATCCCGCGCTCGCCGGCGTGCTGCTCGGGCTTCTGACACCCGCGACGAGCGCATTCGGACGCATGCCGCGCGATCCCGGCGCGCAGTGCGTGACCGAGTCGCCAGTCGTCCGTGTGGAGGCGATGCTGCACCCCTGGGTGGCGTTTGGCGTCATGCCACTGTTCGCGCTGGCGAATGCAGGTGTGAGCCTGCAGGGTCTGGACCTGAGCGCCGCGGCGCCGCTGGCGGTGGGCGCAGGGATCGTGTCAGGGCTCGTGCTCGGCAAGCCGATCGGTATCGTGCTGGCCTCGATCGCCGCGGTACGCCTCGAGCTGTGCGCCCTGCCCGCGGGGGTGCGCTGGAGTCACATGGTTCTGCTCGGCCTGCTCGGGGGCATCGGATTCACCATGTCGATCTTCATCGCGAACCTCGCCTTCGAGAGTCTGCCGCTGCTCGCCGCGGCGAAGTTCGCGGTGTTGGTCGCATCGGCGCTTGCCGCGACGCTGGGCCTGCTGCTGGGCCGCGGCGCGCGCGCGAGTCTCCCCAAGGCTCGAGCGTAAAGGGCTCGCCCTGCGGAAAGTGCGCCAGCGCCGGATGCAGCGGGTGGAGCCTCGCCGGCGACGTCCTCACGCAACGATGCTTATCTAAACGATGCTTATCTAAAAGAGATGCAGGGCGCCCGCGAGCAGCAGCAGAAATCCGATCACCGCGAGCGTCGCATGTCCCACGACGAAGTTGGTGGGGAGGTTCTTCTTGCGTGCGTGATAGGCGAAAGCCAGGATGAATCCGCCCAGGGCCGCCACCAGAAAAAACCCGAGCGCCTAGCGCGCGGCGCCGGTGGCCCGGTGCGCGCAGACCGCAACGATCAGCAGCACCAGCCCCGTCGCCGCGAGCGCTCCGTGAACGACGGCACTGGCGATAGGCGGCAATCTGCCCTGGAACACGGCCAGCGCCATGGTGAGACCGACGACCGCGGCGATGGCGAAGATCAGGACGGCGATCCACATGATGTTCCCCCTTTTTATACAAGTCATGGCTTGTGTGTCACTCATAGCGCCGCCGCGGCCTGCCTGCAAGGCGTGCGCGCCATGCCCACCTGGCTGCCGGGCTCGGGTCGGTTCAATTCAGCAGGCCGTCCTGGTTGCGAGGACCGACGAACGTGATCCCAACCGGCAGGCCGCTCACCAGCCCGGCGGGCACCGTGAGGCTCGGGTAGCCCGCGATTGCCGCAGCCGAGGCGATTGGCGGCCAACCACCGCCGGCGCGATCACCCCATAGCTCGTCGATCCGCTCCGCCGGCCCGTTACTCGACGCAAGCAGCACCTCGACGCCCTGCTGGCCAAGCAGAGCCGCGAGCCCGTCGGTGTCGGCGGTGCGCTGCAGGGTCGCAAGCGCCTTCTGGTACGCCGGGTCGGTCAGCGGCCCGCGCGCCTCTGCCATCTCGAAGAGCTCCTGTCCGAATACCGTGAGCTCCGCATCGGCGTGCGCGCGGTTGAAGGCAATCAGGTCGGCGAGTGTCCGGCAGTCGACCTGAGACGAATCAAGCGTCCCGAGATAGGCGTTGATTGCGGGCTTGAACTCATAGAGCAACGCCTCGAGCTCGGGCGCGTCCATCTCGTCAAAGCCCGCCGGCGGTTTCAGGTCCACGATCACGGCACCCTCGTGTTCGAGCGCCGCGCGCGCATCGGCGAACAGGCGGGCGGTGTCCGGATGCGCCTCCCTGGGTACGGGCATCGCGCCGATTCTGACGCCGCGCAGCCGAAATGCCTCGAGGTCGGTGCCGTGCGTGCCGAAGCCGAGAGGGCGCTCGCAGATCACCGCGGCAAGCAGGGCGGCATCCGCCACCGTGCGGCACATGGGGCCGGCCGTGTCCTGGCGCGGCGAGATCGGTACAACGCCTTGGCCGCTGACGGCGCCCACCGTGGGTTTGAGGCCTACGAGGCCGTTGAGCGAGGACGGCGACAGGATGGAGCCTTTGGTCTCGGAGCCGATGGCGGCAGCGCAGAAGCTCGCAGCCGCGGCGACCCCGGAGCCGGCGCTCGAGCCGGACGGGTTGCGATCGCGAGCGTAGGCATTTCGGGTCTGGCCGCCCACCGCGCTCCAGCCGCTCGAGGACCGCGTCGAACGGAAATTGGCCCATTCGCTCAGGTTCGCCTTGCCGAGCACGATTGCGCCGGCGGCACGCAGCCGCCCGACGAGCGGCGCATCGCTCGCGCGCAGAGAGCGCGCAAGCGCCAGGGATCCCGCGGTCGTCGCGATCGGATCGCAAGTCTCGATGTTGTCTTTGACAATGATGGGAACTCCATGCAGTGGCCGGCGCAGCTTCCTCGCCTTGCGTTCCGCGTCGAGCGCGCGCGCGGCCGCGGGGGCATCCGCATTGAGCGCGAGAACCGACCGGTACTCGGGGCCGTGATGGTCGAAGCGCGCGATACGCGCGACATACGCTGCGGTCAGGCCCTCGGAAGTGACGGCACCGGACGCGAGGGCCTGTTGCAACGCGCTAACGGACTGTTCGGTCGGATCAAAGGCGCGCTCAGCGGCCGCTTTGAGCTCCTCGAGCGCCGCGGCCAGGGACAGGGCCCCGGCTGCCTGTATGAAGCGTCTGCGATCCATGAGTCCCTCCCCTGATGCGCGGCCGCAACAGCCACTCCGGCTGATCAGCCAACGCCGTTCCCGCCAATTTACGAGTCATTAGGGTTTCGTTAATACTAGACTACGGGTGTAGCGCACCAGAAATACAACGCCGCGTTGGGCATTCAGGGGGATCTCTCATGGCCGCCAGAACCGCGCCCCGCCGTCTGTCGCGAGACTTAGTCGCCGTGGGCTCAGTGGTTGCCTGGGCGATCTGCGCGCAAGCGCAGGAGAAGCCCAGGGAGTCGACGAAATCTGAAGAGAAGCTCCAGGAAGTCGTCATCACCGGTTCGCGCATCGCGCGCCCCGACCTCGACCGCCTGGAGCCGACCACCGTGGTCACGGGGGAACTGTTCGATCAACGCGGTTACACCGACGTCGGCCAGGCGTTGCAGGAACTGCCCGCCTTCGGCATCCAGCCCTCGAGTGCCGTGAACCAGCAACAGGGATTCGGCATCGCGCAAAGCTTCGTCGATCTGTACTCGCTCGGCTCGCAGCGGACGCTGACCCTGATCAACGGCCGCCGCTTCGTCTCCTCCAGCACCGCCAGCCTCTTCAACGGCGCCACCTCGCCGGGCCAGCAGGTCGACTTGAATGCGGTGCCCACCAAGCTGATCGAGCGAGTCGAGACCATCTCGGTCGGCGGCGCGCCGATCTACGGCGCGGATGCCATCGCCGGCACTGTGAACATCATCCTGAAGAAGAACTACCAGGGTCTGGATCTTGACGCACAGAGCGGGGTGTCCAATGCCAAGGACGCGTGGTCTCATCGCTTCCGCGCGCTCGCCGGCCGGAACTTCGCCGACGGGCGGGGAAATATCACCGGCGTCGCGGAATTCATCAAGACCGACGGCCTGACCGGGCCGCAACGCCCGGATGTCGCCAACGACCTGCAATTCCTCAAACCCGCGGGCACCAGCCCGTTCAAGACCGTGCTTACGACCGAGGGCGCGGTCAGCAGTATCAGTACCTCGGGCGTTCCATACGTGGATGACTTCTTCTATTTGCCGCGGGTACCCCCGTCGCTGATCGGCGTGACAAACGCCGCCGGTCAGCCGCTCGCCTGGGCCCCCGGCTCGAGCTCACTGTCGGTATACAACCTGGGCACGGCTACGGGGAGCAACGTCTTCTGGTTTCGCGGAGATGGCATCCGTCTGTCGCAATTCACCAATCTGCTCTCGCCAACGAAGCGCGCCAATCTCGACATGCTGGGGAATTTCAAGTTCACCAATCACTTCGCCTTCTTCATGGAGGGCTGGTTCTCCGAAGGGCACGCGACCAACCTGATCACTCAGCCAGGCTACAGCACCCCATTCTTCGGCTCCGCGGGCCAGGTGAACGGCGCCTGGAGAGTTTCCATAGACAACCCGTTCCTGTCGGCTGCCGACCGGGCGACAATCCAGAACGCGCTCAATGCTTACGGTGCCAGCCTGCCGTTTGCCGATCCAACCACGGGTTTCACAACCTTCGATCCGAACTGGGACGGCAAGCACTTCTACGTCGACCGCGCCAATACCGATCTGCAGAGTGGACGCGCGGTGGCCGACCAGGTCGTTTCCCGGGGCGTCATGGGCATCAACGGGGATTTTGCCGTGGGCGAGCGCTCCTACAACTGGGAGATCGCGGCCAACTACGGCTACTCGCGTGACGTCAACCGCACGCCCTCGTACGTGTTCCAGAACGTGCAGAATGCACTCAATGCCACCCCTGATGCTTCCGGCAACATCGTCTGTGCCGGCAATCCGGTCAATTCGGTGGTCACCACCGGCTCTGCCACCTGCGCGCCCCTGAACATTTTCGGCCTGGGTTCCCCGAGCGCCGCGGCGCGCGCCTACATCACGCATAACGCGATCGCCACCTCGATCAACACTCAGCGGGACGTGAGCGCAAACCTAACCGGCGGCATTGTCAAGCTGCCCGCGGGCGAGTGGAAGGGGGCGGTCGGCTACGAGAACCGCCGCGAGTCGGCGGATTTCGAGCCGGACGACTACTACACCCTGAACGCAGGCACTTCCGTGGCCTCGCCGGTCTCCGGAAGCTATCGGACCAATGAGTTCTACGCCGAAACGCTGATTCCGATCTTTGCGCCGATGCAGTCGCTCCCGGCCCTCCACCAGGTCGAGCTCGAGGGCGCCGTGCGGCGCGTCGACAACACCTTTGCCGGCAACTCGACCACCTGGACCGGCGGGTTGCGGTGGGCACCGATCGAGGACCTGCAGTTCCGCGGCAACAAGACCCATTCGATCCGCGCTCCTGCGGTTACCGAGCTGTTCCTCGCTCCCTCGACGGCGTTCGAATTCGCCAACGACCCGTGCGATGTCACCTTCATCAACCAGGGGCAGGCACCCGCGACCCGCGCCAAGAATTGCGCCGCCGCCGGAATTCCGGCCGGCTTCCTGTCCAACGTCGTCAATGCCACGGCGGCCGGCCTCACCTCCGGTAACCAACAACTTACCAGCGAGGCCGCCGACTCCAAGGCCTTCGGCGTCGTGCTGCGGCCGCGGTTCATTTCCCGCTTCAACCTTGCCGTGGACTACATCGAGATCAACCTCACGAACGCGATCCAGGTCCTGAATCTCACCGACATCCTGGACGCCTGCTACGACTCGCCCAACTATCCGAACGAGCAGTCCTGCGCGCTGTTCACGCGCAATGGGGCGCACCAGATCACGAGCTTTAAGGACGGCTTCCGCAACGCCGCGCTGCTGGACTTCCAGGGCGTTACCTTCGGCATGGACTGGAACACGACTCTGCCGCGCGGGCTCGGGGCGCTGGCGCTGCGGGCGAACTGGCTCAACACGCGCAAGCTCGTGCAGCAGGTGGGCTCGGAGGCTCCGAGCAAGCTGCTGGGAGAGCTGGCCACGAACACCGCCGCCCCGCACGACAAGGGCACCTTCGACATCAACTACCGCAAGGGGCCGTTCCAGTGGTACTGGCAGGCGCTGTACGTGGGACCCTTCAATTTCAGCAATACGGACAAATCCAACTCGAAGGATGTCCTCGGTGTGAGCCACTGGTGGCTGGTCAACACCACGCTCGGCTACGAACTCAGCAGGGCCTTCGAGATGCGACTGATCATCAACAACGTCGGGAACAAGGAGCCGCCCTTACCGGGGCTGGCCGGTATCGGCGGAAACTTCGACAGCCCGACTTCGCTGTACTGGTCGGGGATCCTCGGGCGCAATTACCTGCTGTCGGCGGCGTATCACTTTTAGAGCCTGAGAAGACGATCTGCGCTTGGCCGCCGCTGAGGTGCGCAGCGGCCTTCGCCTGCACGCAGCGCACCGGTTCGAGCGGTCACCGCGGCCTGGTATCAATGATGGCCGAACTCGCCCGGGCGGCAGGCTTGGCTCGGTACAGCTCCTGATCCGCCGCGCTCAGGTAGCCGCCCGCCAGAGCGGCGAGGGTCAGCAGATCTCTGGCGGTGGGAAGTCTAAGGAGCGCGAAAGCCCCGCTCATCCGCCCGGCAGTGCGCCGCGGATCCGCCTCTTCCGCTGAGCTGCGCATCCGTTCAACTGCCGGAGAATTAAGAGCGCTCCGGCCCCGGGTCAACGCGCGCTGCGGGCCAACTCGCCCGCTCCCCCGTTGGCGCACCACGGCAGACCCGCCCGATCGGGTCAGCTCAGTGCGTGAGCCGGTTGTATCTGGCCAGAACCGCGCGCAGCTTCTCGTGCGGCAGTGCGCTCACGTGATGCCCATCGACGCCCGTCATGTCCTCGGCGGCAACCATGGCGTTGACGATGGCTTCCTCGGTCGCCTGCACGGTCGCGGCAAACAGCGGGTCCATGGAATTGTTTGGCACCATCTTCAGCTCGACCACATGGTCGACGTCGCTTGCGGCGGCGTTCGCCGTCGAGAACGCGATGAAGATGTCGCCCGATCCGTTGCCGGCGATGCTGCCGGTTCGTCCGATGCCGAGCGATACCCGTCGCGCAACGCGCTTCAGCTGGTGAGGCAGGAGCGGCGCGTTGGTAGCCACGAGCACGATGATCGACCCGTGCTCGGCGGTATCGGACGGTACCCAGGCATAGGGATCCTCGCTATCGATCTCCCGTCCGACCGGAATGCCCGCGATGCGCAGGTTCTGCCGCCTCCCGTAGTTGCACTGCACCAGCACGCCGACGAGGTAGCCGCCGTCCTGGTCGGAGAGCCTGCGAGAGGAGGTGCCGATGCCGCCCTTGAAACCGTTGCAGATCATGCCGGTTCCGCCGCCGACGGACCCTTCGTCGACGGGCCCCGAGTGAGCCGTGTCGAGCGCGTGAAAGGCGTGCTCCGGCCGGACGTGAAAGCCGTTGATGTCGTTGAGCCAGCCGTCCCAGGTCTCGGCCACGACCGGGAGCGACCACCAGGCGCCGGTGGCATCCGCCGCCGCGTGCGCCACACGCCAGCCGATGACCGCATCCCGCACCACGCCGACGCTGTGGGTGTTGGTGATCATCACCGGGCCTTCGAGGAAGCCCGATTCCTCGACCCAGGTGGTACCGGTCATCTCGCCGTTGCCGTTCTGTGAGTACCAGCCGGCGAAGGAGAAGCGCTGCACGGAGGCCAGTCCACGGGGCAGCACGGCCGTGACGCCGGTGCGGACCGGGCCCTTGCCGACGATGAGCTTGCCGCTGCCCGAGATCAGGGTCGTGTGGCCCACCAGCACGCCCTCGATGTCGGTGATCGCATTCAGCGGCCCTGGCGCGCCGTCGAAGGGCACACCCAGGTCGCGGGCGCGCGCGCGTCCCTTGGGCGGGTTCGTGAGGGGATCCGCGGCGGTGGCGAGGGGCGCGAGGAGCGTCAGCGCAAGGAGGGCGATCATCCTGGGTGGCAGGAGGTACCTCCGGTTGACTTGCCGGGAGAGGCTCGATAACTGTTGCGAGTGGGCACAGCGGTCCCCGGGGTCAGGCGATGCACCGGACGGCATTGAAACTCCTCTGCATGTGGCTATGTCTCTGCCTTTTCGCCCCCTCTCGAGCCCTGAGCGCGGCACGCAGCGATCAGCCGCCGCGATTCGAGGTGCCGGCGCCGGGGGCGGCGGCAGCGTCACTGGTCTTCGTCGTGTACGGCGACACGCGCTTCAGCAGGCGCGATGACGTCGCGAACGCCCCTGCGCGGCGTGCGCTCGTCGGCAGGATCGCGCGCGAAAACCCGGCGGCGATCCTGATAGGCGGAGACCTCGTTTACGAAGGCAGCAATCGACAGGACTATGACACGTACAAGATCGAGACGATAGAGTGGGCCAGGCAGAAGATCCCGGTGTTTCCCGCGCTCGGCAATCACGAGTTCATGGGATGCAACGGCGACGCGGCTCCCTGTCTCGAGAACTGGTGGACAGCATTCGGCGCCTTGCCTTTGCGCCCGCACCGCTGGTACTCGGTGAGCATCGGCGCCACTGTGCTGGCAGTGGTTCTGGATTCCGATGGGGCACTGAAACCGGGGAGCGAACAGCGGGAATGGCTTGAACGGCAAATCAGCAACGCCGACCCGCGCGTCAAATTCATCTTGATCCTGCTGCACTACCCCCCGGTCCGGGACCCCTTTTATCCGAGGATGCGCGACGAGAAGGAGATCGCGCGCTACCTGTCGCGCAACGCCGGGGCCCTGCGCGCGCGGGTCGTCGTGGTCGGCAGTCACGTGCACAACTACGAGCGCTACGAGAGAGACGGCGTCACTTACCTGGTCAGCGGCGGCGGCGGTGCCCAACCCGTTCCGGCCCTCCGGATGTTTGGAGAACTATCCAGGCTCACCACCGCGGTGAACTTTCACTACCTGCGCTTCACCCTGGACGCAGAGCGACTGACCGGAACCATGGTCCGTTTTGATGCCGCCGATCGAAGCGGCAATCCGTGGACCGAGCCGGATCGCTTTGAAGTCAGAGCGAAGAGCTCGTTGTCGGCGCCAGCAACGCCCCGCCCGGGAAGGCAGACCCGGGCTCCCGCGACCGCCCGCTCGGCGAAGACCAACGCCTCTTCGAGACGTCCGGCCTGCATCAATCGGTAGGCCTCGCTGTCGGCGGATGGAGCGGCGGCGGCCAGGGTTTCATCGGATGCCACGCAGGGCCGCGAGCAAAGCCTCGAGTTGAGCGTCGCTGACATTCAGATGGAACACGAAACGGATGGTCTGGCGGCCGATGCTCAGGGCACGAACCTGCTGATGCTGCAGCTGCTGCAGAAAGAGCTCGGCGCCGAGCTGCTCGTGAAGCTTGAAGATCACGATATTCGTCTCGACAGGCAAAACGCTCGCGACGTAGGGGAGCGAGCTCAGCTCGGCCTCCAGGGCTTTTGCCCTCCGGTGATCATCCTGCAGGCGCTGCACATGGTGCTCGAGGGCGAATAGCCCTGCGGCCGCCAGATATCCAGCCTGCCGCATGCCGCCGCCCAGCAGTTTGCGCTGTCGGTGCGCCCTGGAAATGAGTGCCCGCGAGCCCAGCAGGAGCGAGCCCGCCGGGGCGCCGAGTCCCTTGGAGAGGCAGATCGAGATCGTTTCGAACAGGCTGCCATAGTCGCGTGGCGCCTCGTTGCGAGCCACGAGTGCGTTGAAGAGCCGCGCGCCGTCCAGATGCATGGCAATGTCGTGCTCCTTGCACACAACCCGGATGCGCTCGATCTCCCTCAGGTCCCAGCAGCATCCTCCGCCTTTGTTGACGGTGTTTTCGATGGCCACGAGGCGCGTCCACGGAAGGTGAGAATCGTCGCGCCGATTGATGTTCTCGCGCACCTGCGCGGCGGTAAATCGCCCGTGCTGGCCTTGCAGCAGGCGCACCGAGGAACCGGAGTTCGCCGCTATGCCGCCGCCCTCGTACAGATAGATGTGCGCCAGCTCGTCGCAGATCACCTCATCCCCGGGTTGCGTATGGATCTTGATGCCGATCTGATTCGACATCGTGCCCGTCGGACAGAACAGCGCGGCCTCCTTGCCAAACAGATCCGCGGCCTTCCTCTGCAGCTCGTTGACGGTCTCGTCCTCACCGAATACGTCGTCACCCACCTGCGCCTGCAGCATCGCTTCCAGCATTGCCGGGGTCGGTCGGGTGACGGTATCGCTTCGTACGTCGATCATCTGTGGCATGAGGGCTCCTTCATTGCGTCCAGCGATACACGGCCCCGGGAAACGGCGGTTTCCATTGCTCGAACGCTCCGGTGATGTACAGCGTGTCAGGACCGCTGGGGCCAGAGGCCACATTGGTGACGTAGGGCGTGGGCACTTCGATGATCCGCACCAGTTTTTTTTCCTCGTTCACGACGAGCACGCGACCGGAGCCGTTCTGCGCGATGTAATAGTTGCCGTCGGAACCCAATTTAACTCCATCCGGACCGTTGTAGGCGTCCTCGTGTGGCGTGGCTGGCGCGAGGTCCTGCAGCCGCGCCCATACGACCCGGGGACCCAGAGTCCCGTCGGCCTGGATCGGGAAGGACAGGATTCTGCCCGCCAGCATCTCGGCGACGAGCAGATGCCGGCCGTCCTTCGAGACAGTCAAGCCGTTGGAATAATGGATGGTGCCGGCAACTTCGCGGGTGTCCCGGCCGTCCGCCGACAGGTGCAGGACGCCTCCGGTAATCGGAGCCTTGATGTCGTACACACCCGATGCGGAAAAATAGATGCCGCCGTGGCCGTCGGCGGTGAAATCGTTGGGACCGACGAAGGGCTTGCCCGAACTGTCCCGGGAAATCGTAGCGACCTCCTTGCCCTGAGCATCGAGCTCCACGAGGTAATTGCCGTCGTAACAGGCAACCAGAATATGGTCGTGGCGAAAGTGAATCAGTGCGTTGGGGCCGCAATGCTCCCTGCGCCAATAGATCCTCGATTGCTTCCCGTCCCACGTCTTGATGTCACCAGCAGCATACTCGACATAGAGCAGCCGCCCCTGGTCCCACATGGGGCCTTCGGGATAACTGGCCTGCGCGTCGACGACGTCGACCCGGGCGCAGGCCACACCCATGCGCAACAGGCAGAGGACAAAAAATGGAACGAGAATCCTGGTAGGTACGCGCATCGGAACCTCTGGCCAAACCGTGGTCCCCGCCAAAACTCTTGCTGGAAGCTGCTGCGCGCAATCGTACCGCCAAGGCATCTGTTTGCGGGAAACTCTCCGGCGCTCGCACGACGCTTGCAGGTTCCTGAGCACCGATCGCCACTTTCAGCAAGCCGGGTTTCGGGTGTTGCCGGCCGAGATCGGGCCCCCGCCGTGAGCGCGGGTCAAGGCAACTCGCTAGCGCGCCTTGCGGAAGGACAGGTTGACCCGACAGGCTCCCAGGTCCGGATGCCGCCCCGCCTTCAGCGGCTGCACGCCGTGGAACCGGAGCCGCGCCGGGCCGCCCCAGACCACGACGTCTCCATGGGCCAGCGGGACTCGCCGCGGACGCTCGGCGCGGCGGTGAGCGCCGAACAGGAATACCGCCGGCAGCCCCAGTGATACGGAGACGATCGGGGAGCTGAGGTCCCGTTCATCCTTGTCCTGATGAAGCGACAGCCGCGCACCGGGCTCGTATCGATTGATGAGGCACGCGTCGGGCTCGAACTCATCAAAGCCGGCCGCGCCCGCGGCTTGCGCCGCGAGTTCCCGAAAAACCGGCGGCATCTCCGGCCAGCACGCAGCGCTCAGCGGGTCGAGCGCGTCGTAGCGATATCCGCTTCGGTCCGTGACCCAGCCCGCGGCTCCGCAGTTGGTCATGGCGACCGACATGCGGTAGCCGCCCGGCGTGGTCATGTGACGAAAGGGACTGCGTCGAACCACTTCCGCCAGCGCCGCAAGCAGCGCGCCGGCTCTCGCGCTCGCGAAGGCGCGCAGCAGCACGGCTCCCATCCCGAGCGTCTCCCGGCGTGGCTGCGCGTACCCGTCCGCGAACAGGTCCAGCCGCGTGTCAGGCTCTGCGGCCATGGTTGCGGGCGCTCATTTGGCGTCGTGAAATATCACGCCCAGGGTGTGACGGTGTCCGGTGCGAACCCGGCTGACGCCGTGACGAAGATTCACGCGATACACTCCGCGAGTGCCTGCCACAGGGCGATGATGCACGGCGAAGATTACCGCATCTCCCTGGCGAAGCGGCACGACCTCAGCCCGCGACTGCATGCGGGGGCGTTGCTCCGTAATCACAAACTCGCCCCCGGTGAAGTCCTCACCCGGCTGCGACAGCAGGATCGCCACCTGCAGCGGAAAGACACACTCTCCGTAGAGATCCTGGTGCAGGCAGTTGTAGTCACCGGGCCCGTACTGAAGCAGCAGCGGGGTGGGACGGGTCTGGCCGGCCGCGCGGCAGCGGGCCACAAATTCCTCATGCGCCGTCGGGTAACGCGCCGCCACGCGCAGCTGCTCGTTCCAGCGGTTGGCGAGCGCTGCGAGCGGCGGGTAGAGCTCAGCGCGCAGCGCCGCGATGCGCTCAGGCAGCGGATAGTCGAAATACCGGTACTCACCCCGCCCGAAGCCGTGGCTGCCCATCACTATCCGGGTACGAAACAGCGAGTCGTCCGCGTACCAGCACGCGATGCGCTGACACTCCGAGCGGGTGAGGAGACTTTCGCTCATGGCATTGCCATGGGCATCGAGATCCTGCGACAGGCGCTGCCAATCAAGAGACCGCACCCGGTCCGCAAGGCCAGGCCGTACGGTGTCCTCAGGCGCCCCGCACCCGCGCGCGACTCTCGCCTCGGTGTTCAGCACCCCGGTGTTCACCGGGCCGATTCGTGTGTGAGGAGCGCGCGTTTGCGCGACTGCCGTACAGGCTTGGCTGAGGCCATCGTGGGTACTCCTTTGGGGGGGTGAGCACGCCGTTATTGTTGTGTTCGGCGATTGTCGCGCGCAGCCCGATTCTTGCGGGCCGCCAAACCCGCCGACGTGAAAGACGCCAAATGTGAACCACCGCGCAGGGAATGGTTGACTCCCGATCCCGGATCGTGGAACTTAACCTCCAGGGGCCTTTCAGTGGAATGGGCCCGGAGGTGGCATTGGTGGTTCGTCGGCTGATCGCTTCCCTGGTACTTGTGGCGTGCCTGCTCGGCATCGTCCAGCCGGCGCTTGCCTGCGCCAACAGTGCCTCGCGGACCGACTGCTGCCCCGCGGGCTCGCCCGCAGGCGCCGGCGAGCGGATGCGCCTCGCCTCTGCCTCGATCGAGGCATACCGCTGTTGTGCGCCAGGCGTCACCGTCACCCCGTCTGTCTCGGCCGTACGGACCCGTACTGCCCAGGGGCATGCGTCCGGATCACCCGCTGTGGTCGCTCTGCCGACGGTGGCCCCGCTCGGGCAACACCTGCCGGCGCTGCGAGCGCCGGCGGCGCGGGTCCCCGATCACGTCGACGAATCCCTGACCTACCTGCGTACGGCGCGCCTGCGCCTTTAACTCACCCTGCCGACACCGGCTGACCGCCGGTGACTCCCATGGCCGACCGATCCGCAGCCGCACTGTTCGGCGCGTGGCTCTCGTGCCGTGGGCTCGCTGACTGACTTCACGTCCAATTCGGTGAGGCTCATGAACCGATCTGCTCTCTTGCTCGTGGGGCAGTCGCGCCGCCCTGCCCGGTGGTGCCTGTTCCCCGGCGCGCGGTTGCGATACCGCGCGCGAACGCTCGCGCTCAGCGCCGCCCTGCTGCCTGTACTCGCACTGGCGAGCGCGGTCCGCGCGGACGAGCCGCCCCTCACCCTGGCCGAAGCGCAGCGGCTCGCGACCCTGCGCTCCAAGCAGGTCGAGGCGAGCGACCTGGGCATTTCCGCGTCGAAAGACCTGGCGGTCGCCGCCGCCGAGCGTCCGGATCCGGTCGCGAAAGTCGGACTCGAGAATCTGCCCATCGACGGGGCGGAGCGCTTCAGCGTCCAGCGGGACTTCATGACCATGCGCAGCGTCGGGATCATGCAGGAGCTCACCCGCCCGACGAAGCTGCGCGCGCGGGCCGCAGAGTCTCAACAGGCGGTGCGTCTCGCGGAAGCGCAAAAGGCTCAGGCCCTGGTCGCCGTTCAACGCGACAGTGCGCTTGCCTGGCTCGACCGCTACTACGCGCAGGCCACCGAGCAAACCGTCCTGCAACAGCTCCAGGCAGCGCGGCTCGAAGTCACCGCCGCCGAAGCAGCCTACCGCGGAGGCCGTGGTACCGCGGCAGACGTTCTGGCCGCTCGCGGAACGCTCGCGGAGCTCGAGGACCTGGCCGCGGACGCTTCACGCGGGGTCAGCAGCTCCAAGATCGCGCTCGTTCGGTGGGTTGGCGATGCCGCGGGTCGGCCGCTTGCGGGTCAGCCGGCGATCGACACCATCCCCCTCCACAAACACACGCTCGACTCTCAACTGGCCGAGCATCCCGAGATGCTCGCGCTCGAGCGGCGCGAAGAACTGGCGCGCGCCGAGGCTGAGGTTGCGCGCGCCGATCGCCACCCCGACTGGTCGGTGGAGCTCGTGTACAGCCAGCGGGGCAGCGGCTACTCCAACATGGTGACATTGCAGCTCACCGTGCCGCTTGAGATCCGTCGCGCCAGCCGACAGGACCCGAAGCTGGCCGCAACGCTGGCGGAGGCCTCCCGGGCGAAGGCCGAGCGTGAGGACATGCTGCGCGCGCACGCTGCCGAGATCGGCGCGATGATCGAGGCCTGGGACAGCGCCCGCGAGCGCCGCGAGCGCTATCGCAGTTACATTATTCCTCTCGCCGCCGATCGCTCGGCGGCGACACGCGCGGCGTACCACGGCGGCAAGGCCAGCTTGAGCGATCTGCTGCTCGCGCAGCGCGCTGAGATCGAAGCGCGCCTGAAGGCGCTGCAGCTTGAAGCAAGCGCAGCGCGCCTGTGGGCCCAGCTCGCCTTTCTCAATCCCACGCCTGCCACCGCCGAGGCTGCCACCGCCGAGGCTGCGACCGCCGAGGCTGCGACCGCCACCTCCGTCGGTTCCGATCGCGGAGAGCTGCCATGAACCGGAAAATTCTTGCCGCCGGACTGTGCGCGGCCATCGTACTGATCCTGCTCGGTTACGGCCTGTATCGCGCCGGCATGAGTGCAGGCCAGGGCAGGTCGATGTCGAGCGCGGAGCAGCCAGCGCCAGGGCGGCAGGCGCCGCAGCGACCAGGCGACATCGATCCGCACACCGGAAAACGAATCCTGTACTGGCACGATCCGATGGTGCCCGCCCAACGATTTGACCATCCCGGAAAATCTCCCTTCATGGATATGCCGCTGGTACCGGTCGAGGAAGGCGGCGAGACGGCCGGTAGCGTCGAGATCAGCCCCCGTGTACAGCAGAACCTCGGCGTTCGCACCGCCGAAGTCACGCGCGGCAGCCTCGCTCGGGAAATCACCGCGACCGCGACGGTTGCCTATGACGAGCGTGACGTGAGCTTCGTTCAAGCCCGAGCGAACGGATATGTGGAACGCCTGCGGGTGCGCGCGACGCTCGACCCGGTGCACAAAGGCCAGCCGCTGGCCGACCTGTACGTGCCGGACTGGGTCGCAGCCCAGGAGGAGTATCTCGCCGTCAAAGAGCTCAAGAGCCCTGGCGCCGCGGACCTGCTCGAGGGCGCGCGCCAGCGCATGCGCCTTGCGGGCATGACCGACGATCTGATCAAAGCGTTCGAGAAGAGCGGCAAGGTCCAGTCCCGCTTCACCGTAACGGCGCCGATCGGCGGAGTCGTCGCAGAGCTTGCAGCGCGGGAAGGAATGACCGTCGCGAGCGGTGCGCCGCTTTTTCGCATCAACGCACTCGCCACCGTCTGGGTCGATGCGCAAGTGCCCGAGAGTCTCGCGCCGCAGGTGCGGCCGGGGGATGCCGCGAAGGCTCGAACGCCGGCGCTACCGGGGATCGCGTTCCAGGGACAGGTCAGCGCGGTTCTCCCCGATGTGAACCCCACGACCCGCACGCTCACCGCGCGCATCGAGCTCGCCAACCCAAGGATGCAACTGCTTCCCGGCATGTTCGTGACGGTGCAGCTCGCACCCGCCGCCGAGCGGGACGTGCTGCTCGTTCCGAGCGAGGCGGTCATTCGGACCGGCACCCGCAGCGTCGTCATGCTCGCCGAAGGAGAGGGTAGGTTCAGGGGAGTCAATGTCGAGATCGGCGCCGAGGACGGCGGGCAGACCGAGATTCGATCGGGGTTGACGGTGGGACAAAGGGTGGTCGTCTCCGGTCAATTCCTCATCGATTCGGAGGCCAGCCTCAAGAGCACGGAGGCCCGCCTGCAATGATGATCGCCCGGCTCATCCGCTCCTGCATCGCCAACCGGTTCCTGGTGCTTCTCGGGGTCGCGATGATCGCGGCCTGGGGCTCGTGGGCGACGCTCAGGACTCCCCTCGATGCCCTCCCCGACCTTTCCGACGTGCAGGTGATCATCCGCACCACGTATCCCGGGCAGGCCCCGCAGATCGTCGAGAACCAGGTCACCTATCCGCTCGCCACCACCATGCTCTCGGTTCCCGGAGCGAAGACCGTACGCGGTTACTCCATGTTCGGCGATTCGTTCGTGTACATCCTGTTCGAGGACGGCACGGACCTGTACTGGGCCCGCTCGCGGGTACTCGAGTATTTGAACCAGGTGCAGTCGCGTCTGCCGAAGGAGGCCAGGACCGCGCTCGGCCCGGATGCGACCGGCGTCGGCTGGATCTATGAGTACGCACTTATCGACAGGAGCCACCGGCTGGACGTCTCACAGCTACGGGCGCTAGAGGACTGGTTCCTGAAGTACGAGCTCAAGTCCGTGCCGAACGTGGCCGAAGTCGCATCGCTGGGCGGCATGGTGCGCCAGTACCAGGTGGTGCTCGATCCGCAGCGCCTGCGCGCGTTCAACATCCCACACGACAAGGTCATCGCCGCGATCCAGAACGCGAACCAGGAGACTGGCGGCTCGGTGCTCGAGCTTGCCGAAGCGGAGTACATGGTCCGCGCTTCGGGTTACCTCAAGTCGTTCGAGGACTTCCGCAGCATCCCCCTCGCCACGACCGATGCCGGGGTGTCCGTGCGCCTGGGCGACGTGGCGCACGTGCAGGTGGGTCCCGAGATGCGGCGCGGGATCACGGACTTGAACGGTGAGGGAGAAGTGGCCGGCGGCGTCATCATCATGCGCTCGGGCAAGAACGCACTCGAAACCATCAACGCCGTCAAAGAGAAGCTGGTGCAACTGAAGGCGAGCCTGCCGTCGGGTGTCGAAGTCATCCCCACTTACGATCGTTCGGGACTCATCACGCGCGCGGTGGAGAATCTCACGGGCAAGCTGCTCGAGGAGTTCCTCATCGTCGCACTCGTGTGCACGGTGTTTCTCTTTCACCTGCGCTCCGCCTTTGTCGCGATCGTGTCGCTGCCGCTGGGCGTGCTGACGGCGTTCATCGTCATGCACTACCAGGGGGTCAACGCCAACATCATGTCTCTCGGGGGCATCGCGATCGCCATCGGGGCGATGGTGGACGCCGCAGTCGTCATGATCGAAAACGCCCACAAGCATCTGGAGGTCTGGCAGGAGGCTCATCCGGGAGGTGTGCTCGCCGGCCCCGAGCAGTGGCAGGTGATCGGGGATGCCGCGGTCCAGGTGGGGCCTGCGCTGTTCGCGTCGCTCCTGATCATCACGTTCTCGTTCGTTCCGGTCTTCACACTGCAGGCCCAGGAGGGGAGGCTGTTCTCGCCGCTCGCCTTCACCAAGACCTACTCGATGGCCGCCGCGGCGGGGCTGGCGATCACGCTGATCCCCGTGCTGATGGGTTATCTGATCCGCGGCCGTATTCCGCGCGAGCACAGCAACCCGATCAATCGCGGGCTCGTTCGCCTGTACCAGCCCTTGCTGCGCCGGGTCCTCGCTTACCCCAAAACGGTGCTCCTCGCGGCGCTGCTGATCGTGCTCGCTACGGCCTACCCCGTCACGCATATCGGCGGCGAGTTCATGCCCCCGCTCGATGAGGGCGACCTGCTCTACATGCCCTCTGCCCTGCCTGGCATTTCGGCGGGCAAGGTCACGCAGCTGCTGCAACAGACGGACCGGCTCATCAGGACTGTGCCTGAAGTGGCGAGTGTGTTCGGCAAGGTGGGACGCGCCGAGACGGCCACCGATCCCGCGCCGCTCGAGATGTTCGAGACCACCATCCAGTTCAAGCCACGGGGACAATGGCGCGCCGGCATGACACCCGAGAAGCTGGTGCAGGAGCTCGATCGGGTGGTGCAGGTGCCGGGGCTGACCAACATCTGGGTGCCACCGATACGCAACCGCATCGATATGCTCGCCACCGGCATCAAGAGCCCGGTGGGGGTCAAGATCGCCGGCACCGATCTTCAGGTCATCGACCGTCTGGCGCGGCAAGTCGAGAGCGCGGTAAGGCAGGTCCCAGGCGTGACGTCCGCGTTTGCCGAACGTCTCACCGGCGGGCGCTACCTCGACGTGAACATCGACCGTGATCGCGCCTCGCGCTACGGCCTCAACATCTCCGACGTACAGAGCATCGTATCCGCCGCCATTGGCGGGGATGACATCGGCGAGACGGTCGAAGGGCTGCAGCGCTTCCCGATCAACGTGCGCTATCCGCGCGAGGTGCGCGACTCTCTGCAGGGCCTGCGCGACCTGCCCGTGCTCACCGGGCGCGGCGCGCAGATCAGACTCGGTGATGTCGCGAGTATTCGCATTGCGGATGGGCCCTCGATGCTCAGGAGCGAGAACGCGCGCCTCTCGGGCTGGGTGTACGTCGATGTTCGCGGGCGCGCCCTGAGCACGGCGGTGCGCGACATGCAGCAGGCGGTCGCGCGGCAGGTCGAACTGCCGGCCGGCTACTCGATCTCCTGGTCCGGCCAGTTCGAGTATCTCGGGCGTGCTACCGAGAGACTGAAGATCGTCGTGCCGGCAACGCTCACCATCATCTTCGTCCTTCTGTACCTCACGTTTCGGCGCGCGAGTGATGCCGCCCTCATCATGGCGACGCTGCCCGGTGCACTGGTTGGCGGGTTCTGGCTGATGTTTCTCCTGAATTACAACATGTCGATCGCCTCGGCGGTGGGGTTCATCGCCCTGGGAGGTGTCGCGGCGGAGATCGGCGTCGTGATGCTGGTCTACTTGAACCAGGTGCTCGCCGCCCGCGCCGCGACCGGCCGTCTGAATGGCGAGCGCGATCTCATCGAGGCCATCATCGAGGGCGCCGCCTTACGCGTGCGGCCAATCGCCATGACGGTGGCGGTGATCATCGCGGGCCTCCTGCCCATCATGTGGGGCAGCGGCACGGGCTCGGAGGTGATGCGACGCATTGCCGCGCCGATGGTCGGTGGCATGATCACGGCGCCGCTCCTGTCGATGTTCGTGGTGCCGGTGGTCTACATGCTGCTGCGGCGGCGACAACTCGCCAGCGATTTCAGCTCCGTCCTCAACGCGCAAGACTAAGGCGCGGCTGGGAGGAATTCCGAGCCAATGCAAACTCCTTGCGCCGCTCGCTCGCGACCCTCGAGGCGGCCGCTATGGAGGCCGGATTCCAGACTCTGGATGTGACCATGCGCCACGCAGCCGCTGTGGCCCAGGTCTCGGGCCGCCAACCGGGTCCTTTTGACCGGCTCCTGCTTGCGCAAAGCGAGGTCGAGCCCTGAAGCTCCTGACCGCAGATCGGCGTCTCAAGGCGTTGCCGCAGTCAGTCTCGGCGGAGTGAGGGCTCTTTAAGTGGTCGCGTCGCGCGGAACCACGTGCGCTTTGCTAAGCGCGCAGGGGCGGCGGAAATCGGGCGCACGCGGCCGCAAGCCATGCGCGGAAAGCCGCGACTTTTTCGAGTGCAAGATGCGCCGGCGGACACACGAAGTGGTAAGCGTGCGCAGAGCGAACTGCCCGACCGGCCATGGCGAGCCGACCCATCGCGACTTCGTCCGCGACCAGGGACCAGCGTGAGAGCGCGAGTCCCTGGCCCGCCTGCGCGGCACGCACGATGGCGATTGCGTCATCGAATGCGGCGCCCGAACTCGGCCACACTTCGTCGGGACCGCCTTCGAGCAACCACGCGGTCCACGGCTCATAGGTGCTATGCAGCAGTTTGTAGCGCTTGAGATCCCGCGCCTCGGCGATGGGTCCATCGCGCTGCAGCAGCGCAGGCGTGCACACCGGGACCAGCCACTCGTCGAACAGCTTCTGCACGTGCAGGCGGGGCCAGCTTCCCGCGCCAAAACGGATCGCGGCGTCCATTCCCGTCTTGACGAAATCGACGAGCTCGGTCGATGTGTGGATCTGCACGTCGATGCCCGTGTGGTGCGAGGTGAAATCCGGCAGTCGCGGGAGCAGCCATTGCGCAAGGAAAGAGGCGATCGTCGTCACACGTAATGGCCCGGAGCCGCGGTCGGCACGCGCCTCGTCGATCGCACGCTCGAGATCTGCGAGCGCCTGCTCAACCTTCGGCCGCAGCAGCGCGCCCTGCGGTGTCAGCTCGACCTGGCGGCCGTTGCGGCGCAAGAGCGGCACGCGCAGATATTCCTCGAGCGCTTGCACCTGCATGCTGGCGGCGCTCGCGGTGACGCCCAGCGCATCCGCACCGCGCGTGAAACTCTTGTGTTCCGCAACTGCGACGAAGACCCGCAGACTCGCGAGCGGCGCCCGCCGATACGCCGCGCGGGGTGCTGTACCGGCGCTTGAGCGCCGGGAGACCCGATCGGCACCGGCCGGCGACTGCGGCGGGGGCGCTGCTTTCTTTCGACGACTGGTCTCGCGTGTCGGCACGGGTCGATGCCTGGGCAATCATCCGGAGCTGATCATACGCCGGTAACGCTGCGGACTGCCGGATCGAGTTGCAGCCCGCGAATCCTCCCGGATGACCGCCACGCGCCTGCGCTATCCCTTCAGCCGCGCTTAACGACCCTTCAGCTCTTATGACAGCGCGCATCCCTCACACGCTCAGCATTGCACTCGAATCGTCACCACCAAGTTTCGCCATAGGAGAGCCATCATGAACGCCAGTCGCCTTGTCAGTCTCGCTGCGGCACTCGTCATCACTGCCATCGAATGGGCGGCATTTTCCAGTCTGCCGCTGCACGCCCAATCGCTGCCGGTTGTCGCTGCCCCCGTCTCCAGCACCGTGCCCGACGAAGCGTTGCCGGTGATCGTCGTCACGGCACACCGTCACTCGTGACGGACTGTCACATGGCGTTCGACACGCGAGGCGGCATGGGTGCCAAGAGCAGATCGACCTTTAGTCGGGATCGCCCGCCTTCCTTGAAGGACGTCGGGTGCTGGCGACGATTCAGCGCCGGGACCTCGAAGAACCCGATGCCCGTCTCGCGCAACATGTCAATAAACGCAGGTAATTCCGGGAGCGCGAGCGCCTCGGAGCGCGCAATATCAGCCTCTTCGGTGGCGTACGGCACTGTTTTCGCGCCCAGCCCATTCAGCAGCGTTCCGAACGCATGCGAGCCGATCAGGACAGCGCCCGCGCGGAATAACCCGTGATTGTGCAGGCTCGCCAGGGTGGAATAGGTTTTGCGATCAACGGTCGCCTCCTCTATCCGTTTGCGCAAAGACTCCAAGCGAGCGAGCACGGCTCGATCGTCATTCGTCCCCAGGTAGGTTTCATGACGCCGGCCGACCGCATCCGAGTAACGATGGACCCAAAATTTCGTACCGCCTTCGTTCGTCCGTTGCGTCAGGTTCCCCGGCGTGCCCAGAAACGCTTCGCGCCGGCAAAACGTACCCCACAAGAATGAAGGTTGTGGGATACACCGAGCCGGCTGGGCGCGCGGTATCCGCGGGTGCCGGTTTCCTGGTCCGGGACGCTTGGCTGACGAAGCGGCCGTGATTCCTGAAAGTTACCTGCCGGCGCGCCGGGCGGGCAGCATATCTGCGCGCCGCTCGACCCGCTGTTCCGCAGGACTGCGGGTGATCAATAGAACATACAGCTCCGTAGCCGCTGCGAGCACGACCCGCAAGCCCATGAGAGCTGCGATGCCCCATGTTCCCCATAAGAAAGCCGCCAGAATCGGCGCGAGGGCTGCCCCCGCATCCTCCCCCATGCTCATCCAGCCCATGGTGCGCGCGCGATTGCGCTTGTCGAAACTGGAGACCTCGGCCATCAGTGAGCCCCACGCCGGCCGGAAAGCAGCCCTCCCCATGTCATCGGCGGCCTTCGCTATGGCGATTCCAGCGAACGTGGGAAACAACAGGTAGAGGATCGAGGAACCGGTGTTAGCCACGGCCCTCACCGCGAGCACCAGTCTGCGGCTCACGGTGTCAGAGAGCCAACCGAAGATCGGGCCGGAGAAGATAATGCCAAGCGTCGATACCGCATAGATGACTCCGGCCTGCGCGCTGCTCAGGCCAGCGTATTCGGTCGCCAGAACCGGGAAGAGGCTGTTGAGCATCTCGGCGGTACCGGCCATCAGGAATCCGAGACCGACAAACGGCAGGACCCGCGGACGCCCGGGCATTGCGGATCCCGAGGGTCCTGCGTTCTGCCCGCCAGCCAGTAGTGCAGAGGATGATCCGCGGTGCTCGCGCGGAACAGTCGGGTCTCGGTGCTCCTTCACGTACCGCGCAACGGCGAGCAACGGCAGCATCGAAAGGCCGAAGGCTATCAGGAATACCAGCGTGTAATTGGCAGCAGTAATGGTCAAGAGGATTCCCGCAAGAGCCCTGCTCAGCGAACCCGCCACCGTCTTGGCCGTCTGGTACCAGGCAAAGGCGGATGCCACGGACTTCTCTCCCCCGTGCTCGGCAAGCAGGGCATTTGCCGACGGGTCCCGCAGTGACCGGGAAATTCCGTGCGCGCCCCGGATTGCGAAAAGCTCCCACGGCGTAACGGCGAACCCGAAGGCAAGCGACACCAGGCTGCGTGCGCTGATCGCCACGAGGTACATCAGCTTCAGACCAAACCGATCGGCCGCCCACCCCACCAGAGGTTTCAATCCCAGAGCCACCGCACTGCTGAGAGCCGCAAGAACGCCGACCTCAGTGAGACTGAGGCCAAGGTGCCGGGCGTACAGAGGCAGGCTGAAATTGATCAAGCCAAAGCTGAGCCGCGAGAGCAACCCCTCCGCGATGATTGCCATCAGTGGCATAGCGAGTCGTCGTTTCATCGCGCGAGCCCATTTCCGCTTCTCACATGCTGGCCACTGCTGCTCGTCGAATGAAGTGTTCGCGGAGCAATTCGCGGAGCAAAAGGCAGCCAGCCACGCTTCATTCTCGCCTTTTTAGCGAAGCGCACGATGTAGTCTGAAATCAGGCTGACCGCATGCGGCACTTTTCCGAAGCTGGGAAAGTCATTGATGTCGACTACCATGGGGCCATGGCGCGTCTCGAGCACGTCCAAGCCGTAGATAACCAGGCCGAAAACCTCGCCAACACGTAGTGCCAACTTGAGCCAGGCCGGTTTGAGGGGAAGCAGCTTGTGTGCCACTTCCACCTCGGGATGAAGTGGCGATCCCCGCGCCACAGCAAATACATCCTTGCCTATTACATAGAGCTTGATGTCATATCCGGGGTTCTCTACGTAATGCTGGACCAGGAAGAAGTCAGATACTCGGCCCGCGTATTTTGGTCGACGCAAGCCGCCACCAGGACTATTCACGAGGTAGATGCCACGACCGGAGCTGCCATTGGTCCGCTTGACGACCAGCGGATAAATCTCCCTGGGGATCTTCTTGAGCAGGTGCGGGTCGGCAACAAAGTAGCTGTGGGGAACGGGCAACCCATGAGCATATGCATATGCGGTGCACAGGGATTTGTCGCGCACCAATCTGATCGACCTTGAATTATTGATCGTTGGTATGCCGGCCGCTTCCGCAGCCTCCAGGATACAGAGCCCAGGCCCGTCTGCTACCGTCTTCAGGATGTAGGCGTCGTACAACCGCTGCCTGAGGTCCCACAAGGCCGTGACCGTCTTCGTGGGTTCCAACAGATCGACGGCGTGCCCCGACTGCGCCAAGTGGCGCGCGATGACCATCGGCATGGACTGGCGCCGGTACTCATCTTCGATGATGAAGCAGAAGCGCATCTCTTCCTTGGAGCTCCCAGGGCGCGCCCAGGCGCTCAAATCGCTTCCATCGGCCGACGGACCCGGTTGCCGTCGCTCACAACTCGCGCAAAATCAAGGTATGGAGGTACCCGGTCTGAGCTACCTCAAGCCACCCTCAGGTTGATCCGAGCGAACACCACAGCATTCAGCTTGTAACATCACTGCAATATATCGGTAACAATCATGGGTGCCCACTGCAAAAAGTCAAGATGCCGCTCGGACCTCCATTGTTAGGTTGGGAATTCCTCGGCAACTGCTAGGTTAGGTTGCGAATCAGCGGCACACGCAACTTGAGTGTGTCGGACACCCTGAGGCCAGCCGTAGTGTTTATTCGTCGCCGTCGGGTTTCGCCGTAGGATTGCGCTGTAGGGTTTCGCCGTAGGATTGCCCCGTTAGGATTACGGCGCCGCACAGATCGGGGGGCACTCGCCATGGACCACACCGATCACCGAAAATATCACGGCATTCATCCGGCCGATGGCAAGCTGGGTGTGATGATTGCCGGCATGGGAGCGGTCGCCACAACCTTCGTGGCCGGCGTGGAAGCCATTCGCAGGGGCCTGGCGCAGCCTGTCGGCTCACTGACTCAATTGGGAACCATCCGACTGGGTAAGCGCACCGATGCGCGTAGTCCCAAGATCAGGGATTTCTTACCGCTCGCCGATCTCAACGACCTCGTCTTCACCGGCTGGGACATATTCACGGATGACATGTACGCCGCGGCTTCGAAGGCTGGCGTGCTCGACCGCGAGCTGATCGATCGTATCCAACCGTTCCTCGAGTCCATAAAACCGCTCCCCGCGGTGTTTAACCGCAACTACGTGCGCAAGCTCGACGGCCCCAATGTGAAGGCGGGCAAGAACCGGATGCACTTAGCCGAGCAGCTGCGCGCGGACATCCGGGAGTTCAAGAGATCGTCGGGCGCCAGCCGCTGCTTGCGATCTGCCGCAGATCGCGGTGGCCCTCGCCGACCCGACGCCGCCCAAAGGCTATGCACGTAGCTGCCCCGGTTCATGTCTCCACAGTGCGCGACCAGATCCATCTCCATGCTGCCGGGCGGCGGCTCGTTCCAGTCGGCAAAGGTTCGCACCGCAACGCGGCGACGGATCTCCGGCGTCACGCGGCGAGGCTTCCTCGTGCGTGTTGCATTGCGCGGCGCGCGCAGCAATCGGTCGATCGTTGCAGCGCTCATCGTGAGCACCCTGGTCCGGATGGGATTCTTCCCACAGCACGATCAGCGCCTGCTTCGCAGCCTCGTCGTAGATCGTACCGTTGAGGACAGCAATGGTGACATTTCACGTGAGGCAACGAAGTTGATTGGTAGGGTTTCACCTGAGGCACTGCGCTCACCCGCCCTGCTACGGGTCGGGACGTACACTACAAAAAGTATGGACAATTCACGCGTACACGCGTAGTTCACGGCAAGTTGGGCGACGGTGGGTTCGCCTCGGGCCGCGCGCGGATCGGCGACGCCGAGAGGGTCTCGACGTGAGCGCACCGGAGCGGAGCATCGCAGGGATCACATCCATGTAAGTCGGCGCAACGCGAAGCCAATTCATGCATTCCTGCTCGAGGGGAGGAAGATCTCGTGAACGTGCTTTACATCTGCGCCGATTGGGGCATACCGATCAGGGGCTTCAAGGGAGCGTCCGTACACGTGCGAGAGTTCGTAAACGCGCTCACCCGCCTCGGCAACGAGGCCTGCCTGTTGTGCGCTGATCGCGGGGAAGGTAATCCCGATCCGCACGCGACAGTGATCGAAATCGAACCGCAGTTGAGTCAAGAAAGGCGTGAGAAAGAGGCGGCGCGGCTGGGGTTGGCGTTCGACGCGCAGGATGTGGCCGTGTGCCACGAGCTCGACAAACTGTCGTATGACACGGAATTCGCGGCTCGTGCCTTGGCTGAGCTGGGGGAGAGGCAATTCAGGCCTGACGTTGTATACGAACGCTATTCGCTCTTCCACGCCTCCGGCGCGAGGATCGCGAGGACCTTCGAAGTGCCTTACGTCCTCGAGGTGAACGCGCCGCTGATCGAGGAACAAGAACGCCATCGGGTGTTGAGGCTCAAGGCGCTGGCAAAGGAGATGCAAACCCGATGCTTCCGCGAAGCAGACTCCCTCATCACCGTATCGGAACCGCTGAAACAATACCTGCAGGCGCAAGGAATCGCCGCCGACCGCATCTCCTGCCTGGCCAACGGGGTTGATACACGACGATTCCATCCGGACATAGATCCTGAGCCGATTCGAACGCGCCATTCGCTCGGGAAGCAGCCGGTCGTCGGTTTCTTGGGAAGCTTGAAGCCCTGGCACGGGATGGACTTCCTTCTGGATGCCATGGTCCGGTTGCGAGGGCGCCTACGCGATCAGCGACTGCTGATTGTCGGCGACGGCCCGGGTCTGGAGCACATCCGCGAGCGGATCAGGAGCAGTGCCCTCGAGGAGCACGTGCTGCTGGCAGGCAAGGTCCCCCATGAGGAGATGCCGGCGTACCTTGCTGCGATGGATCTTACGGTCGCGCCGTACACGGCTGAGCAACCCTTCTATTTCTCTCCGCTCAAGGTGCTCGAGTCGCTCGCGGCGGGCCGACCGGTCGTGGCGCCGCGACTCGGTCAGCTCAATGAGCTCATCGACCACGGCGTTACCGGGTTGCTCTATGACGCAGGCGATCTCGATGCTTTCGTTGAGAGCATGCACTCACTTCTATCAGACCCGAGACGCCGGATCGTGATGGGCGCCAACGCTCGTC
>VBNH01000056.1 GCA_005878095.1 Gammaproteobacteria bacterium | reverse complement strand
TCAACCCCCTCGGTTTTTTTGCGAGTGTGAGAAGCACGCTCGAATGTGACCCGAGCACGTCGGGAAGATGCGCCCCTGAGCGCTGGAAATCGACTGCAAACCCGGTCTGCGAGTGGCACGCAAGCCAAGGTTCCCCGGAGGCTCGCCTGGGTGTACAGAGATCATGGGGGAGCCATGGGGGGAGCACGGTATGCGCCCGAGCAACGGAGTTCTGCATCGCCCGGGAGAGACCTTATTTTGGGCCCGGCAAACGCTGGGTACCATTTGCTGAGGTACGGTGGCACCGATCTGGCGGCGCCACTGGCCGCTTGCAAGCTGCGGCTTCAGCGCTAAACGCCAATGACCGAAGCATCTTTTGGGACTTATCGATCCGTTGCGGGGACAGGCGGCCCGTCACGCGCTGCCGCGCTGGCCGAGATCCTTGCGATGCTTGAGCTCGTGCTCTCGTACATCTGGGTCTGGCACAAGCGCTTCCCGGGCGATGACCTGGTGGTGACGTTCCTGTACTTCGCACTGTGTTATGGGAGCCATCTGCGCCGCCATGAATCCGCGCGCTCCCTCGGGCTGCGGCTCGACAATTGGCGGCCCGCGGCTCGCCAGGCCTGCTTGCCCGTGGCCGTCGGCGCCGCCGTACCGCTCGCGATCGGCGCGGCGCTCGGCACTTGGCATTTCGGGCCTGCCGGCTCGCTGCTGTCGCTGCCCTGGCACGTAGCCTGGGGCACGGCTCAGCAGTACGGATTGCTGTGCCTGCTCTATCGCAGATCAGTGGATACTCTCGGGAGCGCGCGAGGCGCCGCGCTCGCTGCCGCGGGCGCATTCGCACTGTTCCATTTGCCGAATCCCCTGCTGGTCACCGTCACGTTCCTCGGTGGCTTGGTTTGCTGCACGTTGTATCGCCGCGTACCCAACGTGCTCGTGCTCGGCATCGCCCATGCGATGATCTCAACGGTAGTGTTTTCCGCTCTGCCGATCTCGATCACACATCATATGCGCGTCGGGCCCGGCTACTTCACCGTTGCGACGGGGCTTGCGCATGCGAGCTGAACATGCGCCTGCCTTTCACCGCTCTCGCGGTTGGGGGTGCCTGCTCTGGAGCACTTGCGTCATCTGCTGCGCGTTCGTGGCTCACGCGCATGCGGGCGATGAGCTCGAGCGCTACGTCGCGCAACCCGATGCGAGTTACGCCTTCCATATCGTACGCCACGGCAGGCTGGGTGGCGCGGAGTACCTCGAAGCGATCCTCACGTCGCAGACGTGGCGCGGCATCCCCTGGAAGCACCAGCTCTTCATGCTGAGGCCGCGTCGCCTCGCGATGCCGGCGACCCAGGCGCTGCTGTTCATCGACGGAGGCTCCTGGGAGCCCGAGTACGACGGCACCGCCACGCACTCTCTCCCGCGGGTGGCCAAGGAGTTCGTGCGTCTCGCAAACGCGCTGCACGCACCCTTGGTGATCGTCCGGCAGGTACCTTTCGAGCCGTTGTTCGGCGGCCGCCGGGAGGACGCGCTCATTGCGTATACATTCGATCAATATCTCCAGAGCGGCGAACCGGACTGGCCGTTGCTGCTGCCGATGGTGAAGAGTGCTTCACGCGCGATGGATGCCGTCCAGCGGCTCGCCCGGGAGCAGTGGGGACTCGCGATCGCAAGGTTCACGGTGACCGGCGCATCCAAGCGCGGCTGGACATCGTGGCTCACCGCGGCCGTCGATCCCCGCGTGGCGGGCGTAGCTCCGATGGTCATCGACATGCTCAACATGAGGGCGCAGATCGAGCTGCAGCGGCAGACGTTCGGCGGGCTGTCGGAGGAGATCAAGGATTATGAGGAGATTCGGCTCCCCGAGCGCATCGATTCGCCGACCGGGCGGGAGCTGGCGGCGATAGTCGACCCGTACAGCTACCGCGACCGGCTGCTGCAGCCCAAGCTCATTCTGCTCGCAACCAACGATCCGTACTGGCCACTCGATGCGCTGAACGTCTATTGGAATGGGCTGCCGGAACCGAAGCGGGTTCTTTATCTCCCTAATCAGACGCACGGCCTGCGGGATGTCGACCGCCTCATCGGTAGCCTCGCCGCACTGAACCGCTATGCGGAGGAGGGCAAAGCGCTGCCAGAAGTGTCCGGAGCTTTCACGCAGCGCAACGGCCGGCTCGAGCTCACCGTGCGCACCGATCGGACGCCTGCGCGCGTGCTGGCGTGGAGCGCGCTGAGCGCGATCCGCGATTTTCGTCAGGCACGCTGGACCTCTCGCCCGTGCAGCCGCTCGGGCGGTCTCTACGAATGCGAGGCGCGCACGCCGGACGACGCCTACGCGGCCCTGTACGCCGAAGCCGTGTTCCACGATCGCGGCGAGCATGGCTTTTCGCTTTCGACGACGGTTCATATCAGCAGCGGCCCGCAGGCTGATCATCGGACTGCACCGGTCGACCGCGGGAATCGATGAGCTCCGCGCACCGGCGCACGCCGTCGATCTGGAAGGCGTGGTTGGTAGCGGGGGCGTGATTCGGAGCAATGCGACGACCGTCGTATCGGTAAGCCTTCATCGCATCCGGTGACAGCGGGGGGCCGCTTCGAGCTTTATAGCGCCTATCCCATCCGGGTGCCGGCGGTTCCGGCCAGCGTCTTCGCGACGCGATGAGACGTTTTGCAACGCAGCTTTCTCGGCCGTCATGCCGAATGTAGCTGCGAGGGATGCCGCGGTCCAATGTGTCAGGGTGATCTTCTCGAACCGACCTGCCAGGCTTTCGCGCGAGCCCGAGCTCAATCGCAGCGCGGAGGAACCGGTTGCGATGACGTGTATCCGAATCTTACGTCGCCGCAACCGGTCGCACTCGCCCTTGAGGCGCGCCGTCCAGTCGTAAAACGAGTGCGCTTCATCGAGCAGAACGATTGCGCGCCCCGTTAACGCAACCCGCTCCGCCCGGCTCCACAGGCGCTCCCAAAAGCCCGGCAGGGTCGCTTCGGGGCCGTCCCCGGCGACATAGATCGCGGAATTCGCGCGTTTTTGCGAGCTCCTAAAGCAGTGTGGTCTTGCCCACTTGGCGCGGACCGGAAAGCAACTGGATCCGCCCAGGGGCTTCTTCGGCCAATCGTTGGCGGAGCAGCGCCCGACAGTCGGTGTAACTGAGGCGGAAATCGCCTTAAGACATAGTCGAATAATTATTCGACTATGGGTATAAATGCCTAAGCGGCGATTGCATTCTTTATCTGTGGCGCGTGATCTGTGGCGCGTGCCCGGAACGCCTGTCGCGGCCGCTCCCGCACGTACGGGCGCCCGCTTCAGTGTCTCGAACAGCTCGAACTCAACACCGAGCTGCGCGCGAAGGTTCTGGGCGGCGCCGCGGCGCGCTCTTGAAACTCTATGGGGCATACGATGGTCACGATTCGATGGGCTTTCGCCTGGTGCGGTGTGGCGGCGGCGGTGGGGAGCCTCGCGATGCAGCGCGCCGCCGGCGCCTCTACGCCTGAAGTCGATGTCGCGTACGCGAAGGCGTACGCGCTGTACATCGATCTGCACCAGCATCCGGAGCTTTCGGGTTCCGAGGTACAGACTGCTGCCAGAGTGGCGGCCGAGCTGCGCGCGCTCGGCTACACCGTGACCGAGCACGTGGGCGGCACCGGAGTGGTCGCGATCCTCAGGAACGGCCCCGGCAAGACCGTCATGCTGCGCACCGAGCTCGACGCGCTGCCGGTCGAGGAGAAGACGGGGCTACCCTTCGCGAGCAAGGTACACACCAAGGACCCGGCCGGACGGGACGTCCCGGTCGGGCACATGTGCGGGCACGATCTGCACATGAGTGCGCTCGTTGCCACGGCGGGCATCATGGTACGAAGCCGCGCGTCCTGGCAGGGCACATTGATGCTGGTCGGACAGCCGGCCGAGGAAACCATCAGCGGCGCGAAGGCGATGATCCGCGACGGGATATTCACGCGCTTCTCGCGACCGGACGAGGTGCTCGCCCTGCATGTCGTGAATGAATTGCCCGCCGGCCAGGTCGGCGTGGCAAGCGGAATATACGATTCCAACGCCGATTCGCTGCGCATCACGATCTACGGCAAAGGAGGCCACGGCTCCGCCCCGCACACCACCGTGGACCCGATCGTGATCGCTGCGCGCACCGTCCTGGCGCTGCAGACGATCGTGGCGCGGGAGGTGAAGCCGGGCCAGTTCGCGGTGGTGACCGTTGGGTACGTCACGGCCGGCACAAAGAACAACATCATCCCGGATCAGGCGGAGCTCGGCCTCACCGTGCGCACCTACAAACCCGAGATACGCAAACAGGTTCTCGAAGCGATCACGCGCATTGCGAACGCGGAGTCGCAAGCCGCTGGCGCCCCGCGCGCGCCCCTGATCGAGGGTTACGAAGCGACCGACGCGGTCTACAATGATCCAGCGCTTACGCAGCGGCTGCGTGCGGTTCTGGAAGCCGCGCTCGCCAAGGACAAGGTCGTCACGCAGGAGCCGATCACCGCATCCGAAGACTTTTCGGCATTCGTCGCCGAGGGCATTCCGGGCTTCTATCTGACCCTGGGCGGCGCCGATCCGCAGAAGTACGAGCAGGCGAAGGCTGCCGGGACGCGCTTGCCGTCAAATCACTCGCCGCTCTTTGCGCCCGACGTCGATCCGACGCTGCACACCGCCATCACTGCGGAGGTGGCGATGCTGCGGGACCTCCTGCGGGCCGGCGCAGCCGGAGGTTGACTGCGCAATCGCGGCGATCGCGTAGTCCAGTTCAGCAAGTACCTCGGCCCCAGGCGGGCCGGCTGTGATGTTTCGCTCTGGCCAAGCGTTGTGGCTCCGGAGCTCTTCGAGATTAGTCTTGTAAGTTGTTGTTTTGTTTATGGTAGCGGGGGCCCGCCACGAGCTTTATAGCGGCTACCCGATTCGGGTGCCGGCAGCACTGGCCAGCGTCACCGCAACCAGATGAGACACTTTGCAACATCCTGCATCAGCCCTGCCTAGAAAGGCCGCTCGCCTCCTGCGCGCTCGTACTCCCGGCTACGCCCTAAACCCCCTGCCGTTGCTCCGTTACACGTAAGGTGCACGGAGTCCAACCGCCTGGGCCGGGAGTCTCTTACAGTACAGCGGCTTGGCTCATGCACTGACGGATACGCAATCCGGTGCTTGATGCATACGGCCAGAACCCTGTAGGAACGCCCTGACCTGATTCGTTTCGACTTCAAGGAGGTTTCGGAGGCCGAGGTCCCGGATACGGACGTACGGAGTTGTACGAGCTCTGCCACGACGTGCCGCAGCATCGGGTCCGCGTTACCAATAGAGACGCCTGAGTGCGGAAAAACCCGCTACTCCGGTCGCTCGAATTCTTGGATCGTTCGCATTTTGTTTCGGCGGGCCGGTCGGCCGCTCTAGAATGACTGAACGAGGCGCTCTTCGGGGCAGCGGCGAACGATCCATGGCCGACCGGCACGAATGGTTTCTCAAGCAGATCTTCCGTCACCGCGCGGACCTGCAGCGTTATCTGCGGCAGTTCACGTCGGGCGCCGAGGATATCGAGGACCTGATCCAGGAGACGTACGTCCGAGTCTATTCGCTCCCGAATTACCGGGCCGTCGACTCCCCGGTGGCCGCGGGCCCCGGCCGATCGGTTCTGCAGGGACGGGTCTCATGAAGATCGCAATCGTGGGAGCTGGGGCCATCGGCGGCTACGCCGGCGTCAAGCTGGCTCTCGCCGGTGAGCGGGTCACCTTCCTCGCCCGCGGGGCGAACCTCGAAGCCATCCGCAGCCGTGGCATCAAGCTCATCTTGAGCGACGACACCGAGCTCGTCGCGCGCGACGTGGAAGCGACCGCGGACTACTCGGCGCCAGGACCCCAGGACATCGTCATCCTCGCCGTCAAGGCGCACCAGATGGATGCCGTGGCCCACGGCGTACCGAGGCTCTTCGGCCCCGCGACTGTGGTCGTCACCATGCAGAACGGGATTCCGTACTGGTACTTTTATGGGCACGGCGGTCCGTTCGAGGGCCGGTGTGTGGAGGCAGTCGACCCGACCGGCGTCTGCCTGCGCCAGATCCCGCCGGCGCGCGTCATTGGCTGTGTGGTCTATCCGGCCGCGGAGCTGGTGGCGCCCGGGGTCATCCGCCACATCGAAGGCGATCGTTTTCCCGTGGGCGAGCTGGACGGCTCCTCGAGTGGGCGGGTGCGCGCGGTGTCCGAGTGCTTCACCCGCGCCGGCTTCAAAGCGCCGGTGCTCGACAACATCCGGGCGGAGATCTGGCTCAAGCTCTGGGGAAACCTCGCGTTCAATCCGATCAGTGCGCTGACGCACTCGACGCTCGTTGACATCTGCCAATATCCCCCCACGCGCAATCTGGCGGCGACAATGATGGCGGAGGCAGAGGCAGTGGCCAACAAGCTCGGCATCACGTTCCGCCTCCCGATCGAGCGGCGCATTGCCGGTGCGGAGCGGGTCGGCAGGCACAAGACTTCCATGCTCCATGACCTCGAGGCCGGACGGGTCATGGAGACCGACGCGCTGCTCGGCTCGGTTCTCGACCT
Source organism: Gammaproteobacteria bacterium (assembly GCA_005878095.1). Lineage (GTDB taxonomy): Bacteria > Pseudomonadota > Gammaproteobacteria > Steroidobacterales > Steroidobacteraceae > 13-2-20CM-66-19. The sequence goes on along the minus strand of VBNH01000056.1, from coordinate 26,130 downwards.
GGCCCGACTGACGGAGACCGCGGTGCCGACCATCGAGGCCGTACATGCGCTCACCAAGCTGCTCGGCAAGCCCCTCGAGTGGGACAATCAGGCCGGCGGCGCGCCCGCCGCCGCGGGCCGGTGAGAGCAGAGGCGCCGCGATCTGTCGCGTCGACGGTCACCGATGAGCGATACCCCGCAAGCGAGTCGACCCATAGCCGGGGTGCACGCGCTCATCAGTGAGTCCGCCGGAGTGAGTCTGTGCGCGGACTACGCCACCCGGCTTGCCTCTGCGGCACGCGAGCGAGGGGGAGTCGAGCTCACCGCCGAGTGGATCCTGAGCGTCTTCGACAGCTTTTACGCCGAGTTCCTCAAACTGACATGGGCGGCAAAAGCGGCGTTCCAGAGCCGCGATCATCCGACGTCAATCGCAAACGCGAGGAGGCGTCTCGGACTGTACAACGCCACGGTGTACCCGCTCGCCGAGGCGTTGCGGGAAGCTTTTCCCAAGTTGACGGAGGGCGGGCCGCTCTGGACGGATGTCGAGGCTGTCTATCGCGGGGCGGTTCATGGCCGTTACGAAGCGGATCTCGCGCTCGCCTATCTTCACTCCGTCCAGCGGCGTGTCCATCACGGCGAGTGGAAGCCCGTCGAGTATGGTTTCGGAGGCTCGCACCGCGTGCTACCGCCGTCAACGGCCGTGTACGCGCGCTTCCCCTGTTCCTGGCCCATCGATTCCCTGGTCATCCAGAGAGCACTGCAGGTCGCGGAGCTCACGGTGCCGTTCTGCGATCCCGCGCGCGACGCCGAGCTCGTGGCCCGGCGGGTGAACGACGTGCTCGCGGACCGGGCGGGAGCCGGACTGAGAGCCTTGGAGATGGTCCGCGCCGGCTTCTTCCGCAACCGCGGCGCCTACCTCGTGGGCCGGCTGGTGCTCAAGGGTACGGAGCTCAAGCCTATTGTCATTGCCCTGCTGAGCTCCGAAGAGGGCGTCCGCGCCGAAGCCGTGCTGCACGCGGTGCCACACGTTCATAACCTCTGCAGCTCCACCGAGGCGCCGTTTCAAGTCACGAACCGGCACTACCACGAGCTCGCGGGATTCCTCAAGAGCATCATGCCGAGCCGGCCGCTCGGGCTGCACTATTCCACCATCGGCTATTACCACTTCAGCAAGGTGGCGGTGATGACCGAGGTTCGCCGCCGGCTGGTGCGCGAGCGCGAGCTGCTGGCGGTGGCGCCGGGCAGTCTCGGCACGGTCACCATCGCCTTCACCTCACCGCGACTCGATTACGTTCTGAAGGTGATTCGCGACCGGCCGACGAGCGCCTACAAATGGGACAGCTTCGACGGACTCGACGTCGTGCTGGCCAAGTACAAGCGAGTGCACGAGATCAATCGCACCGGCAGCATGCTCGATAACATCCTCTACTACAATCTCAAGCTCGAGCGCTCCTGGTTCGAGCCGGCGCTGGCGACCGAGCTGCTGCATGCGTCGAGCAACAGCGTGCGCGAGCAGGGCAGGGCGCTGGTGTTCAAGTACCTCATCGCGCAGCGCAAGCTCACCCCCCTCAACGTGTTCCTCGAAACCGCACCCGAGGAAAAGGCGGTGCGCGCCATGATCAACCTGGGATTCTGCATCCGCAACAACGCAGCGGCGAACGTCTTCAACAAGGACTTCGACATCCGCAACTACGGCGTGAGCCGTTATCTCAAGGTCTACCTGTACGACTACGACGCGGTGGAGACCCTGACCGACGTGAAGGTTCGGACCAACCGCGATCGCTGTGACGGCGAGGAGGATGTGCCGTCCTGGTTCTTCGAGCCGGGCGTGACCTTTCTGCCCGAGGAGATCGAGGCGGGTCTGCGGGTCCGCAACCGCACGCTGCGTCGTGCGTTTCGCGCCGCGCATGCGGATCTCATGAGCGTCGAATACTGGGAGGGACTGCAGCAGGCATTGCGCGCCGGGGAAGTTCCGGGCATACACACATTTCCCGAGTCGTGCCATCTTCGGGACTGGGGCGCGGAGACGGTCGCGATCGAGTGACCCATGCGTCCGGAAGCAGCCGCTGACGCCGGTAAGCTCCGTGATGGGGCAGTCAGCACCTGGCGTTCATTGCCATCGACCCCATCGGGGGAGAGACCATGTCAAGTCTCGAACTAGCGAACTACGTAGGCGCGTCAGCGTTACTGCTGTTGCTGGGATCGACGGCACAGGCACAGGCTGCGACGCCACCGGTTGGCCAGCCCCTTTTCGGGGAGTGGGATCGCCTCAATTCCACCGGGAGTCCGCCAGCAGTCTCAGAGCACGAGGTGATGCACTTCGGGGTCGAAGGAAACACTTGGGTCGGTCGTTACGACAAACACCCCGAGCCCGCTCTCGGATTTGCGAACCCGCCGGAGGGTAGGTACGGAGTCTTCATCGGTGCGGACGCGACGGGCTTCGTCTGCCAACCTGCCTTCCCCTTCTATCCGTGTCAGAACGTGGTGGAGGTCGTCGAGGGTACGACGCGGTACTACCCGCCGCATCAACCGCCCTTCGACGTCCGTCAGCAAACCATCGTAGTACGGGACGAAAACGGTCAAGAGGTGATGTGGCAGTACTGGATTAGTCCGGGGAACTTCGCTTGCCCGTGGTATCGCACTTTCGATGAAGCGCTGGCGGCGAATCCCTTTCCTACTCATGGAGATTGCGTCTTCCCGGTCACGACCCATGACCAGCGGGAGCAACCCTCCGTGCGGGGAACTCCGTCCCCTGGCGTTCACTAGCATCGACACAATCCGGCGAGCGCGTGTGGGGCCGCTCCGCCTGGAAACGCTCGGCGGCGGGCTCCAAGCAGCGGCGGTGCGCGTTGAGCCTGTCGGGCAGATCGTCACGCACCAGGACGAGCCACTGCGTATCGGTTCCGCAAAAGCCTGTGGGACGGCGTGAAGAAGCGGCAGGGCGAAATCGAGTGCATGAGCGTGACGATCCGCGGCGCGCTCAGGCGCAACGGCCGGCTGCCGCGGTATCTGCTGTCGGGGCTGCTGGTCTGTGGGCAATGCGGCGGCACGTACTGAAGCGGGAGGCTGCTCAGGTCGCGAAGAAGGTCACCGAGATCGAGCAGCTGCGCTCGCTCATGAAGGCGGGCACGTTGTCGTAGCCACACGCACAGGCCGCGATCGCGAAGGCTGAGGAGGAGCTGCGCGCCCCTCGAGCGCGTGCAGCCGGCCAAGGAGGAGAAGCACCTGGCCCGGATCATTCGCATGCTGCCGCGGGCGGCGGACGCTCTGCGCGAACGCATCGGCGCTGGCAACGCGCTCATTCCAGCACAGCAGAGCTGAAGCCCGCGCCACGCTATTCCGGCCGATAGAGAAGGTGTCGAAGGCAAGTCCTATGTATCACAGCAGCTGTCCGGCGCACACGGCTCGATCCCGATGTTTTGTCCAAGCTTTCAATCAATCGCCACGACGTCACAAGGAACTATTCGGGTTGGGTCTTCGGAGAATTTCAATGTTGCGACCGTTTCGGCGTGTTGGCCGTGTTGCATTGCGGCGCTCGCTTCCCCAACAGACATGGAGGTTTCCCCGTATTGACAGCCGCAGCATTGAGGCATCTAGTGCGCCGACTCGACGCGGCGCCGCCTGCGCACGCGGATGCCGACTGAAAGCGGCCACACCTCTCGTTCTGCTCGCATACTCAGTACAGTGGCCGCGGGGAATTTAAAGAAACGCTCGGCGACCGCTCGCGCCGGCGGCTGACAGACTTGTCGGCGCAGTTGCATTCGAGGGAGCTCCGCGTTTCGGTTCAACCCGTTAGACCAAAAGAAGTCAGAACACCCGACCCGAACGGACACTTCGAGCTGGGAGGGACACTCGCCACGCGCGGGAGCGTTCGGCAGGCTTGCCGTGTCCGGAATGGTCGACTTTTACGTTTGCATAACATTATTCAAACTGGGGGAAGCCTATGACAATCTCGAGAACACGCGTGATTGCGATTCTTTTCGGTGCGGTAGCCACGACTTGGGGCGCGGGGGCGACCTTTGCTCAAGATGATACAGAACAGTGTGCCGGACTGCCCGGCCAGGGTGCCCTGAAGAATGCTCTGACGCTCGCGCGCAATCAGGCCAACGGGGGCTTCAATCTCGACATGTGGGCCACGGTCGTGAATCGCGATGGACTGGTATGCGCAGTGGCCTTCACCGGTTCAGATCGCGGGCAGCAATGGCCCGGGAGCCGCGTCATCTCGGCTCAGAAGGCGAATACCGCTAATGCATTCAGCCTGCCGGGCCTCGCACTATCCACGGCCAACTTGTACTCGGCAGTCCAGCCGGGCGGCAGCCTTTACGGCTTGCAGCACAGCAATCCTGTGAACACCGCGGTGGCTTACCTTGGTCCGGCAACGAACTTTGGCACCGGCAGTGACCCCATGGTGGCTCATCGTATCGGTGGTGTGAATGTCTTCGGAGGCGGACTCGCTTTATACAACAGCGCCCACGTCCTGGTCGGCGCCATCGGCGTGAGTGGCGACAGTTCCTGCGCGGATCACAACATCGCGTGGCGAACCCGGAATGACTTGGGTTTGGATCACGTACCCGCGGGAGTGAGTGGAGATCGAGCACGCCCGGATAACATCGTGTACGACATCACCCCTCAGGCTGGCCAACAGGAGGGAGTCAGCGCGAGTGGCTGGGGGCACCCGAAATGCAGTTCCGCCGCGACAGCGCTTGCTGAGAACCTGCCTGCCACGAGCCGCTGAGCTGAACGTCGGTTTCCGAGATCGCAGAAAGGGGTTTGCGCGTGAGCGCGGACCCCTGGCGCTCGGCTGCCCGTCGCGCACGTACCCAAGCGGGTTGCATCTCGACGGCCAGGACAATGCTTTTTTTTTGGGAAGTGGTAGCGGGGGCAGGATTTGAACCTGCGACCTTCGGGTTATGAGCCCGACGAGCTGCCAGACTGCTCCACCCCGCACCAAGAGGGCGCGCATTCTACAAGCGGGCGGCGGGAGCAGCAATAGAGGAGGCAGGGCTTGCCACATCAATGACTTGCGTCGACCCGCCGGCAAGCGAGCGCGGACAGGGGTGGGGTGCCGGGCGTGGGTCGGGTCGCACCGGCAGACACGCCGTACGCGCGCGAGCTGACCGAGCCGCGTGGTCGCGCTACGGCTGAGCACCCAGGCGCGCGGGATTTGCCGGGAGCGCGGTTTCAGGACAGCGCGCCGGCAATCTTCGCGGCGAGGGCGGCTCCCGCTTTGGGGTCGAGAGTCGTCAGCGGCCAGCCGATGCCGAGTCCCTCCCGGCCGTTTGGCTTGGGGATGATGTGAAAATGCACGTGCGCGATCGCCTGGTGGGCGCCGGTGCCGTTGTTCTCGAGCACGTTGTATTCCTTTATCCCCGTGACCGCGAGGATGGCGCGGCACAGCCGCGGCAGCACGCGCCCGAGCGCAGCCGCGGATTCCTCGGACAGGCGGTCGAGAGTCTCGGCGGGCTCCTTCGGAACCACGAGCGTGTGTCCGTGGCTCAGGGGATTGATGTCGAGAAACGCCAGCACCTTGTCATCCTCGTAGACCTTGTGGCAGGGAATCTCCCCGCGGACGATCTTGCCGAACACTGTGTCTGCCATGGCTAGCCTCGCGCCAATGTCGTCAATGTTTCCCTCGAGGTCTCATTGTCGCCATCGTGGTCGCATCCGGACAAGTCGTTTCTGGAATTTGACGCACAGGCGCGTAGACTTGACAGGCTGCGCTTGCACACCAATCACGGGGGACTCGCATGAAGACCAAGGCTGCCATTGCGCATGCTGCCGGACGGCCGCTGGAAGTGGTCACCGTCGATCTGGACGGCCCGAAGGCCGGCGAAGTACTGGTGGAGATCCGCGCGAGCGGTGTGTGTCACACGGACGAATTCACCCGTTCCGGCGCCGATCCGGAGGGCCTGTTTCCGGTGATTTTCGGGCACGAGGGGGCCGGCGTCGTCGTGGACGTGGGGCCCGGGGTCACCTCGGTCAAAAAGGGCGACCACGTGATTCCGCTCTATACGCCCGAATGCCGGCAGTGCAAGTCGTGCCTGTCGCGCAAGACCAACTTGTGCACGGCCATCCGCGCCACCCAGGGCAAGGGCGTCATGCCTGACGGCACCAGCCGCTTCTCCATGGGCAAGACGATGGTGCATCACTACATGGGATGCTCGACTTTCTCCAATTACACCGTGCTGCCGGAGATTGCGCTCGCCAAGATCCGCGAGGACGCGCCCTTCGAGAAGGTCTGCTACATCGGCTGCGGCGTCACGACCGGCATCGGCGCGGTCATCAACACCGCCAAGGTCGAGTCCGGCGCGAACGTAGTGGTGTTCGGCCTGGGGGGCATTGGGTTGAACGTCATCCAGGGCGCGCGCCTGGTCGGCGCGAACAGGATCATCGGCGTGGATGTCAACCCGCGCCGCAAAGCGCTCGCCGAGCGCTTCGGCATGACCCACTTCGTGAACCCCAAGGAGCTCGGCGGGGACCTGGTACAGCACCTGGTGAGCCTCACCGACGGCGGTGCCGATTACAGCTTCGAGTGCGTCGGTAACGTCGATCTCATGCGCCAGGCGCTCGAGTGCTGCCACCGTGGCTGGGGCGTGTCGGTCATCATCGGCGTCGCCGGAGCGGGGCAGGAGATCAAGACCCGACCGTTCCAGCTGGTCACCGGGCGGGTGTGGAAAGGTACGGCGTTCGGCGGCGCCCGCGGCCGCACCGACGTGCCGAGGATCGTCGACTGGTACATGGACGGGAAGATCAAAATCGACGAGCTGATCACGCATGTCATGCCGCTGGAGAAAATCAACGACGCCTTCGAGCTGATGCACAGGGGCGAGTCGATCCGCTCGGTGGTTACCTTCTGAAGGGTGCTGCATCCTACGCGGGGGCACACTGCGCAACACTGACGCTCAAAAACGCGAATCAGGAGAACATCATGGCAACTGCAATTCATCCGGCGGTCGATGGCGGCGTGAAGCCCGGCAAAACCGACTTTGCGGGCGGTACGCTCACCTGCAAGTGCAGTTCCTCACCGGTGACGGTGAGTCTGAAGGGCAACACCGCGTTCAATCACGTGTGTGGCTGCAGCAAGTGCTGGAAACCCAAGGGCGCGCTGTTCTCGATGGTCGCGGTCATCGGACGCGACAAGCTCAGCGTCAGCGCCAATGCGCACAAGCTCAAGATCGTCGATGAGAAGGCACCGATCCAGCGCTATGCGTGCACCGGGTGCGGCGTGCACATGTACGGGCGGATCGAAAACAAGAATCACCCTTTCTACAGCTTCGATTTCGTGCACACCGAGCTGTCGAAGGACAGCGGCTGGTCGGCTCCCGAGTTCGCGGCGTTCGTCTCCTCGATCATCGAGTCGGGTTTTCCGCCGGCGCGCATGGGCGAGGTGCGCGCGCGCCTCAAGGAATTGCGGCTCGAGCCGTATGACTGCCTGTCACCGGCTCTCATGGACCTGATCGCCACGCACACTGCCAAGCAGAAAGGCACGCTGGCGGCTTGAGCCCGCGCGGCCAGCCCGTCGGCTGGCTGCTCACTGGTGAACCGGCGCCGCGCCGCGCGAACGCGGGCGGGCGCCGGATGCGTGCCCACACGGAGGAGGGTCGCGTGATCGATCGTCGGCAGTTTGTCACCGTCGTCGGTTCGCTGGTCGCGGCGTGCGTCGCCTCGACGCTGCGGCGGGCGGCCCTCGCCGCGGCGCCGCCCGCGAGCGAGGTCAGCGAGCGCCTGGGTGCGCTGTTCGATGTCTTCATGGACGAGCGGCTGACGAAAAATCCCGATCAGCTCACTGTCCTCGGGCTCGACAAGGGCAAGTACGCGTGGGCCAGGTCAAAGCTCACCGAGGCCTCGCTGCAATGGGTGCGCGAGTCCAAGCAGGACAACGCCTCCCGGCTCAAGCGCCTGAGAGCCTTCGACCGCAGCACGCTTTCCGGGGCGGATCTGGCCAACTACGACACGGTCGAGTTCCAGATGGAGACGATCGCCCGTACCGAGCCCTTCGAGTACGGCGATGGGGTGCGTCCCTACGTGGTCAGCCAGCTCACCGGCGCCTACCAGAGCGTTCCGACTTTTCTCGACCGGCAGCATCGGATCGAGAACCAGGAAGACGCGGACGCCTACCTCGCACGCCTGCGCGCCTTCGCGACGGTGCTCGATCAGGAGACCGAGCGCGTGCGGCACGATGCGGGACTGAAGGTTGCGCCGCCGGACTTTCTCATCGAGCGCGCGCTAGAACAGATGCGCACCTTGCGCAGCACGGCGCCGGCTGACTCGATCCTCACGACCTCGATCGCAAAGCGCACGCAGAAGCTCGGCTTGCAGGGTAGCTACGGCACGGATGCCGCACGCATCGTCGCCGCGGAAGTCTATCCTGCGCTTGACCGGCAGATGCAGGCCCTCGGTGAGCTGCGCCCCGGCGCCGCGCATGAGGCAGGCGTCGGCCGCCTGCCACAGGGGGAAGCGCTGTACCAGGTCGCCTTGCGCCAGGGCACGACCACCGCTCTGAGTGCGGACGAGGTGCACCGCCTCGGGCTCGAGCAGGCGAAGGAGCTCGACGCGCGCATGAATACCCTGTTGCGCGCGCAGGGGAAGAAGAGTGGAACGGTGTCCGAACGCATGCACGGGCTTGCCAGGGACCCGCGCTACCTCTACCCCGACACCGATACCGGCCGGCAGCAGATCCTCGATTACTGCAACGGGCTCATTACCGCGCTGCAGCCGCATCTGCCGAAGTATTTCCACATCCGGCCCAAGATGGCCGTGGAAATCCGCCGGGTGCCGGCCTACACGGAGGCCGGGGCGCCGGGCGGCTACTACCAGATTCCGGCGCTCGACGCATCGCGCCCGGGCGCCTTCTACATCAATCTGCGCGACACCAGCGAATGGTCACGCTGGAAGCTGCCTACGCTGGTGTATCACGAGTCCGAGCCCGGACATCACTTTCAGTTGGCGCTGGTGCTGGAGATGCCGTCGCTGCCGTTGATCCGCAAGGCGGGCGGCGGTTTCTCCGCGAACACCGAAGGCTGGGCGCTGTATGCCGAGCAGCTGTGCGATGAGATGGGGCTGTATGAGTCCGACCCGCTCGGCCGGCTGGGTCTGTTGCAGTCGCTGCTGTTCCGCGCCGCGCGCTGCGTGGTCGATACCGGGCTGCATGCGAAGGGCTGGAGCCGTGAGCGCGCGATCGACTACATGGTTTCGACCACCGGTGAGAATGGCACGGCCATGACGACGGAAGTCGAGCGCTACTGCACCTGGCCCGGGCAGGCATGCAGCTACAAGGTCGGACACACCCGCTGGCTGACGCTGCGCGCGGAGGCGCAACGCCGCCTCGGCGCGAAGTTCGACATCCGCGACTTCCACGATGTGGGGCTCACCGCAGCGCCGATGCCGCTGTCGGTGCTCGAGCGCGTGATCGAGGACTGGCTGAAGAGTCTCAGGGTATGAGACAGCGCGGGCGCCTCGCGGGGCGCATCGGGGCGAGTCTGGTGGGGCTGCTGCTGGCTGCGGGCGGCGCCGCGGCGGACTATCCGCCGCCGGCAGAGGGTGACTTCCTCATCAGGGACTTCAGGTTCGCCTCCGGTGAGTCGCTGCCGGAGTTGCGGATCCATTACCGCACCTTCGGCGCGTCCCGCGCGGATGCGCGCGGCGTGGTGCGCAACGCCGTCCTCATCCTGCACGGCACCGGCGGCAGCGGTGCGAGTCTGGTGAGAGCCGAATTCGCCGGCGAGCTGTTCGGAGCGGGACAGCCGCTCGATGCTGCGCGCTACTTCATCGTGCTTCCCGACGGCATCGGTCACGGCAAGTCCAGCAAGCCGAGCGATGGACTGCACGCACGCTTTCCGCACTACGGCTATCGCGACATGGTCGAGGCGGAGTTCCGGCTGCTGGCGCAGGGCCTGCACGTGAATCACGCCCGCCTGGTGATGGGCACGTCCATGGGCGGCATGCATACGTGGCTCTGGGGTGAGCTGCACCCGCAGTTCATGGACGCGCTGATGCCGCTCGCCAGCCTGCCAACGCAGGTGTCCGGCCGTAACCGCATCTGGCGGCGGCTGATCATCGACGCGATTCGCAACGATCCAGCCTGGCTGGGCGGGGAGTACCGCACGCAACCGCCCTCGCTCAGGACGGCGATCGAGATGCTGTGGCTCGTGAGCAGCAACCCGGTCCTGCGACACCAGGAAGCGCCGACGCGCGCGCAGGCAGACGAGGTGATCGACAGTTACGTGAACGACCGTATGAAGACGGACGACGCCAACGACCTCCTGTACGCCCTGGATGCGTCGCGCGACTATGACCCCGGGCCGGCGCTGGGGAGGATCGAGGCGCCGCTGCTTGCGATCAACTCGGCGGACGACCTCATCAATCCCCCCGAGCTGCAGATCCTCGAGCGCGAGATCAAGCGCGTGCCGCACGGCCGCGCGCTCGTGATACCGTTCAGCGAGCGCACCCATGGGCATGGCTCGCACACCTATGCAGCGCTATGGAAGCAGGATCTCGAGGAGTTGCTGCAGTCCCCGGAACGCTAAGCCGCGCCAACCGGCTGCGGCTCAGGCCCCACGCACGTGCTGCGGGCCGAGCTCGGCGATGGAATTGCAGCCGAGCTGACCGAGCACCCGGTGGATTTCGCCGCTCAGGATGCTCAGCGCACGCTCGACACCCGGCTCGCCCCCCGCGGCCAGGCCGTAGAGTGCGGCGCGGCCGATCATGACCGCCTGGGCACCCAGCGCGAGCGCCTTGACGATGTCGGTACCACGGCGGAAGCCGCTGTCGATGAGAATCGGGAGGCGCGCGCCGAGTGCGCGCACGATCTGCGGCAGCACCTCGATCGGTGCGACACAGGAGTCGAGCTGCCGCCCGCCGTGATTGCTCAGCACGATGCCATCGCAGCCCAGTGCCGCGGCGTGCTCGGCATCCGCCACGCTCAGCACTCCCTTGATGAGGAGCCGGCCGCGCCACAGCTGGCGGATCCAGGTGATGTCATCCCAGCTGATGGTCGCATCGAACAGCGGTGGAATCACCGTGCTGCCGCCGAGCGCGGTGGCAGCGGATGGGGGCAGGAAGGCCTCGAGATTGCGAAAGCGCGGCATGCCGTGGCGGCCGAGAACCTCGAAGAGCCAACGCGGGTGCCGCAGTACGTCGAGCGCGGTGCGGAGAGTGGGTTTGCCGGGGGCGCGATAGCTGCGCTGGTCCCATTCACGGTTGCCGAACACGTTGGCGTCGGTTGTGAACACCAGCGCCTCGTAACCCGCCGCCGCGGCGCGCTGCATGATGTCGCGCGCGATGGCACGGTCTTTCAGCACGTACAGCTGCATCCACAGGCGCCCCCCGGCACGGCTGGCGACCTCCTCCAGACGGGTCGTCGACATGGTGCTCAAGGTGAACGGCACGCCGAGCCGGGTCGCCGCCCGCGCAAGCGCCAGGTCACCTTGCGGCTCCAGCATGCCGTTCAGGCCGGTCGGGGCGATGACGAGTGGCGAGCTGGCGGGCCGCCCGAGAATCGCCGTGCGCTGATGGCGCGCGGTGGTGTCGACCAGGGTCTGGGGAATCAGCCGCAAACGCTCCAGGGCTTCGCGGTTGGCGCGCAGCGTCACCTCGTCCTCCGCCCCGCCCTCGACGTACTCGAACGCGAAGCCCGGCACGCGGCGCCGGGCAATCTCGCGCAGGTCGGCGATGTTGAGCGCGCGCGACAGCTGATGGCTGCCGAACGGGCGCCGCTTCCAGGGCATGCGCGGTCTCCTGCGGCCCTCCCGGCGCCGGCTACATCAGGGCCACGCTGATGCGCGAGGCGACGAAGGTGTTGGCGCCGTTATTGTATTGCCCGACCGCGACCAGCCGGTAGATCTTGTTGGTGCCCTTGAAGGTCGCGGACAGCGCGGTGGCAAAGCCGCCGATGCTGTTGAACACCGACACCCCGGTGCTGAGGCTGGCGCTGCCGATCGCGAGCCGCAGATCAGCCTGGGCCGCGCCCACGATGGTGAAAGGCGGACTCGTGGGGAGCAACGTCAGATCCCGCACCCCCGGCCCGGTGTTCGCGGGTCCAGCGGGTCCAGTGCGAATCTCGTGGATGGTTCCGAGAGCGGCGTTGCTCAGTTTCACGACCAGGCCGGAGCTGCTGGCGCTAATAAAGGGCGCGGTCGCACCGGCGCCGTTGATCCATTCAACCACCAGGCGCTGCTCGGTCGCGGTGCCGGCGGTGATGGCGGTCGCGGTGAAGTCCGGAGGCGCGGAACCGAACGCATTGACGATGCCGTCGACCTGCAGCAGCGTGCCCGCAGCGATGGCGCTCTCATCGAGCGAGCCGGTGTTCAGTGCGTAAGCGCTCGGGTTGGCGTCCTGCCCGGCGGCGCCGGTGCCGGCGAAGTTGAAATCGGCGGGTGCGAAGTTGCCGAGCGTCAGGACATCGAGCAGGGCGCTGCCGGGGGTCGCGGAGTTGAGCGTGCCCCAGAGGCGGGTCGGGATCAGGCGCACCTGGCACGGTGGTGCCGAGCTGCAAGCCGTGGCGTCCAGGCTGATGTTGCCCGCGCTGTCGACGCTGCCCAGGCCGGACACAACCAGTTGCTGGCCGACCGAGATGGCCGCGGGAGTCAGACCGCTCGCGGCCACCCCGTCCTCGCTGACGACGGTCGCGCTGCCGACGGTGACCGTGGCGTTGTTCGCGTAGCTCGCGGTGTAGCTGGAGATGCCGGGAGTGAGGAAGGTTGCGCCGTGCACTGTCAGGGTGTTGCCGCTGCGGGCGCCGACCACGCCGCTGATGTGGTCGGCGGCGGGACTCTCGAGGCCGGTGCCGGCATACACCGCGGTGGCGTGGAAGCCGGGCGTGATGCCGGACAGATCCCCGAGCGTTCCGTAGGCGGCGGTGGCCGTGTTTTCCGTCAGCGATGCCATGGCCGCAAGTCCCGCCGCTCCGGTGTAGGCGACACCATTGATGTTGAAGTAAGTCTGCGCGTCGGTGCTCACGGTGACGGCGCCGTAAGGGGTCGTCTGCAGGTCCGTCAAGGGTCTCACGTTGATGACGTAGTCGCTCGAGGCGCTCTGCACCGTGACGAGCGGGCCCCGTACACGGATGACGGTGGCATCGGCCGGCGCCGGTGTCATCACCACGAACGGTCGCACGGTCACCGTGGGCGGTGTGGTCGCGGTGTTGATGGAATTCGATGCGGCGAGGTCGAAAGCAATCGCCAGGTGCGTCGATGCGCCGTGGGCGATCACCAGCGGATGATTGGGATCGAAGGTGATGGTGAGGGTGGCGGTGGTCAGCGCGGTCCCGGTGCTGCTCACGGGAGTCGCGGCGACCGCCTGCCCGTTGACGTTCACCCAGATGCTCGCGCTGGTGTAATCGAGAGTGAGCGTGGCGGACTTGTACGTTGCGGCCGGTAGGGCCGGCGCTCCGAGCAGCTCCGTCAGGTCGGTGGGGGTGGCGAGATCGACGCTCTCGGACGTCGTCTGCTGCGCAATCAGAGGCACGATCGCGCCGTGGCTGTCGGTGAGGGTGATCGAATCGATCGCCACTCGGTAAGCGGCAAAGTCACTGCCGGTATGTGAAAGGGTGATGACCGGCGTGCCCAGCGTGAGGCTGGTACTGTTGCCGCAGCCGGCAAGCGGGGCGGTGAATCCCAGCGCGAGGGCGGCCAGGGTTCGCGCAGAGCAGCGGCTGCCGCGGGTGCAAACGACGGTCATCATCTATCCCCTTCGATCCGATGGGCGCGGGCGCTCTCGGCACCGTCGCTTAGAGGCACAGACCGGCAAACCCTTTCCCCACAATTACAAGTGACTTGGTTGCCCGGTCCGGAAAGCGGGCCAGTTTACCGGTTTCGCGCCGATCTCAGTTGATCGTCAGCTGCGCAGCGCCCGTCGTGCTGCCGCTCAGATCGATCGCGGTGGGATACGACTGGCGCTGCAGGGTCCCGGACGCGTCGCGCGAGTTCCAGGCGCGCACCGCGACGTAATAAAGAGCCGCCGCGGTGCCGGCGGGCAGGCCGCTGACGGTGAGGGTTGCGCCCGCGCCCTGGGCGAGCGCGGCATCCAGCGGTGTCGTGGCGATGAGCGTGCCGTCATGGGTCACGAGCAATTCGCCGTGATCGTATTTGCCCGCCGTCGCCTGGGTGACGGACGCGGAAATCGAGCCGGCGGTGGTGCCCGGGGCGAGCGCCAGAGCCGGCACGGTGACCGCGACCGGCGTGGTCGTTCCCGCCGGTGGCGCCGACACGGTGGTCGTGAGGGCTCCGTCAGTGAACGAGGGCGCACTCGCTGCGACCCGGTAGTGTCCTGCGCCCTCCTTGGGTGCGGCGCTGACCAGGGTTACCGACGCACCGCTCGTGGAGTAGGTGCCCGAATCGAGCGTACCGGTGGATAGCGCCTGCGCGTTGGCCAGCGTCTCGTTGAAGGGATCGATGGGGCTCGCTTCGATGACATAGGGAACCTCGCCTGCAGTCGCCAGCGTCTGGTAGAAGCCGACCTGTGCGCCGGCGGGCAGCGCGGCACCGGTCGCGGTACCGACATTCGCCGTGTAGGAGCCGGCTGCGCGGGGTATGAGCGTGCCCACCGACACGGCGTTGATGGTCGAGTTGGCAGCGGTTCCGGTGCTGGTGGTGCCGGACGCGCTGCTGCTGGCGAGGGTCACCTGCACCGACTTGATGATGATGGTCGCGATTCCCCGGCCATGAATGACCAGGTCGTAGTCGGCAGGGCTCGAGGAGCTCGTCGCCAGCGGGTACAGGAGAAAGCTCCCGTCCGCATGCACCGGTGCGCGGCTCACCACCACGTGGCGCGTGCCGTCGGCGCTCAGGGACTGCGCGCTCACCTGGATGGCTGGCAGGCCTGCCGCACTGTTAATCGTCGCGGTGAGGTTGGTGAGTGTCAGCTGCCCCTGGATCCCGCCCACCTCGGACAGATCGAAGGCGCTGGCGTGGGAACTCAGGAGGATAGCGTTGGACGTGGTCGCGCCGGCGTAGCTGAACGGCGTGAGGTCGCGCGTGCCATCGAAGGTGATCGCGAATGTCGTGGTCGTCGTCGTGGTCGGCGAGGTGTTCGGTGTCGTGGGCGTCGTCGGGGTCGTGGTGGTGCCCGTCGTCGTGGTGGTGGCCGTCGTGGCCGACAGCGCCGCGCCGACGTTTCCTACCGGCACCTTGAGCGTGCCCGGGATGCCGATGCCCTGGTCAGGATTGAGCAGCTCGAGCGGCAACTGGTGCGTGGTGTTGGCGCTGTCGACGTAGTCCGCTTCCGCGTTGTAGAGCGCGCCGAGAGTCTGCGCCGAGCTCGTCAGGGCCGCGGCCGCATCCACGGGGATAAGCCGTATCTGCGAATAGGTTCCGGGGGCCAGCTTCAGTCCGGTGACGAGGCTGCCGAGGTTGCCGCCCGATTCGGTCACCAGATCAACCGTGGCCGGGGTCGACAGGGGAAACTTGACCCAACCGCCATCGTCGGGACCGGCAATCGAGCTGGTGTTGAACCACACTTCCTGTGCGGTGATCCACACGTGCGAGTATTGCGCGGGGGTGTTGCCGGTCACCGACACGTCCGTGCGCGTCGAGCAGCCGGCCAGCGCGCAGCACAGGCCCGCGACCGGGACGGCCAGTGCGACGGGTATGCGGTTCATGGTGCCAAATCCATGTGTCATCCTGAAGCGATGATGTCCCAACCGGACGGGCCCCGCAACGCGCGAGGGGGCAGGTCTTGTGTCGAATCGTGGTCGCGCCTCACAGGCCCGGCGGGTAAATTGGACGCGCCTGCACAAAGTCTGTACAGTGCGCGGCGCCAAACGTCCTTCCGTGCTCGGTCAGCACCGTTTCGCTCGCAGTCTGTGCCTCACCGCCGCACTTCGATTTACCATTAACTCCAAGCCTCGCGTCTGACCGCCGCAGCCGAAAGCGCTGCCGGGCGAGTTCGATAACAGAGGTTTTCCTTTTATGTCATTTACCAATCTCGGGCTGAAACCCGAGCTGGCCCGTGCCGTGGCCGAAAAGGGCTACGCCACCCCCACCCCCATCCAGCGCGAGGCGATACCCGCAGTGCTCGCCGGCCGCGATGTGCTCGCCGGTGCGCAGACCGGCACCGGCAAGACGGCCGCGTTCGTGCTGCCGATCCTGCAGAACCTCGCCTCCCAGCAGGCAGGCGCGCCGCGCGCGCTGGTGCTGACGCCGACGCGCGAGCTCGCGGCGCAGGTGGCCGAGAGCTGCCGCGACTACGGGCGCCATACCGGGCTGCGCACCATCGTGATCTTCGGCGGCGTGAGCGAGAAGCCGCAGATCGAGGCGCTGCGCAGCGGTTGCGACCTGCTGGTCGCCACTCCGGGGCGGCTGCTCGATCTCGCGCAGCGGCAGCTCCTCGACCTGCGCCAGGTGCGCTGCTGCGTGCTGGACGAGGCCGACCGCATGCTCGACATGGGGTTCATTAACGACATCCGCCAGATCCTGAAGCTCCTGCCGCGGGAGCGCCAGAACCTGATGTTCTCGGCGACCTACTCCGAGGACATCCGCGAGCTCGCGGGCCGCTTGCTGCGCAATCCGGTGGCGATCGAGGTCGCGGCGCGCAACGCCGCGGCCGAACGCATCGAGCAGCACGTCTATCGCGTGCCGAAGGAGCACAAGCGGCATCTGCTGGCGCACCTGATCGTCAGCGGCAACTGGCACCAGGTGTTGGTGTTCACCCGCACCAAGCATGGTGCCAACCGGCTGACGGAGCAGCTCGTAGGCAGCGGCGTGCGCGCCGCCGCGATCCACGGCAACAAGAGCCAGGGCGCGCGGGTACGGGCGCTCGCGGATTTCAAGGAGAACCGCATCACGGCACTCGTGGCGACCGAGGTCGCCGCCCGCGGGCTCGATATCAAGGAGTTGCCGCACGTGGTCAACTACGAGCTGCCGAACGTGCCCGAATACTACGTGCACCGCATCGGTCGCACGGCGCGTGCCGGTGGCTCCGGTTCGGCCGTCTCGCTGGTGTCGCCGGACGAGGCACCCTTGCTGCGCGACATCGAGAAACTACTGCGGCGCTCCTTGCCGGTCGCAGCCTTGCCGGCCTATCCGGTGGCCGCAGCCCCTGCCGCGGGCGCGCCGCTCGCGCGCGTGGCCGCGGTCGCCGGTGCTCATCGGCACGAGGGGCGGCGCTGGCAGGCCGGCCCGGGACGGCGCCCGCCATCACGCGGCCGCGCTGCGGCGCCGTCCGCATCCTTCCCGCGCGCGCGCCGGCCGGTGTAGTCGGCATGAGACCCGTGCGGTCCCGGAGCGGCTGCCTGCTGGCTGTGTGATGACCGAGCTCGCCTGGGTCGCGTTGCGCGCCGCGAGTCTCGTGCTGCTGTTCCAGGCGGCGGGCGCGGCGCTCTTCAGCGCGGCCTTTGGGCAGCGGCTCGCTCACTCCGCGCCCGCGATCCGCCGCACAGGCGTGCGCGCGGCGGCGGGAGCGCTCGCGGCGCTCGGGGCGCAGTACCTTCTCGAGCCGGTGCACTTGGCGGGGGAGTGGGCCGGCATCGCCGACGCGTCCCTTCACCGCCTGGTATTGAGCTCCTCCACCGGTGCTGCGCTCGCGATGCGGGCAGCCGGTGTTGCGGCCGTGGCGCTCGGGCTGCGGCACGCTGGATTGGCCGCCAGGAGCGCGGGTGTCGCCGGCAGCCTCGCCGCACTGAGCTCGTTCGCGTTGACGGGGCACACCGCGGTCGATCCGCACCGCCTGCTGCTCGCGCCGCTGCTGCTCGTTCACCTCATCCTCGCCGCGTTCTGGTTCGGTTCACTGTGGCCGCTGCGGCAGCTGTGCGCTCTGGAGCCGCGCGAGCAAGCGGCGCGCGTGATCGAGGCGTTCTCATCCGGCGCGCTCTGGCTCGTGCCACTGATCCCGCTCGCGGGCGCCGGTATTGCGGCGGTGCTGCTGCCGGATTTCGCCGCGCTGCTGGCGCCCTATGGGCTGCTGCTCGGCGCCAAGCTGCTGCTGTTCGCGGCACTGATGGGTCTCGCCGCACTCAACAGGCTGCGGCTCACGCCCGCGCTGGCACGCGGGGAGCCCGGTGCGCTGCCGCGGTTGCGGCGCTCGGTGGCCGCGGAATACGTCCTCATCTGCGCGGTGCTCGCCGTGACGGCCGTGTTGACCGGGTTCTTTTCGCCGGCGCAGGCCGAGCGCGATGCGACTGCCGGCAGGCCCGATACGGCACACCCGCTGGCTAGGGCGCACGCATGATGGCGCGGCGCAGGTCGGCGAGCGGCGCGCTGTCGGAGAGGCGCACAGAGGAACCTGCGGGCTCGATACCGAGCTGCTGCCACAGCCTCATGAGATCGGGCGTGACCGGGCGGTCTTTCATCTGCGCGTACAGATCCTCGAGCGTGGTGGTGCCGACCGCCCCATCGCCGGTGCGCAGGACGCGCTCGATCGGCCAGTCGGAGGTGAGCCCGCTGCTGGCGCGCGCCACGGCGCGCAGCGCGTCCTGTAACCCGAGGCGGTTGTGCGTCTGCGTGCGGATCTCGACGTCGGCCAGCAGACAGAACATCGCGCCGCCCCAATAGGTGCGCCCCCAGGTGTGAGTGTGGTCGAGGCCGCGGTCATCCGCTTGCGGCAGGCCGCGCGGCATCTGCCGGATCTCTTCCGCCCACACGTCCGCTTCGCTGCGGTTGCCGGCCTGTACGCGCGCGACCCCCTCGACGTAGGTCGCAAGTCCCTCCGACAGCCACGCGTGCTCCTCTCCCGTGTCCGGCAGGGCAAGGTGGGTCATCTCGTGCACCAGTACCCAGTCGGCCAGCAGTTGCGTCCCGCTCACCTCGCGCCCGACCTGCACCCGAATGAGGGCGTCGGGGTTCGCGAAGCTCTTGCCCCCGTGCACACCGTCACCGGCTTCGGCGATCACCCGCACGGTGAGCCGGGTGGTTGGAAAGCGACCGTAATAGCCGCTGACGATGCTCGCCGAACGGCGTATCCATTCGCGCGCCGCAGCGCCGCCGTCGCGAAAGGCGCGCGGCTCGAGCTCGACGTGTATGTCCACGCCGCCGACCCTGATGTCGTCGATGGTCGCGGCCGCAGATGCCGGCGGCGCGCCGAGCGCCAGGTGCGTGATCGCGGCCGCGGCGGCGGCAGTGCCGGCGGGCCAGGCGCGCTGCATCAGCGGTCCTTCAGCGTGCGGTTTGGCCGAACAGCACGCGCCTGGCCTCCTCGGTGAGGGGGGTGCGGGTGTTGGCGGCCGGGTTGACCGAGGCCGCCTTCTCGTAGGCGCGCACGGTGGCCGGGCGGTCGTGGATGGCCTGGAACCAGCGCTTGAGATGCGGGAAATCCTCGAGCTTCTGTCCCTGCGCTTCGAACGGCACGATCCAGGGGTAGGCCGCGATATCGGCGATCGAGTACTCGCCGGCGACGAACGCACGGTCGCTGAGGCGCTTGTTCAGGACCCCGTACAGGCGGTTCGTCTCCTTCACGTAGCGCTCGATGGCGTAGGGAATCGGCTCGGGTGCGTAGCGGGCGAAGTGATGGTTCTGGCCCGCCATCGGGCCCAGGCCCGCCACCTGCCAGAACAGCCACTGCATGACCTCGATGCGCCCGCGCAGGTTTGGCGCCATGAGCCGCCCGGTCTTTTCGGCGAGGTACACCAGGATCGCGCCCGACTCGAACACGGACAGCGCTGCGCCGCCTCCCTTGGGATCGTGATCGACGATCGCCGGGATGCGGTTGTTGGGAGAGATGGCGAGGAACGCCGGATCGAACTGCGCCCCGGTATTGATGTTAACCGGCACGATCCGGTAGGGGAGCCCCGCCTCCTCCAGGAACATCGTGATCTTGTGTCCGTTCGGCGTGGTCCAGTAATAAAGGTCGATCATGATCCGCACCTCCGGCACCCGAGCCCCACATTGGCACGCTCCGGGCGGACGCGCGAGGCCCTTACGGGTTGGCGCGGCGTCCGCCTTTCGCGGTATTGATAGGGTATACCGGTGCCCCTGACCCTTGAGGCCGCAACGGGTGACGCCCATGACTCCTGACCGCTCCGGACTGCGAGCGCAGCTGGCGGAGGCAGGTTACGCGCTGCTGCCGGCGGCGACCGCGTGCGCCACGCTGCAGCTCGACCTCGCGGCTCTCGATGCCCTGCGCGACAGCTGGGAGCGGTTGCCGCGCGATACGTACCTGCGCGATGGGGGCAACTACCGAGCGCGCCGGCACAGCTGTTTCGTGCAGACCCCGGCCGCAGGCCTGCTGGAGGCGGTGCCGCACCGGCCGCACTGGCAGCCCACCTCCTACAACGCCCTGCACGGCGGACTCACGCGCTGGTTCGAGCCCGTGGAGGCTGCGGTCATGAGCGCGCCGGCGTGGCGCCAACTGCTGAGGTCCATTGGCGAGCTGTTTGCCGAGGTTCGTGCCGTGCCGCGCTGGTTTATCGAGGCGCACCAGTTCCGCATCGATACCGCCAGCGGCGTCGGCCGTCCGACGCCTGAGGGTGCGCATCGCGATGGCGTGGACTTCGTCGCGGTGATACTCGCCGGACGGCGCAACATCCTCGGCGGCGAGACGCGCGTGTTCGATGCGCACGGCGCCTCCGGCGTGCGCTTCACCATGCAGGAGCCCTGGTCGATGCTGCTGCTGGATGACGCGCGCGTGATTCACGAGACGACCCCGATCCAGGGGCAGGGGAAGGACGGCGTGCGCGACACGCTGGTGCTGACCTACCGGGAAGGGGGATTTCAGGAGCCGGACACGCCGCCCCCGCTCTGACGCCTGCGCGGTGCGCGCCGTGCGGGGTGCCT
This sequence comes from Gammaproteobacteria bacterium, assembly GCA_005878095.1. GTDB lineage: Bacteria > Pseudomonadota > Gammaproteobacteria > Steroidobacterales > Steroidobacteraceae > 13-2-20CM-66-19. Next base: position 5,449 of record VBNH01000056.1, on the reverse strand, counting down.
TCAGCGGCCGTCGCCGTCTTTCGATGAGCGCCCGGCGATCCAGGTTTCCAAAACGTTGAGCGCATCGTCGGCGAGCGCGAGGTCCGCCCGCAGGCCCGGGGCGATGCGGCCGGTGTCGTGCGCGAGGCCGAGGAACTCGGCCGGCCCCCGGCTGGCCATGCGCACCGCCTCCGGGAGCGACAGCCCCAGCATGGAGATGGCATTGCGCACGCAGCTCGCCATGTCGATGTTGGTCCCGGCAAGCCTGCCATCCTCGTCCAGGCAGGCGGTGCCCCTGACGCTGATGCGACGTCCCTGCAGCTCGAAGGAGTCGTTGTCGGTGCCGACGCTCGGCATGGCGTCGGTGACCAGCATGAAGCGATCGTGAGTCTTGCAGCGCAGCGCGATGCGTAGCGCCACCGGATCGGTGTGCTCGCCGTCGACGATGATGCCGCACCAGCTGGTGGGGTCATCGAGCGCCGCGCCCACCGCGCCGGGCTCGCGGGCCGTGAGTTGCGACATGGCATTGAACAGATGTGTGAAGCCGCTGAGGCCGTGGCGCAGCGCGGTGCAGATTTGCGCGTAGGTGGCGTTGGTGTGCCCCGCGGAGACCACGACGCCGGCCGCCACGAGTTTCTCGATCATCTGCGGCGTGGTCATCTCCGGTGCGAGGGTGACGAGGGTGCGGCCGCCGCGCAGCGAGGTGAGGAGCCCGAGCGCGCTCGGGCCGAGCTCGCGCAGCTTGGCCGGATCGTGCACGCCCTTGCGCGCGACGTTGAGGAACGGACCCTCGATGTGAATGCCCAGCACACCCGGAACGCCGGCCTCGATGGCGCTGCACACCGCTGCGATCGCTCGCGCCACCACGTCCAGATCCGCGCTGATCAGCGTGGGGAGAAAGCCGGTGGTGCCGAAGCGGCGGTGGGCGCGGCCGATGGCGCGGATGGACTCGACGCTGGGTGCGTCGTTGAAGAGCACGCCACCCCCGCCGTTGACCTGCGAGTCGATGAAGCCCGGCAACAGCAGCTGCCCGCGCAGATCGTAACGCTCGGCGCGCCGCACGCGCCGGTCGGAAGGCGCGACGATGTCGAGAATGCGCCCACCGCTGAGCAGCACGCAGCGCTTTTCCGCGAGCCCGTCCTCGAGCAGCACCCGGCCGTTGGTGAGCGCAACGCTCATCACAGCGTCTCGGTCACCTTGTGAAGATGCGGCGGCCGGTCCGGATCGCCCCCGCGCGCCAGGGAGAGCGCATTCGCCATGCGGTAGAAGCTCTGCGCGAACAGCAGCGGTTCGATCACCGGATGCGCACCTTCCGTGGGCAGCAGAGTCGCACCCGGGGCGAGCGCGCCGGCCAGCAGCACGTCGGCCCCTTGCGTCGCGAGCTCGCTCGCCAGCTGCGCAACGCCCGTGCGGCTCTCATCGTTCTGCGAGAAGATCAGCAGCGGGAACCCCGTGCGCACCAGCGCCATGGGACCGTGGCGCAACTCCGCGGCGCTCACCGCTTCCGCATGCAGGCCGCAGGTCTCCTTGAGCTTCAGCGCCGCCTCCTGTGCGATCGCCAGCCCCAGGCCGCGGCCCACCACGTAGAGATTGTTCGCGGGCGCAAGATGTGTGACCGCCGCGCTCCAGTCGAGCTGCCACGCTCGCTCGAGCTGTTCCGGCGCCTGCTGCAGGGCCGCCGCGAGCTGCGCGTCGCGCGCCCAGTCCGCGACCAGGTGCACGATCGCGGCGAGCGAGGCGATGTAGGACTTGGTGGCCGCGACGCTGCGCTCTACGCCGGCGCACAACGGGATCAGATCGTCGGCGAGCTGCGCGAGCGGTGAGTCCTGCGCATTCACCAGCGCCACGATGTGCGCGCCGGCGGCGCGCGCACCGCTCACCGCCGCCAGTAGATCGGGGCTGGCTCCCGACTGCGAGATCGCCAGCACCAGGGCACCGGAGAGATCCGGCCGCGCCTCGTAGACCGAGCTCACCGACGGCGCCGCCGAGGACGTGAGCAGCGCCAGGCGCGTTTCGATGAGGTAGCGGGCAAAGGTGGCGGCGTGATCGGAGCTGCCGCGCGCGCAGGTGACGACCGCGCGTGGTGGGGCGTGTCGCAGCTGTGCGGCGAGTCGCGCGACGCGCGCCGCGTTGGCCTGCAGCTGTTCGCGCACCGCAGCGGGGGCCTGGGCCGCCTCGCGAAACATGCGCGTGCTCGCGTGCGTTGCGTTCACGAGGAGATGCTGAGCTCGGCGACGAAGTCGTAGATGTCGCCGCGAAAGTAGGACTGGGTGAACTCCGCGGCACGGCCGTCGTTGAGAAATCCGACTCGCTCGACCAGCAGGCCGGCGTCACGCTCCTTGGCCTGCAGCAGCTCCGCCTGCTCGGCGCTGAACAGCACCGCGCGCAATCGCTGCAGCGCACGCACCGGTCGGTTGCCCGCGCGCTCGAGCGCCACGTACAGCGACGACTCCACCGCATCGACCGATGGCAGGCAGGAGGCGAGGATGGTCGCGTACTCGAGCGCCATGGGCGCATCGTCGGCGAAGCGAATGCGGTGGAAGCGGTACACCGGCGTGCCGGGACTCGCGCGCAGAGTGAGCGCCTCCTCGGGTGTGACCGTGCCCGTGGACTTGCGCAGCCATACGCTGCGCGGGTTGCGACCGCGCGCGCGCATGTCCTCCGAGAACGAAGTGAGCTTCGAGAAATTCTTCTCGACGCGCGCGCGCACGAAGGTCCCCGAGCCCTGACGCCGCAGCAACATGCCATCGCTCACCAGTCCGTCGATCGCCTTGCGCACCGTGATGCGCGAGACGCCGAAGTCGCTCGCCAGGTCGCGCTCCGGCGGCAGCGCATCGTCCGGAGCCAGCACGCGCGACTCGATCGCCTGGCGCAACGCGCGCTGCAGTTGTTGGTAGAGCGGCAGGCGGCTCGTCTCATCGAGCTTACCGACCGCCAGTGACAGCGGCGTCAAGGTGGCTCTCCGACCGGTACGACAACGACGTCATACTACCACTCTAAGACCAGTTTGTTGCTAGAGAGATACAGGTTGAATGATAAGCCATTGTAATATGAGATTAAAATTTCAAGGAAAACGAGTGGTACCTACGGGTATAGCATTCTACGATTAGTGGTACTATATTGGCATGTAAGTGGTCCCAAACGGGGGCAGGCCGCGCAGACGCTCGCAAGCGAGCGATCCCTTGGGTCTCGCGGGAGTTGGGACGCGGCGTGACCGTGCATCGGCTAACGACAACATCCGGGGTGGGGTAATCATGAGAATCGCAAGGTCGACGTTGATCGGATCAGCGGTCGCCATGGCGCTGTTCGGACGCAATGGCGTAGTTCACGCACAGGCAAGCGGCACGACAGCATCCAATCCAAATGAGCTGCAGGAAGTCGTCGTGTACGGCATCCGTGCGAGCTTACGTGAATCGCTCGAGACTAAGCGGCAAGCGACCGGGGTCGTCGACGCCCTGACCGCCGAGGACGTTGGGAAGTTTCCAGACAAGAATCTCGCTGAAGCACTGCAGCGCGTCCCGGGCGTAGTCATCAACCGCGAGTTTGGAGAAGGCGAGCGCATCAACCTGCGTGGCACGGCAGCAAACTTGACTCGAACGCTGCTCAACGGGCATTCGCTCGCGACCGCGGACTGGTTCATTCTCGACCAACTTGCCACCACGCGCAGCTTCAACTACCTGATGCTGCCTGCGGACATTATCGGCAAGGTGGTGGTTCTCAAGAGCGCGCAGGCAGATGTGGAGGAGGGTGGTATCGGCGGCACGGTCGACGTTGCCACGCGCAATCCCCTCGACCTGAACCCGTTCACGGCGTACGCATCCGTGCAAGGCGGATACTCGGAGATGTCCGGCAAGACGGATCCGCAGGGTACGGGTCTGATCAGCTGGAGGGACAAGGACGATAGATTCGGAGTACTACTCGCCGCTATCTATCAGGAGCGACACCTGCGCCGCGATGGCGTAGAGGTGCTGGGGTATCAGCCGGTGAGCGCGAGTGATCCGACCCTCGTCCCAGCGCTCATCGGCTCGGCGCTGTTCCAGCAGGACCGCATCCGCAAGGGCGGCAATATCGGCCTGCAGTTCAAGCCGACCGACCAGGTGCTCGTCAACGTGACGGGTCTGCTGTCCGAATTCGATGCGAACAATGTGAACGAGAACTATCTGGCCTGGATTACCCGGGCGCTCGGTAATGGCGGAACGCTCAGCAATACCACGGTTCAGAACGGCACCGCGGTTGCCGGTCGGGTCGCGTCCTTGAACAACGGCACCCAGGACTTCGGAGTCGTCTACGACGCGATCGATCGATTCGCCAGAGCCACGACTCGCAATGTCGATTTCGACGCAATCTACAGACCGACGGACGACTGGATTACGCACCTCAAATTCGGCTACACGGATGCCACGGGCAACACCAACGGCCAACCGTTCGTCGAGTTCGGCGCGCCCGCCGTCCTCAACTATGACTTGAGAGGCACCGCGCCGCAGGTCCAATTCGCGCCCAACGGCAACGGGGTGACGGTCGATCCCACCAATCCAGCCTCGCTGCAACTCATCTTCGGCTCTCTGCACCAGATCTTGAACGACGACCGGGAGCAGTACGGCTACCTCGATGCCACCAAGAAACTCGACGCCGGCCCGTTGAAGTCACTGAAGTTCGGCATCAAGCGCACTAATCACGAGCGCGACCTGACGTTCAACGCGACGACCTACGGTGGATTCTTTGTTCCCATAAACACGCTGCCGGCCTCAACGTTCGCCGGAGGCTTAACGCCGGGGGACTACCTCAAGAACATCTCCAGCCCCGGCACTCTGACCAGCTATTGGCAGGTGAACACGGGTGCCGTGGAGCGCGTGCTCTTTGCTGAACTTGAACACTCGGGGCGCGTGTTGTATCCGCAGCAGAGCTTCTCTGCACAGGAGAAGACCACGGGCGGCTTTGTCATGGGCAACTTCGAGGGCGATCACTGGCGCGGAAACCTCGGCCTGCGCATCGTTCGCACGGAGCAGACCACAAACGGTGCAGTCTTCGCCGGCGGACCCGGCTCGATCGATAATCCGTTCGGCCGCTTCATTCCAACCACCGCGGAGCGCAACTACACGGATACGCTGCCCTCCTTGAACCTGGCCTACGATATGACGAAGGACGTCGTGGTGCGTTTTGCGGCGGCAAAAGTGATGGCGCGGCCTGACTACACCGACATCGTGCCGCGCACTACGCTCAACCCCGGCGCGCTGACAGGAGCGGCTGGCAACCCCGATCTCGACCCCTACCGTGCGACCCAGGAAGACCTGTCGATCGAGTGGTACCCGGACAGGGATACGGCGTTCACCCTGGCGCTCTACAACAAGGCCATCAAGTCGTTCATTGTGGACGTGCCGGTATCCGGGAATTTTCCCATCCAATCGGCGACTCAGCCAAATGCAGCGTGCACGCCGAGCAGCACCCCGAACCTGTTCAACTGTCCATTCAC
>VBNH01000154.1 GCA_005878095.1 Gammaproteobacteria bacterium | reverse complement strand
CGTAGAAGGTGATGCCATTCCAGCTGAGGCTGGTGTCGGCAGCCTTGGACGCCGGGGCCGCGCTTTGTGCCTGCGCGAGCGTCCCTGCGCACCCGCACACCGCCAGCACCCACGCACCCCCTACACGGGCGATGCCGCGCGAGCGGCGGGCTCGGGATGTCCTCTCATCACAACACGCGTTCGCGTAACTCACTGTCAGTCCTCCCCTAAGATCGCCAGTGGACGAGGTCTACACCATGCGCGGCCCTTACGGCGCCACGTCATTCCCTTCAGATCACTGCATAGTCCTTGGTTTCCGGCAAAAAGAAGGCGCCGATCACGACCGTCATGAGGTAGAAGTCGTACCACTCGAACACCGTCCCCAGACTCGACGCACGGCGATGTGCCTGGTCGATTTCGGATTCGTACGCAGGCAGGCTGGTCGTGGACACGGGAGGGGCCTCGGGTGAGCGTGGATTTGTCGTTCTAACGCTACTACCACACAGAGCAAGCACACGCAGTATTCCACACGTACGGGCATACAAGGAAGGCTTACCGGTGCGGAATCCCGCCAAGTCAGGCCTCCGGGGGCCGACGCCATGCCGCTCCACCCGCAAGCGCGACCCTTGCAGTTGCGTGCTGAGGGGTGGATCGATGAGATGATGCTTCTGAGCAACAAACTCCGGATCGCCGGGTCCGGTTGGAGGTCGAGGCCCCGCTTCAGCCCGCAGTCCACGACAAGGCTGCCAGCTTGCTGTGCGTTCGGGCCGCCTCGTCCTCGGACAGGGCCGGCTCCTGTCTCACCAGAGCGGCGAATCGCTCCGGGAGCAGCGCCGGGCTGAAGTGAAATCCCTGGTACTGATCGCACCCCAGTTGCGCCAGCAAGGCAAGCTGCTCTGAGGTCTCCACCCCCTCGGCGATCACTTTCAGATGCAGGCTGTGCGCAAGTGAGATGATCGCGGCAACGATCGATGCGTCCTCCGGACGCCGGGTCATCTCCTCGACAAAGCAGCGGTCGATTTTCAGCTTGTCAATCGGAAAGCGCCGCAGGTAGCTCATGCTCGAATACCCGGTGCCGAAATCATCGACCGATACCAGAACGCCCATGCGGCTGATGGCCTCCAGGATGCGTATCGACTCCTCCGCATCGCTCATCACCGCGCTCTCGGTGAGTTCGACCTCGAGGAACCGCGGCTCCAGGGCCGCGGCGTCGAGCGCGCGGCGAATCTGATCGACCAGGTTGACGAGCCGGAATTGCGAGGGCGCAAGGTTCACGGCGATGCGCAGGGGACGCAGCCCTTCACTCTGCCACGCCTTCGCCTGGCGGCAGGCTTCAAACAGCACCCATTCGCCGATGTCATCGAGCAGGCCGCATTCATCGGCGATCGCGATGAAATCGTTGGGCGGCACCAGGCCGCGCTGCGGATGCCGCCAGCGGATCAGGGCTTCCGCACTGTTGACCCGACCGCTCGAGGTGTCGACCTTCGGCTGGTAGTGCAGTTCGAACTGCCCGCTGCGCAGCGCCTCATGCAGGTCGCTCTCGAGTTTGACGCGCTCCTGCGTCACCGCGCTCATTCCTTCGGCATAGCACTGCACGTTATTGCGGCCTCGTTCCTTGGCGCTGTACATGGCGGCGTCGGCGCGCGCGATCAGGGCGTCTACGGTCGCTCCATCGCGCGGGAAGAACGCGACGCCGATACTGGGGGAGACGTGGACGTCGATGCCGTGCAGCCGCATCGCGGGTTCCATCTGCTGGATCGCCCGTTTGCCGATCTCGACCGCTTCCGCCTGCGTCACGGGTCCCCCGAGCAGGATCACGAACTCATCGCCTCCCAGGCGTGCGGTGGTATCCACGGCGCGAACCGCGTGACTGAGGCGCTGCGCGACCTCGCGCAGCAATTCATCGCCCGCCCGGTGCCCGAGGGAGTCGTTGATGAGCTTGAATCTGTCGAGGTCGACTACCAGAACCGCGAACTCATGCGAATGCCGTTGCGCCTGGATGATGGCCTGGGCGATGCGGTCATCGAGCAGCAGGCGGTTTGGCAGGCCGGTGAGCGCGTCGTGGGAGGCGAGATGCCGCAGCTGCCGGTTGGCCGCCTCGAGCCCTTTGGTACGATCGGTGACGACCAGTTCGAGGCTCTCGACGTGGCGCTTGAGTGCGCGGGCGTTCTGCCACTTGCGGCTCAGCGCACTGGCGCATTGCAGGATCTCGATCGGCTCGAAGGGCTTCTTGACGACGATGAGCTTGTCCGAGTGCCCGAGCCGCGCCAGCAGCTCCAGCCAGTCATAGTCGGTGTAGGCGGAGCAGATGACCACCTGTACGTCCGGGTCCACCTTCCACAGGTGTTCGACGGTCTCGAGCCCGTCCCACCCCGGTGGCATGCGCATGTCGACGAAGGCGACCGAGTACGGACGGCCCTCCGCCAGAGCCACGCGGGCGCGCTCGACTCCATCGCGTCCCTGAAGCGCGGAATCCACGTCGAAGGTCGGGCGCCCGGTCTCGGGCTGCCGCTCCCCGAACAGGCCCGCTTCGGCCGCCGACATCAGCGTCTCGTCGCCGGCCACCAGGATCTTGCGGTAGTCCTGGTGAATGGCCGCGTTGTCATCGATCACGAGGACGCGATGCGTGAGGGAGTCGGCGTCACCGGACATCGGGCGACTCCGGCGCGGCGAGCGGCAGCGCCAGGGTGAAGGTGGCGCCCTGGCCGTGGCCGGCGCTTTCCGCGTGCAGCGAGCCGCCCAGTTCCCTGGCCGCGAGCGCGCTGCTGTGCAGTCCGAAGCCGTGCCCGTCCGGGCGCGTGGTGAAGCCGTGGTTGAAGATCCGCTCCAGGTTCTCCCTGGGGATGCCGACGCCTGTGTCGATCACCGAGATGAGCACCGACGAATCGGTCGCGCGGATCCGCACGGTCACACGTTTTTCGCCCGCTTCCTCGCAGGCGTACTTGGCATTGCGGATCACGTTCACCAGGATCTGCAGCACCTTGTGCTTATCGACCTGGATGAGCGGCACGTCCCGGTAGTCGCGGATGGACGTCACGCCATGGCGGCTGAAGGCTCCCTCGTTCATCCGCAGGCTATCGTCGACCAGCATACGTACGTCCAGTGTCTCAATGATGCCACCGCGCCTGGCATAGCTCTGCTGCATCGCGACGATTTCCTTGATGTGCTCGACGTTGCCGCGCAGCGCCGACAGTTCCGCAACGGCGGTATCACGCTCGCGGACCAGATCATCGGCCAGCTCGCGCAGGTAGCCCGGCAGGTACTTGCCTTGAGCTCCCGCGAGGAAGCTCGCCAGGTCGCCCGCATGCTCGGCGAGCAGCGCGGCGACCTGCCCGAGCCGGGTGCACTTGGACTTCGCGACGCGCTCCGCAACCAGGCTGGCCGAGACATTCACGCTGTTCAGCACGTTGCCGACGTTGTGCAGCACGTTGGTGGCCACTTCGGCCATGCCAGCCTGCCGGGACGCGACCACCAGTTGTTTGTGTACGTGCTCGAGCTCCTGTTCAGCGAGGCGGCGTTCGGTGATGTCCTGGACCACCGCCACGGCGCCGAGTGCCTGTCCGGCCGGACCGAGGAGCCGGCGCGCGCTCGAGAGCGCGGTGCGCGCGGCCCCAGCGGGCGTGAGGATGACGAATTCGGCGTCGCTGACGTGGTCACCGCGCAGCGCCCGCGCCAGAGGACGCTCCTCGGGGGGGACCGGCGTCGTGCCATCCAGCTGATAGACCTGAGAGGTGACCGGGTAGGCGCCGCGGGGGAGGGCGGGCGTGTCGTCCGTGGGAATTCCAAACAGCTCGACCGCCGCGCGGTTGTAGTGCGTCACCCGTCCGGTGACATCGCAGGCCAGCAGTGCGAGCGGCAGTTCGGCAATCACGGTCGCGAGCAGCGACTGGTTCTGCAGCAGGGCCGCCGCCATCTCCTTGCGCGCGGATATGTCGCGCAGGAACTCGACCGAACACACCGGCTCCGCGCCGCCGGCGCGAACGAGCGAGGTGCTCACGCGAACCCACAGCGCGCTGCCGTCCTTGCGAACGTAGCGCTTCTCGACGTCCAGGTGCGCGATGTCGCCGCGCCACAAGCGCGCATGACCGGCGATCGTGGACTCGCGGTCCTCTGTCAGAGTGAGGCTCGCGATCGACTTGCGGCTGAGCTCTTCGACATTGAATCCGAGCATCGAGCAAAATGCCCGATTGCAGTGACGGAAGCCCCCATCGGGGTTGGCGAAGGCAATGCCGACCGGCGCATGCTCGACGGTGTTGCGAAACAGCGCTTCCACCTGCCCGAAATGCGCGGGTGTCTCCAGCGGCTCCGTGAGAGCGGGAAGCACCGCGGTCTCGGCGCTTGCGAACTTCATCGCAGCGCTCGGTCGCTCGGGCCCGGGAATGTCGGGGTCAGGTATGTATCTCCATGGCAAGCGGGCTCTGGCGCGGGGCGCCAAGGCGATGGGGATTCCACCACCGGAAGTTCCCGGGAACAGCGAACCAGGTCGCACCTCGGCAGGGCCCTGGGCAGTTCCCGCTACGCCAATGTGAACCGGGTCGCGCTGCGCACGCCCCGAGTGGGCGAGGGTGCTCGTAATGCCCCGCGCAGACCGACGGGAGCGCCCCCGTCGGCGGTCTGGTCTGCGCCGGCTGCAATCAAGCGCCGTAAGTTCGTGAGCCGTGGGCGAGAACCGCTCGCGTCTCAGAGGCGAGGCGTGCTCTGAAGATCGACGAGCGGAGGGCGGTTGAGCGTCAAACCCAGTCTTGGGGAGCGCTGAGCACCAGGATCGGAATGTGCGGGGCGGCACGCAACAGTCGGATCAGCTTTCTTGTGTATCTGGTTGTGTATGTGCAGGCGTCCGGACTATAGTTGTCCGAGGAACACGACTTGGGTGGAGGAGTCCGATGTCTGCGAAGGCCGAAGATCTGCTGCGCCAGCAGTACCTGGTGCCGCGCAAGAGCGTGAAGAAGCTTCGCGAGATGAGCCGTCGCGAGGGCGTCTCCGCCGGTGAGCTCGCCCGACGAGCCATCGCGGCGTATACCTCGGGCAAAGTGCTCACCGAGTCTGAAGAGGAAGCGGCCGCGCGCGCACTGCTCGAGGACGTTCACGGCCAGGTGCGCGCCACACTCAAAAGAATCGATGCGAGCCTCATCGAGGTCCGCGTGCGGGAGCGCGCCCTTGCCGATGGAACCTTCCGCGCCCAGGTCCGCAAGGAGACGCAAGCCTGGTTCGAAGCGCATCCGCACCAGGCT
>VBNH01000153.1 GCA_005878095.1 Gammaproteobacteria bacterium | reverse complement strand
TGAGGTCGGGGCTGCCCATCGATGAGGCGCTGCCGGCGCTGCGCGCAGCGCTCGGCACGCGGCGCGCGGCCGTGCTGCAGGCGCCGCCCGGCGCCGGCAAGAGCACGGTGGTGCCGCTCGCGCTGCTCGAGGAGCCGTGGTCGCGCGGTAAACGGCTCATCATGCTCGAGCCGCGCCGCCTCGCGGCGCGCGCTATTGCCGAGCGCATGGCGCACACGCTCGGCGAGAGCGTCGGGCGCACGGTCGGATACCGCATGCGCTTCGACACGCGCATCTCGCGCGACACGCGCATCGAGGTGGTCACCGAAGGTGTGCTGACGCGGCTGCTGCAGAGTGATCCGGCGCTCGAGGGCGTCGCCGCCGTCATTTTCGACGAGTTCCACGAACGCAGCCTGCAGGCCGATCTGGGAGTCGCGCTCGCCCTCGATGCGCGCGAGCACCTCACGCCCGACCTGCGGCTGCTCGTCATGTCGGCCACACTCGATGGGACAGCGGTGGCGCGGCTGCTGGACGACGCGCCGCTCGTTACTGCGCACGGCCGCATCTTCCCGGTTGAGACCCGTTACGCCGGCTTTGGTCCGCCGGCGCTCCCCGACGCGCCCGCCGGCCCCCGGCCGCAGGAGTCCCCGGAGCGAGGGGTCGGGCAGCTGGTCAGCCGGGCACTGCACGAGGAGCACGGCGATGTGCTGGTGTTCCTGCCGGGAGCGCGCGAGATCCGCCGGGTGCAGTCGTGGCTGAGCGGCGCACAACTCGGCTCCGGTGTGCAGGTCCTGCCGCTGTTCGGCGAGCTCGCGAGCGAGGAGCAGGACGCGGCGCTGGCGCCGGCCGAGCGCGCAGTGCGCAAGGTGGTGCTCGCCACCAACATCGCGGAAACGAGCCTCACCATTCCAGGCGTGCGCGTGGTCGTCGACTCGGGACTGGTGCGGCGCGCGTGCTTCGATCCGGTCACCGGCATGAGCCGCCTGGAGACACAGCGCATCTCGCGCGCCTCCGCGGATCAGCGCCAGGGCCGTGCCGGACGCCTGGCGGCGGGTGTCTGCTACCGGGCGTGGAGCGAGGGCGCGCACTCGAGTCTGGCGGCGTTCACCGCGCCGGAGATCCTGGACGCCGACCTCGCGCCGCTGGCGCTGGAGCTGGCGAGCTGGGGCGCACGTGATGCCGGGGCGCTGCGCTGGCTCGACCCACCGCCGGCCGCACAGCTGGGCAGCGCGCGGGATCTGCTCGAGCGTCTCGGGGCACTGGACAGCGCCGCACGCATCACCGCCCACGGGCGCGAACTGACGCGTGTCGCGGCGCATCCGCGCCTGGCGCACATGCTGCTGCGTGCGCGCGTGCTGGGACAGCTGCCACTCGCCGCGCAGCTGGCGGCACTGCTGTCGGAACGCGATCTGCTGCGCGCCGGCGCGGGGACACGCGATGCGGATATCCGTGCGCGTCTCGAGATCCTGCGCGCAGAGGTCCGCACGCCAGCGCTCGACCGGCCGGCGCTGCAGCGGGCCCGGCGCGTGGCGCGCGATCTCGAGCGGCAGGCGGACGCGGCGGGCGCCGCGGGTGCCGCGGGCGCAGGCCGCGCCGACACGGGTGGTGACCCGGGGCTGCTGCTCGCGTTCGCCTACCCGGACCGCATCGGCCGCAGGCGCGCAAGCGGGGCGGGCCGCTTCGTTCTCGCCAACGGCCGCGGCGCGGCGTTCACCGGGCCCCAGGGACTGGCGCGCCAGGAGCTCATCGTGGCGGTGGACCTGGATGATCGCGAGCGCGATGCACGCATCCTGCTCGCCGTGCCCCTGGAGCGGCGCGACCTGATGGAGCATTTCGCGGATCGCATCCGGCGCCGCGAATCGGTGCAATGGAGCACACGCGAGCAGGCCGTCATCGCGCGCCGCACGGTCGAGCTGGATGCCCTGGTGCTGGAGGAGCAACCGCTGGCGGAAGTTCCTGCGGACGCGGCGCGCGGCGCGATGCTCACCGGGGTGCGGGAGCTGGGGGTCGCGGCGCTGCCGTGGAATCGCGAGGCGCGCGATCTGCAGGCACGGATCGAGTTCGTGCGCGCCGCGCTCGGCGGCGCGCAGGGAGCGCCGGCTGCATGGCCGGAGGTCTCCGATGCCGCCCTGGGCGCGACCCTGGAAAGCTGGCTTACTCCCTGGCTCGACGGCGTGACGCGCCGCGAGCACCTGGCGCGAGTGCCGCTCACCGATGCTCTGCGTGCCCGGCTCACCTTCGAGCAGCGGCGCGAACTGGAGGAGTGGGCGCCGGCGAACCTGACCATGCCCAGCGGCTCGCGCATCCGCGTCGACTATCTCGATGACAGCGCGCCGGCCGTGTCGGTGAGACTGCAGGAAGTATTCGGGCTGGCGGACACGCCGCGCCTGGGCCGCGGGCGCGTGCCCGTCACCTTCAGGCTGTTGTCACCGGCGCGGCGCCCCGTGCAGGTGACGCGCGACCTGGCGAGCTTCTGGCGCGGCGCCTATGCCGAGGTGCGCAAGGACCTGCGCGGGCGCTACCCGAAGCACTACTGGCCCGAGAATCCGCTCGAGGCGCAGCCCACACGCGGCGTGCCCGGCTCCAGTCGCGGTCGCAGGTGACCGATTTCGGCTGCGGGCATAGCCGCCGGACTATCGCCGCATTTATTTAGCTCAGGCACAGCCACAGATGCTCGCGACGTGGACGACGGAGACTCGCCATTTGAAGAAATGCGGCTGTAGAGTACTGCGGTGCCTTCGCGGGTATACCTCCTGTCGCTTCCGGAACGCGTGATCCGCACGGCGCTGGGCTTCAGCGCCGGACTGCTGCGTGAAATCGGCGAGGTCGTGTTGCCACGGACCGTGCGCCGCGGCCAGCTGTACAAGACCCTCGTGGACACGACGCTGCGCTACGTGATCGAGCAAGTCGGCGGCGCAAGGGGCGTCTACCCCGGCGAAGTGCCGCAGGCGCAGGACTTTCTTGCGCGGCGCGGCGTGGGTCATGCCATAGAGCTGCTCGGCATCGCGGCGTTTCGCATCTCTCCGGTATGGGTACTCGCGGCGCTTGCCGATCTCAGCGGCCTCGGGCGGCGACTGATCGCAGAGATTGCCGAGGCATTGAAGGAAGAGGGCCTCCTGGAGAAGGAAGCGCAATTCGAGAACGTCGATCAGCTGCTCGACAGCTTGGAGAAGACCTCATCACGCCTGGCCCGGACGATCAATGCGCCGCCCATTGATGTCGCCCGTCTTCGCAACGAGTGGACGGAAATTCGATTGCAGGCGCGTGGACTCAAGCCGGTCGACCTTCCCTCTGTCAAAGACATTAGCAGCCGATGGGAGGAACTGAAGGTCGAGGCGGCGCGACAGGGACGCTCGATATTCGAGACCTCATCCGTGATGGCGATCTCTGCCGCACGTGCGCTGCCCGATCGAGCGCTTTGGCTCTCCTCGTCAACACGCGTGGGCGCGGCGCGCACCGGAAAACTCTTTTCAGCGGCGATCCTCGAGGACTACAGTCACACCCTCAACGAGCTCCGCGAGGTCGGCTATGTCACTTATGCGAGACGGCAATTGAGTCCGTACTTGCGCGCCTGTGTGGATCAATTCTCGCGTCAGCAGCGTTCGATGACCGAACGGCTCATCGAGAGAATCCGCAAGAACTGACGACAGTGCGGCGGCGGTTAGCGGCCTGCGAACGTGGAGATGACCAGCTCGGTCCGTGGCTGCGTAAAGTCCATGCGCAGTACGCGCTGATCATGTCGGTGTGTGAGGGCGCCTTCAAGCTGGCGCAGGCCGGGGGATGACACTATGAACAAGCATTTGCTTAGCAGACGTCAGTTCAATGCGCGTTGTGCGGCGTTCGGCTTATCGTTGCCCACAATAAGTGCAATGGTTGCGGTGCAAGCAAGTGCACGGGTTCTTGCCACAGGCGCGGCATCGAAGACTGCAGGGCGTACCGTAAAGGCTCCAGACGGCACCACCATCCCGGCGCTCGGTCAAGGCTCCTCGCATCTCGGATTGGGAAGGCATCCGCCAGCCGTTGAAGAAGAGGCGCTGCGCACAGGCATTTCGCTCGGGATGACGTTGATCGATACGTCGGGAAATTACGGAAACGGCCGCTCCGAGGAATTGATTAGTCACGCGATTGCCGGTCAGCGCGACCGTATATTCCTGGTCTCCAAGGTGGAGGCCAGTCAAGTGTCTGGAGACGGCATCGCGCGCGCTTGCGAGGCCAGCCTCGCTCGTTTCGGCACCGACTATCTCGATCTGTATTTACTGCATTCGCCAGTCCCCAGCACGCAATTCTCCGGCGTCGTGGCGGGATTCGAACAACTACGCACGGCGGGGAAGATACGCGCTTGGGGTGTATCCAACTT